>CANREG010000001.1 GCA_947629565.1 uncultured Lachnospiraceae bacterium
ACAGCGGCAGCTTTTAGCCATTGCAAGGGCAGCTATCGCCAATCCGCCGGCGCTGATTTTAGACGAGGCGACCTCCTCCATTGATACCCGTACTGAGCGGCTGGTACAGGACGGAATGGATAAGCTGATGAAGGGCAGAACCACCTTTGTCATTGCCCACCGGCTTTCCACTGTGCGCAACAGTGACTGCATTGTAGTCTTAGAGCAGGGGCGCATAATCGAAAAGGGAACCCACGATGAACTCATTGAGCAGAAAGGGAAATATTACCAGCTCTACACCGGCAAAACCGCCTGACCATCTTCCCTCTGTTCCCCATTTAGAAGGCACCCTGATTTCCGGCAGGCAGGGTGCTTTCCCGCCCTTAATTTTTAATTGTATGCCGCCAGAGGGGCAGTATCCTTTCCTGTTTTTCCCGCACTGTTTTCGGTTTTAAGAAATCCTGCTGCCGGTCTGTCCTGCATGTTTGATTGCATGTGCTTTCGAAGAACTCACACCGGGAAGGGGTGACTGGGAAACATCTTAAGCCCCTTTGAAAACGCCGGTACTTGCGGAGGACATAAAAGTTTATCCTATTTGATAGACTTAGACGTCCTCCGCTTATGTACCGCTGCGTTTTCAACAGAGCGAAAGCGTGGCTGTAAGATGTTTGCCCAGCACCCCTAACCCGGTGCTCAGACACTTCTTCGCACATGCAACATGCAGGACAGCCCGGCAGCGGATTTCTAAAAAACCGCGTGTCGGGAAAACAGGAAAGGATACTGCCCCTTCCGGCGGCGTTTCCAATACAAAAGGGCGGGAGAGAAGTCTGCCTGCCGGAAACAGGAAATAGGAAATGGGGGAACAGAGGGAAGATTTTAGGTGGATTTTGAGGGAAAAAAGTGATTTGTTGTTGAATAGATTTACATTTTCTGTTAGAATATAGGGGAGTTTTAGGAAAATTGGAAAAAGGGGGGTCAAGATGACTGTTAAAGAGTGCTATATGGCCATGCAGGAGGATTATGAAACCGTAATCAAGCGGATGTTGGATGATGCGAGGATTAAGAAATTCCTGTTTATGTTTTTGCGAGATGAAACCTTTAACAATTTGTGTACGGCTGTTGACAATGGGAATTATGAGGATGCATTCAGGGAGGCGCATACCCTTAAGGGACTGTGCCAGAACATGGCATTTTCTGATTTTTTTGTTCCTGTGGATAATTTGACAGAGCTCTTACGACATGGAGAGTGGAGTGATGAGGCATTAAAGCAGTTTGAACTTGTCAAGGCAAAGTATGCTGTGATACGAAAGGCGATTGAGGAGCTGCAGAATGCTGACATATAATAATGTAGAATTTGATATTGACCAGAAGTTAGAGATTGATACCGGACTTGCGGATCATCTGGATGTGTCGTTTTTTGCAAAGAAGGAATATCTGGCAATCCAGATGCGGCAGATTCGTCTGGGCATGATGGCGGGCGTGGATGTCAGCCAGTACGCCAGACCGGAATACGACTGGTTTCAAATGGAAGAGATCCGTCTGGGAATGGAGGCAGGTTTAGACTATAAGAAGTATGCTTCCCCCGAACTGGATTATCAGAAAATGCGGCAGATTCGGAAAGGTCTGGAGAGAGGCATTGACCTGTCTAAGTTTTCCAGGCTGGAAGCCGGTATGCTGCGCCAGTTGCGAAAAGCTACCTTGAGCAAGGTAGAGATCATTGATTACATCAAACAGGGCTATAATGTTGAACAGATTGAGGAGATTCGCATTGCGTTAGAGAAGAAGCTGGATATTGAGCCCTATCTCAGCAAAGATTTCAGAGGAGCCTCCATTCGGGAGATTTGCAACGGCCTTGAGGGAGGAATCGACCCGAAGATTTATGCCAACATAGAGTATGGCTGGCAGCAGATGCGGGAGATTCGGCTGGGCTTAGAGCACAGGGTGGATGTGAAACCTTACATTAATTCCCTGTTTTCCTGGCAGCAGATGCGGGAGATTCGCCTGGGGCTAGAGGAAGGAATTGATATCAGTTCCTACTGCCGGTTTATGTATACGGCAACGGATATGGCCAGAAAGCGGAAAGCCCTGTCCACCGGCGCCACAGTAGGAATTGTAGACGGAACGGCAGAGGTTTTAAAGCACCAGCAGTTTGTGGTCTTTATCAGCAGTGATGAGATGGAGGCCAGAATTGAGTTAAAATGCAAGCCGGACGAGACGGTTACAGTGCAGGAGGTTTTACAGGTCCTAAAGTCAGAGGGAGTGACTAAGGGCGTTATCAAATCCGCAGTAGAGAAGCTGGTGAAGGAGAAATTGTATAACCAGTCGGTGCTCATTGCCAGAGGCAAGGTGTCCGGCGCAGGAAAAGACGGCTGGTACGAATACTTTTTTAAGACCACCATGGACAGAACCCCCAAGGTGTTACATGATGGCTCTGTAGATTATCAGCATATACGCTGGTATGAGTTGGTAGAGGAAGGGCAGAAAATCGCCCTTTACCATGAAGCGGAGTATGGCACGCCGGGTTATACGGTAACCGGTAAGCATTTAAATGTGAAAAAGGGCCATGAGATGAATGTACTCACCGGCCATGGTTTTGTGCTTTTGCCGGATGGAAAGACATACATTGCCGCTACCAGTGGAAAGATTGATTTAATTGATGACAATAAGATAGAGATTACCAAACTTTATGTGGTGGAAGAGGTCAATGCCGCCACAGGTAATGTAGATTTTGACGGCTGCGTTTATGTACAGGGCAATGTAGGAGCCGGGTCCGTAATCCGGGCCACAGAAGATGTCATTGTGAACGGCGCGGTGGAAGGCGCTATGATTAAGTGCGGCGGCGAGATTTTGCTGCGGCAGGGAGCCAACGGCGCAGGCCATGGGGTAATTGAGGCAGGGAAAAAGGTGACTGCCAAGTTTTTTGAATCGATTAATGTTATTTCCCATGGCGATATCCATGCCAATTATGCCTTGAACTGTAATATGTATGCGGAAGGCAACATAGTGATTCAGGGCAGAAAGGGAATGATTGCGGGAGGCGTTGCCCAGGCAGTACGGGGAATCAAAGCCTTTAATATCGGCAATCATGCCAATTTGCGAACAGTGCTGAAGTTAGGCGTAGACGAGTCAGCCATGCATACCTTGACTCTTCTTGAGAAGAAGATAGGGGATGTGAATAAGGAGCTTGCGATATTGGGCAATGCCTATATGGATTTTCAGAGAAAATATCCTCCGGAAGTGCGCAACACGATGGAGATTTATTTAAAGATAGAGAATGCAATCTATACAAAAGAATTAGAACTTGACAGTCTGTATAAGCAGAAACAGGAATGTGAGGATGCTATTGAAAGCATGGCCGGAGCAAGGGCAGTCATTAAGGGAACCATGTATGAGGGTTCGGTTGTAATTATTGACAACATAAAATGGGTGTCACATACGGTTCATGATGTGATTGTCAGACGCGCAAATGACAGAATTGTTGTGTATTCAAATTAAAGAAGAGGTAGAGGGCAATATGAAGAATAAGATTTTAGTAGTGGATGATGCAGAGCTAAATAGGGAATTATTGCAGGATATTCTTCAGGATGTATATGAGGTTGTAATGTCCGAGGACGGGGAGCAGGCGATTGAAAAGCTGAATACGATGAATGAGGATACGGCGGCGCTGCTCTTGGATTTACAGATGCCTAAGATGGACGGCTTTGCTGTTATGGAGGAAATGAAAAAACAGGGCTGGATGAATAAGATTCCTGTTTTGGTAATCAGCGGGGAGCGGGCAGTGGAGATTGAGAACCGCTGTTTTGAAATCGGCGTGTCCGATTTTATCCATAAACCTTTTGAGCCTGCGTTGGTTAAGAACCGCGTAAAGAATGTGGTGGATTTGTTCGCTTACAAGAATCATCTTGAGGAGAAAGTGGAAAGCCAGACGGAAACCCTGCGTAAGCAGAATCGGATTTTACAGATGCAGACAGAGAAATTGAAGGCCAACAATGAGAGAATCATTGAAGTATTAGGTACAGTGGTGGAGTCCCGGAATCTGGAAAGCGGCGAGCATATTCAGCGGGTAAAGGGCTTTACAAGGATTTTAGCCTACCAGATGATGAAGGATTATCCGGAATATCATTTAGACGAGAAACAGGTAGAGATGATTGTAACCGCCAGTTCACTGCATGATTTGGGTAAGATTGCCATACCGGATAAGATTCTGCTGAAGCCGGGACGATTTAATGAGGAAGAATTTGAATACATGAAATCCCACACCACCAGAGGATGCGATATTCTTAATAATATTGGCGGTATCTGGGATGACGAATACAGACAGGTGAGTTTAGACATCTGCCGCCACCATCACGAGCGGTATGACGGCAAGGGTTATCCGGATGGATTAAAGGGGGAAGAAATCCCCATTTCTGCGCAGATTGTATCGATAGCAGATGTGTATGACGCCCTTGTCTGTGAGCGGGTATATAAGGACGCTATTCCTAAAGATAAGGCATACCATATGATTATTAACGGGGAGTGCGGCGTATTTTCACCGAAGCTAATGGAGTGCTTCCGCAAGAGCCGGGAGGCGTTTGAAAAACTGGCAGATGAGATTAAGTAAGACGCATTTGATAAAGCAGATTTAGAATGGGAAGATGGGTTATCCACCTTCCCATTGCAAGGCAACTATGATGAATCCCTCTCATTTGCTTAATGAAAAGATTTCATATTTTCACTTTACTTTTTTATCCACAGCACATATAATAATTCATAGTGTGCTGTGGATTTTTTATCGCAATCACTGGAATGAAGATAAAATAAGCGAGGAGTGTTAAAGTTGAAGAACACAGTGGAAATCAGATGGCATGGCCGGGGCGGCCAGGGTGCCAAGACGGCGGCATTGATGTTAGCCGACGCCGCATTTATGACAGGAAAACATGTACAGGGCTTTCCGGAATATGGCCCGGAGCGGATGGGAGCGCCAATTACCGCCTATAACCGGATCAGCGATAACCCGATTCGGGTACATTCTAATATTTACGATCCGGATTATGTCGTTGTGGTAGACGAGACGCTGTTAGAGAGCGTAGATGTGACTAACGGCTTAAAGCCGGAGGGGGCAATCGTCATTAATACCACCAAGACGCCGGAGGAGGTAAAGCCCCATTTAAAGGGATATACCGGTGGTGTCTATACTATAGATGCAAGAGAGATATCTGAAAAATGTCTTGGAAAATATTTTCCCAATTCCCCTATGTTAGCGGCTATTGCGGCGATCAGCGGAGTGATGGACAAGGAGGATTTCTTCCGGGAGATGGAGGCTTCCTACAGACACAAGTTTTCCAAGAAGCCGGAGGTCATTGAGGGAAATATGAAGGCGTTACATATGGCATATGAGGAGGTGGAGTAAATGGCAGCAACAGATGTGACAAGGATTACAGAAAAGAGTCCATGGCAGGACATTACGGAGGGCAATCAGATATATGCTGCCGGGACTTCCAGACTTTTTCATACAGGCGAGTGGAGAACCCAGACGCCGGTATTCCATGAGGAGAAATGCAAGCAATGTCTTTTGTGCGTTCCCGTATGTCCAGACAGTTCCATACCCGTATGCGACAGTAAGAGAGAGGATTTTGACTACGACCACTGCAAGGGCTGTGGCATATGCGCGAAGGTCTGTCCTTTTGAGGCAATTTCCATGAAGGAGGGACAGTAAGATGGCGATTAGAGAGAGATTATCAGGAAATGAGGCCATTTCCTATGCGATTAAACAGGTGAATCCCGATGTTATGCCGGCATTCCCGATTACTCCGTCAACGGAGATTCCCCAGTATGTGGCAAACTATATTGCCAATGGGGAGATGGACACCGATTTCATTCCTGTGGAGAGTGAGCACAGTTCCATGAGCGCAACCGTAGGCGCTTCCGCAGCGGGAGCAAGAGCCCTTACGGCCACTTCTTCCTGCGGGCTGGCCCTGATGTGGGAGGAGCTTTATGTGGCGGCCTCTAACCGCCTGCCGTTGGCGTTATGTCTGGTCAACCGGGCGCTTTCCGGCCCCATTAACATCAACTGCGACCATTCCGATTCCATGGGCGCCAGAGATACAGGGTTTATTCAGATATATGCGGAGAATAATCAGGAGGCCTATGACAATTTTGTCCAAGCGTACCGCATTTCCGAGCATAAGGATGTGAGGCTTCCCATTATGATTTGCCAAGACGGGTTTATTACCAGCCATGCTGTGGAGAATATTGAGCTTTTAGAAGATGAAAAGGTAAAAGGTTTTGTAGGGGAATATGAGCCGGAAAATTACCTGCTGAATGCAGAGCAGCCGATTGCCGTCGGACCGTATGCGGTTTCCAATTATTATATGGAGACAAAGATGGCGCAGAATACGGCTATGCGAAATGCCAAAAAAGTGATTTTGGAAGTGGGTAAGCAATATGGCGAAATGTCAGGAAGAACCTACGGATTCTTTGAGGAATACCGCTTAGAGGATGCGGATTATGCCATGGTGATTATCGGTTCCGCTGCCGGAACCTCAAAAGATGCAGTAGACGCCTTACGGGAACAGGGAGTAAAGGCGGGATTGTTAAAACTTAGAGTTTTCCGTCCCTTCCCCGACGAGGAGATTGCGAACGCCCTCAAGCATTGTAAGACGGTTGCTATTATGGACAGAAGCGAGAGCTTCAGGGGCAAGGGCGGTCCTTTAGGAGCAGAGGTTAAGGCAGCTCTTTATGACCATGCTGCCAATGTGAGGGCATTTAACCTGATTTACGGTTTGGGCGGCAGGGACTTTACCGTTGAGGAAGCAGAGCGCATTTACAGGGATTTAGAGGCATACGACAAGGAAGGAAAAGCCTTTGAGGAATACCGTTATGTGGGACTTAGAGGATAGGAGGCAGATGGGATGAGTTATAATTTTAAAGCAGAGATGAACAAACCGGAACGCTTGGCTCCGGGACATAGAATGTGCGCAGGCTGCGGCGGCACCATTGCGGTTCGCGCTGTGCTGCGGGCTCTCCATGAGGGCGACCGGGCGGTAATCGGCAATGCAACCGGCTGTCTGGAGGTGTCAACCTTTATGTATCCATATACCTCCTATGAGGACAGCTATATCCACAATGCCTTTGAAAATGCCGGGGCAACCATGGGCGGCGTAGAAACTGCCTATAAGGTGCTGAAGCGGAAGGGCAAGATTAAAGAGGATTTTAAGTTCATTACCTTCGGCGGTGACGGCGGCACTTACGATATCGGTTTGCAGTCCTTGTCTGGGGCTATGGAGCGGAACCATGATTTTGTGTATGTATGTTATGATAACGGCGCTTATATGAATACGGGTATCCAGCGTTCTTCTGCAACGCCGATGTATGCGGATACCACCACAACGCCTGTGGGAAGCCAGTCCAATGGTAAAATGCAGAACCGCAAGGATTTGGCGGCGATTATCGCAGCCCATGATGTTCCCTATGTGGGACAGTCCACTTTATTGG
Organism: uncultured Lachnospiraceae bacterium; assembly: GCA_947629565.1. Classification (GTDB taxonomy): domain Bacteria; phylum Bacillota; class Clostridia; order Lachnospirales; family Lachnospiraceae; genus CAG-590. Next base: position 7,456 of record CANREG010000001.1, read on the forward strand.
GGAATTTTAAGGATTTGCACACCAAGGCAGAAAAGGCAATCTATACGGAAGGAGCCTGCTTCTTAAATGTCATGGCGCCCTGTCCGAGAGGCTGGCGGTATCCGGCAGAGGATATTATGGAAATTTGTCGGTTAGGCGTGGAAACCTGTTACTGGCCGCTGTTTGAGGTGGATCATGGCAAGTGGATATTAAACTATGAGCCAAAGAAGAAGCTGCCTGTAGAAGATTTCTTAAGACCTCAGGGAAGATTTAAACATCTTTTTAAGAAAGGCAACGAGGATTTGCTGGTACAGTTTCAGGAGGAAGTGGACAGAAGATGGGAAGAATTACAGTTTAGGTGTTCTAAGTATTAATGGGAACAGATGATGCTGTAATTCGGGGGCTTGAAAAATTTCTGTAAATTCAGATTTTATAGAATAATTTATAAAAGGACGGAGGACCGACAGGGTTCTCCGTTTTTTGTATAAGCATAAAGAAAAAACCACCTGCTCTGCTGGTGTGTTCCCGGATAGCTTTATCTTCAAGTAAAAAACCTCTGATGTATTTTTGCGTAAATTCCGTAGAAAAATAATTTATAATCAGATCTGTATTCAAAATAAAAAACAGCTTGAAAAAATGTCTCGAAAATTATATAATAATCGTGACAAAAACAAGGAGAGTGGTTTTATGGCTAGCGGCATTTATACAGAAATAAAGAAGAGAATAGAGTGGGCTGAACCGGGAACAGTTTTTTTGACATCGGATTTTACGGATGTTGCGGCAGCAACAACGGTTAGAAAATGTCTCAGCAGGCAAGTTGAAGAAAAGAATATACGAAGAATTATGGACGGAGTGTATGAAAAACCGATATATAGTAAGTTGCTAAAAGAATATATTCCTGCAAATCCCGAAACGATAGCATATGCTATTGCCAGAAGTTTTCGTTGGACCATTGCGCCATGTGGAGATGTAGCATTAAATAAGCTGGGTTTATCTACACAAGTTCCGGTTGTTTGGTCCTATATCAGTGACGGACCTTATAGAAAATTTTCGTGGGACAATATTACGCTGTCTTTTAAGCATCGTGCGAACAGAGAGATTTCATTTATGTCTGAGACAACCATTTTGGTTGTTGAGGCATTAAAAACATTGGGAAAGGAACGGATTGATGACAATATTATTCAAAGTTTGAGAAATAGACTGCCTGAGGCGGAGAAGAAAAACATGTTAGCGGAAACAACGGGTGTAAGCGAATGGATATATGCAGTAATCAGAAAGGTATGTGCTGAATAATGAAGAAAGTTGCCAAATTGGAGATAATCTAACTATTGATGTTGAGAGAACTTTTTGGGAAAAACTCACCATATTACATAAAATTGCAAATTCCCCAGAAGGAAAAACATTGCCTGCCAGATATGCAAGGCATTTATATGATGTCTATAATCTGGGTAATTCCTGGGTAAAAGAGAGTGCGTTTGATAGAAAAGAATTATTGGAAAAGGATGTTGCTTTTAAGCAAAAGTTTTATTATGCCAAGGGGGCTCATTATGAAACGGCAACTTTGAGCAGCATTGAACTTTTACCGAAAGAACCAGTACTCAGTGCGTTGAAAGAGGACCATCAGGCAATGAGGAATATGATATATGGGAATATACCAGAGTTTGAAGAGATTCTTAAGTTTCTTGAAAGATTGCAAGAAGAAATACATGAGTTGGAATAGTTGCGTCCAGCTTGGAGCGAGAGTATGAACACTTTGTTGATAAAAAACTTGACAGCTAAATTTTTATAATCTATAATATTTAGTAACACTAAATATTATGAATGAGGGAAATATGGAAAATTCGGATTTAAATCAATTAAAAAGAGGCATATTGAAAATGATTGTCCTAAAAATTTTATCTGAAGGTAAGACCTACGGATATGAAATGCTCGGAAAGATAGATAGGGAAAGCAATGGTTTATTGCATATGAAAGAGGGTACTCTTTATCCGATTCTCTATCGGCTGGAAGATGACGGTTATATTGTAAGCAGATGGAAAGAATTGGAGCAGCGGGCAAAACCAAAGAAATATTATATGATAACCGGTAAAGGAAGAAAAAAGCTGGAAGAGCTAGTGAGTGGTTGGTATAACATGGTATCAGTTGTAGATGTCTTTTTAAAATAGGGGTATAAATGATGAGAAAAAATTATCTAAAAAATCTATATAAAATAATAAATTTAAATTCATCGACAAAGAAAAGATTATTATCTGAGTTAAACAATGAGATGGAAGAGCGGGAAAATGCGGGAGAACGCATAGAAGATATAATACAATCTTTGGGCGATATAAACGAGCTTGCTATTGAGTTTGAAGAAGCGTATCCGGAGGAAAAGATTGTATTTCAAAGAAGAAAGAAAATAATAAATATGACATTAATTATTATTGCAATTATAATGCTGCTGTTGGCATTACATAATGTTGTTTCATTTGTTTTTCCTCAACTTAGCATACCGTATATAGCAACGGCATATTCAGGCGGTAATACTTTAAATTTTATCGCATTTAAAATGTCCAATTCCGGAATATTGATTAAAATAGTAATCGAAATAATTTTATCTGTGATTTCCTTTGTTATAGTGATGCGTAACACAAAAAAGTTATGAAGTCTTAACTGAAAACCTTCCGGGTGTTATGATACCGCTTTACCGGCATGGGTAAGGCCGGCATACATATTCCCGGAAGGTTTTTATGGTATTTGGTGTATTTAGCTTAAGGGCTTAAATGCCGCATAGTATCTCTGTTTTGTCTCGTCAACCTTGTTCTGCTGTGCGTCCGGCGTGGGATAGTAGCCCCGCTCATGCATAGAGCAGAATACATCCTGCTGCATGGTGTGCTCGTCAGCAAGGATGTCTAACATCGTAGACCGGAGATCCTCGTGTACGCACTCATTGGAATAGGTGTTAAACAGATTGGTGGCTGACTTCTGTGCAGCTAAAGCATCGCCTAAAATTTCTTTTTCCTGATATAAATCCATAATGTCCTCCTTAACTTAAATGGTTATAAAGCTTATTAAAATGTGACTGGTGTCTCTGGGATATGTCTTCCATTTCATTTTTTACGGTTGTGTCTGTGGCATGGCTTGCCAACATCTGGAACTTCTTCACCAGCAATTCTTCTTCGGATAATAAATCATTTAATGCAGATAATTCTTTTTCTGATAATTGACTCATATGCTCTCTCCTTTTAAATTTTGATAGCAATAGTATGAATGGATTTGGGACAGATTATGCAAAAAATCATGTAATAAACATAACTAAAAAAGATTTTTAGTCTTTTTATGCTGTAAGCCCCGGTTAAGATTGTGTTTTCAGAGGGATTTTGGTATAATTATAAAGCAAATTACATGATTTTTTGGACTGGCAGTGACCTAAGTTATTGGCCGGAAGGGAGTCCGGCTCAGTGTTGATCAAGGAGGAGTCGATATGAGTAAAATGACAAGCGTGCAGATGACTACAGGGGGCATGTATGCTCCAAGCGCAGAGCAGGCGGCAAGGCATGCCAAAGATGGGAAAGACAGCGGGAAGAGAAGTACAGTGTTTGCCGGAGATATGAATTTAAGATCCGACAGTATTTTAGCCAGAAAGCAGAAGGCACAGAGAGAGGCTTTGAAGATTGTTTCCAAGGCATTTTCTGATGATTTGGAGACGGATAAGCAGCAGGAGGAACGCTTAAAGAACATTGAAGAGTTAAAGAATAAGAATCTGGAAGGTCAGTCCCAGCTAAAGGATATTGAGGATATGCAGGGTGCCCTGATGGAGGAGTATGGGATTACTGAAGACAGCCAGGAGTATGAGGATTTACAGTTCATGCGGAAGGTTAAAGATGCAATGAAGGGTGTTGGGGATACAGAACTGTCAAAGGAAGACCTGACACGCTACAGCGAATTACAGAAGCAGGGCATAACGGAGTATCAGGAACGGGCTCTATCCTTAGACAGGGAGGCTGAAAGTATTCAGTCCCAGATGCAGAAGAACCGGAATGAGATTGGAATGGAAGAAGATGCCTACCATGATGTGAAGATGGAACGACTTGGTAAGGCGCCTATGGCCGGTGCAAAAGAGGATGCCGAGAAGATTATGGAGGCGGCCGGCAAGGATATTATAGGAGAGTTATTCAAAGAGGCCAAGGACCATATCGACGAGAAGACAGAAGAGGAACAGGAAAAACAGAAAGAAAAGGCAGAGGAAAAGAAGGAAGAAGAGAAGGAGAAAGCAATCCGGGAGGCAGAGGAGTTAGAACGGAAGATGTTAATGGAACAGGCGATGAAATCCTCTGACAGCGCAAAGGTGCAGGCGGCAAAGGCCAGGGCGCAGAGCCAGTCTGTTCAGGAAGTCATAGACGGGCAGGCCATTGACCGGATCAGTACCAATGTGGATAAAACGGCAGAACTTGACAAGGAGCTTCGGGAGATTATGGATAAAATGCGGCTCTTGCAGGAGGATATTAAGGGTGCGGCAGTTGACGATATGGTGTAGGTGACAATATTCCTGCGAAAGAAAAATAGCGGTTTTGTGCCGCTATTTTTTTATGGGAAAATCTTAAGATTTCATAAAGATGAACGGACAGTTCTTGATATATATAGATTGTCGATATAATATGTATGTAGATAATCTATATAAGGAGGGATTGTTATGGCGCTTGATAAAAGTCTGGTTTCCGGCAGTACTACGATGCTGCTGTTAAAGCTGCTGTGTGAAAAGGATATGTATGGGTATGAGATGATTGATACCCTGAAAGCCCGCTCCCAGAATGTTTTTGAACTGAAGGCGGGAACCCTTTATCCGCTGCTGCATGCCTTAGAGCAGGGGGGCGTATTGACAGTATATGAGAAAGAGGTCTCCGGCAAGCTGCGCAAATATTACCATATTACCCGGAAAGGGCGCAGGATTTTTAAGGAGAAGCGGGAGGAATGGGACACCTTTTCCAAGGCGGTTGCCACTATATTGAACCGGGAGGACAGGATGGCGGGAAAGCGCCTTGCTGCCGCTGATTGATAAGGGGGGATTGGAATGAGAGAAACAGAATACATGGAATCTCTGTTGGCGCAGATACAATGTGAAAAGGCGAAAGGAATGATAGAGGCGGAAATCCGCTCTCACATTGAGGACCAAAAGGCGGCTTATATGCAGCAGGGCATGAAGGAGGCAAATGCGGAACAGGAGGCGGTAAGGCAGATGGGGGACCCTGTGGAGGCCGGGGCGCGCTTAAACCGGATACACCGCCCGCTGATGGCCTGGGATTTATTGCTTCTGCCGGTGTTTTTGTCCATTTTAGGTCTGTCAGCGCAATATCTGCTGAACTGTCATTATGCGGAATCCTTTGGGGGTATGATGCTTTCGCAGGCTATTGTCTATACCGTAATGGGAATAGTGGTAATGCTGGGAGTCGGTTTTTTGGATTATACCTATATAGGAAGATATGCGAAGGGACTTTATCTGGGGCTGTTTGGAGCGGCAGCTTTGATTACTGTGCTTTGGAGGTTTGGAGGAGGTAGACCGGATAACATAGTTACAAGTATTGCCATGCTTTATGTGCCGCTGTTTGGCTGTGTGTTATATGGCTACAGGGGAAAAGGTATGGCAGGGATTGTAAAATCCCTGTTGTGGCTCCTGCCTGCCGTAATTACGCTGGTGCTTTTTCCCGATACACTGTCTGCCCCGGCAACATTGATTATTATGCTGGCTGATTGGGTAATGCTGTCTGTGGCAGTGGGAAAAAATTGGTTTGAAGTTCACCATAAATGGATTATTGTGGCAGGTCTGTGGATTGGGCTGATTTTGATTCCCTTTTTTCTATGGGGGATTTTAGCAGCTATAGGGGGAACAGGGTTTCAAGAGTATTATCTGGCAAGATTTGATAAATGGATACACTTTAGTACATTAGGCTCGGAGTATTGGGGTGGAAATCTTGTACCGGAACTTTTGTTACAAAACCAATGGATTGGCCCCAACCGCCTGTTAGAAGCCGGACAGTGGACATATACATTGCCTTTAGGACATGATTATGTGTTGGCATATGTTTGTTTACATTATGGTATTCTGGCAGCATTGATTTTATCTGGCTTTATATTATTGCTGTTAATCAGGGGATTGTACATTTCCTTACGGCATAAAAATCGGCTTGGCAGGATGATGGGAGCAGGGGTTGCAACATTGCTCCTAATCCAGTTTGTTTTCTATTTTCTGTGTAATATAGGCATTTTGCCAAGCAGGATCTATTTTCCCTTTGTAACCGGTGGTGCATCGGGTATGATTGCCAGCTCCGTTTTGCTTGGAATTTTCTTGAGTATTTACCGATATCAGAATATAATAGGGGGAGAGAAAGAATTTAACCGACAGGCTGAGAGTTAAAGGGGAACAAAAGATGTACCATTTCATTGTCAATCCGACAGCCTCCTCCGGAAAGGGGATGGCTGTCTGGAAAAAAACGGAGCGGATATTAAAGCGGGAGCAGGTGGAGTATGAGGCACACATTTTAAAGAGTGCCGGGGAAGTAACCAGGCTGGTAAGCGACCTTACCGGTCATAAGGAAAATTCTGATGACGAGACTAGTTTACATAACACATCACAAACCCGGCAGGAAAATGTGCATCTGGTAGTGCTTGGCGGGGATGGCACTTTAAATGCTGTCTTAAATGGCATTGTTTCCTTCAAGCATACCATACTTTCCTGTATCCGCACCGGTTCCGGCAATGATTTTGCAAGGAACATGAAAGTTTCTAAAAGTACGGCAGCAGCATTAGGGCATTTGTTGAAAAATCCTAAAGAATATACGCTGGACTATGGAGAGGTATTTTATGAACCGGAGGGCAGTGGCGGATTTTCCAGCAGACGGTTTTTAATCAGCAGCGGCGTGGGCTATGATGCGGATATATGCGAGGAAGTCAGCCGCAGTCGGTTAAAGACAGTTTTAAATAAAGTTCATTTGGGAGAGATGGTGTATGTGGCAATCGGCATACGGCAGATTTTTACAAGGAAGGCAGTAAATGCAGTGCTGAGTCTGGATGAAGAGGACATCCAGGTTCCGGGACTGTTTTTTGTGGCGGGAATGAATCATGAGCGAGAAGGGGGCGGCGTTCCCTTCTGCCCGGATGCCGATCCTACAGATGGACTTTTGGATGTGTGCATGGTAAGGGATATGCCGGCATGGAAGCTGCTGCTGGCGGTTCTTTTGGTCTATGGAAAAAAGCATTTGCTCTTTCACAAGGTTTCTGCCTATCGGTGCCAACGGCTGACGGTACGGACAGATGAACCCCAGTGGTTTCATTTTGACGGGGAAACTCCATGCAGGGTGCGGCAGGTGGAAATGGAATGTAAAGCAGGTCTGCGCTTTCGCATGTAATAAACATTTATTTTTTGGCAATACTCTCAATAGGCATTTGCAAAACGCTTGTATGTCTCCTATGCGGTGTCTTTACGCAAACGGACAACAGGCAGATAGTTTGCACCTGCCGGATAACCTTAAAAGCAGGGAGGGTAAGGCCGATGGCAGCAGGACAACCAGGTACACTTTTAATACCGGCGGTGTTAGACGCCCATATGCCGCTGTTAAAATACGCATTTTATTTTGAAGATTATACCCCTGTGGTAATCGGGGAAAGAGAGGGCATTGCGGAAACGGGGCTTCGCTATGTCCATGACCGAATCTGCTATCCCGGCCTTTTGATGGCGGGGCAGATAATAAAGGCGCTGCAAAGCGGCGATTATAAGGTGGAACAGACGGCTGTGCTGGGACCTCAGTTTTTAGGGGGCTGTTTAAATGGAGCCTTTCCGTCCGTTTTAAAAAGGGCGTTGGAAGATGCGGGTTTTCAGGATATAGAGGTGCTTTCCTTAGATGGGGCGGGAAAAAGCAGGGCGCTTCCCATTTCAACGGAGATGTTTCTGCGGGCGGTGGCGGCATTTTTCTATGGGGACCTTCTGATGCTTTTGCGCAATCAGACGGCTCCGTACGAAAAGCAGGAGGGGCTTACGGAAATGCTGACGGCCTACTGGGTGCAGGTGTTGTCGCAGGACCTTCGCTGGGGCGCCCTGTCCGAGACGGATATGGAAAGGCGGTTTTTAGAGATTGCCGCGGATTATGCCAGGCTTGAACTGACAGGGCAAAAAAGGCAGAAGGTAGGAATTACCGGGGAACTGTATGTGAAATACTGCCGCATGGGAAACCGGGAACTGGAGAAAAGCCTTCAAAAAATGGGTTGTGAGTATTACATCAACGGCATTACTTGGTACATTTTATATTTTATGGAGGGGCGTTCGGCTTTTTTGAAAAACGACAGCTTTCATCAGCTTTACCGGCATATTCTGCGGTTACAGAAAAAACTGGTACAGGCCCTTAGGGAACAGGGATTTTGCTGTCTGGACGCTTATGATGTCTTCCGGAACAATGCGGCGGAATACATGGGGATTAAGAACAATGCAGGAGACGGCTGGCTGATGGGAGCGGAGTTTATTAATTTGGCGAAGGCCGGATACCGGGCGATAATATGCGGACAACCTTCCGGCTGTCCGGTAAGCGCCGTATGCGGAAAGGGGCTGTACGCCTCCCTTCACAGGAAGCTTTCAGAGGTGCAGTATGTAAGTCTTGACTATGATGCGGAGCAAGACTGTTTATCTGTGGAGAAACGGATTCAGGCATTTTTGGCCGGATGCCGGTAAGGAGTGGTGGTATGAGGGAATTTTTTCAATTTGAAACAGAGGTGCCTGCGGGCAGCGGATTTACCCTGTTTGGGACCGGACATCTGCTGTGGCTTTTGGGAATCGGCATTTTTGTGGCGGTGGTTGGAATGTGGTATATGCGCCAGACGGATAAGGTGCAGCGCAGGGTAGAGCAGTGTATCGGCATTTTATTTCCCCTTCTTTCTTTTTACCGGGACGGCGTGCTGATGCTGACCGGACATTTTGACCGGGGGTTTCTGCCCTTTCACCTTTGTAGCATGGCGTTGTGGATTGCCGTAATTTATGTGTGGACCGGCAGCCGGTTTTTCGGCATTGTCTATGTACTGCTGTGCGTTCCCGGCGCCTTAGGAGCTTTGCTGTTTCCTGACTGGAGTGCCTATCCGTTTTTCAATTACATGTGTATCCATGGCTTTGTCGCCCATGGGCTGATTGTGGGCTTTGGCGTGTGGCTGGTGATGAGCGGGCAGCTGGTGCCAAGGTGGCGGGATTTCTGGATGCCTTTTGTGTTCGGGGTGGCTGGCTTTATCCTGATTCCCAGACTCAATCATGCGCTGGGGACGAATTACTGGTTTTTGTCCCGGCCTTCTAAGGGCTCGCCCATGGTCTTTATTATGGATATTACAGGGGAGCAGTGGTATATGCCAGGGTATTTTTTGTTCTGTACGCTGGTAGTGGTAGTGTGGCAGTGTATCATTAAGCTGTTTTATGCGATAGCGGATAAATGGGAAAGAATGAAAATGGTAAATACGGAGAAAAAATTAGGTTCTATTTAGATTTCTTTTCCCATATACTTCTATGAGTAATGATTGGGAGCGCCGGAATGCTTAATTTCTTATGGGCGGGCATGGTCTTAATCGGTATTATTGTGGCGGCCTTTCAGGGAAATTTAGGGGCGGTATGCGAGGGAGTGATCGCCTCCTCGAAGGAGGCTGTGGAGCTGCTCTTTGTCATGGCCGGGGTGGTCAGCATGTGGAACGGAATGTTATACATTGCAAAAAATTCCGGTCTGATTAACTTGCTGACCGAAAAAATGCGTCCCCTGCTCCGGTTCCTTTTTCCCAAACTTCCTGCCGGCCATAAAGCAGCCGGGTACATATCCGCCAATTTCATTGCCAATATCTTAGGCCTTGGCTGGGCCTGTACCCCTACCGGCCTGCAAGCCATGGAGGCGTTAAAGGAGCTTGAGCAGGAGCGGGGAAATGACCCGGCTGTTGCCAGTAACGAAATGTGTACCTTTCTCTTGTTAAATATTTCTTCTTTGCAGCTAATTCCCATAAATATGATTGCTTACCGGAGCCAGTACGGCAGTGCGGCCCCGGTGTCAGTGGCGGGCCCCGCCCTCCTTGCTACGGCGGTTACTACGGTGGCGGCGTTGATAATATGTAAACTCATGTGCGGCGTTTCCATGCGCGGTGTTTCCCATAGAAAAAAGGAATAGGAGGCGGCTATGGTTCAGATTCTTAATTTTCTCTCAGTCTTTATGATTCCCCTGGTCATTTTTTATATTGTGGGTTATGGGCTGATGGCGGGGCGGCCTGTCTTTGAGGACTTTTTAGAGGGCGGTAAAAACGGCTTTCAGATTATTGTGGAGATTGCCCCTACCATTGTGGGACTGATGGTGGCAGTGGGAGTGTTAAGAACCTCCGGCACCTTAGAACTGATCGGGGAGTTGTTAAAACCGGTTGCCGGACTCTTTCATATTCCGGCGGAAATCATTCCTTTAAGCATTGTAAAAATGTTCTCCGCTTCCGGGGCAAACGGGCTTTTGTTCGATTTGTTTAAGGAGTTCGGTACGGATTCCTATATTGGCATGTCGGCCTCTATCCTGCTCAGCTGTACGGAAACGCTGTTTTATACGGTATCCGTATATTTTATGAGCATTGGCGTCAGCCGATCCCGCTGGAGCGTGCCGGCAGGGATTTTTATTGCCGTCTTAAGCCTGTTTGTCAGCGTATGGATTGCAGGGGGATATATTCCTTCTTGATTTTGGGCAGGGATATGTTAAAATACAGATATATCTTTGATGAGACAGAGGAGGAAGTGCTATGCAGGATCGTTGCGGCATTGACAGTTATGTGAGGAGTATTCCGGATTTTCCCGAACCGGGGATTATTTTCCGGGATGTGACCTCCATTATACAGAGCCCGGAGGGATTAAAAAAGTCCATTGACGGGCTGGTGGAGAGCCTTAAGGGACTGGATTTTAATGTGGTTGTCGGACCGGAGTCCCGGGGCTTTATTTTTGGTGTGCCTGTGGCCTATGCTCTTGGCAAGGGCTTTGTACCGGTGCGGAAAAAGGGAAAGCTGCCCTGTGAGACGTTGGAAAAGGAATATGCGTTAGAATATGGAACCGCTGTAATTGAGATTCATAAGGACGCTATCCGGCCGGGAGATAAGGTCGTGGTGGTAGATGACCTGATTGCCACCGGCGGGACCATTGAGGCGATAACCGAGATGATTGAGGAGTTGGGCGGCGAAGTGGTAAGACTTCAGTTTGTTATGGAGCTGGCAGGACTTAACGGCCGGGAACGTCTTCATCAGTATGACCTGGACTCCCTTTTAATATATGACGGCAAATAATTGGTATATGACGGCAGATTAATTGAAATAATTCATAAAAAAGGGTACAATAATCATATGGAAAGGGAGGTATGGAGAATGCAACTGATATGTTGGTTATTATTAGCCGCAATCTTTATCGTGATTGAGATTATCACATTGGGGCTTACGACGATCTGGTTTGCCGGCGGCGCTTTTGTGGCTGCCATTGCAGCGGCCTGCGGCGCCAATCTGGTGATTCAGATTATATTGTTTGTCGTGGTTTCCGTAGTGCTTTTATTCCTCACAAGGCCGATTGCAGTGAAGCATTTGAACGCCAATACGGAAAAGACCAATGCAGAGGCGTTGGTGGGCGCTAAGGCAGTGGTTTTGGAGGAGATTAACAACCTAAAGGAGACCGGTAAAGCGAAGGTGAACGGAATGGAATGGACGGCAAGGGCCAAATCCGACGATGAGATTATTCCCGTTGACAGTATGGTTACGATTACAGAAATCAGCGGCGTAAAGCTCATAGTTGAAAAGGCGGCGGACGCCGTTTCGGAGAGTTAAGAGAACGAATTAAAAAATGAAACAGAAAAGGAGATGAATCATATGAATTTTGGCTTTGGATTTCTTTTATTTTTACTTTTTGTTGTGATTGTCATCGTAATGAGCGCAATCCGCATTGTACCGCAGGCGCACGCCTATGTAATAGAGCGTTTGGGAACGTATGCGGCTACATGGTCTGTGGGAATGCATTTTAAGGTACCGATTATTGACAAGGTGGCAAAACGGGTTACCTTAAAAGAGCAGGTAGTTGATTTTGCTCCCCAGCCGGTAATTACCAAGGATAATGTAACCATGCGGATTGATACCGTAGTATTTTTCCAGATAACGGACCCCAAGTTATTCTGCTACGGCGTGGAGAATCCCATGATGGCCATTGAGAACCTGACGGCCACAACCCTCCGTAACATTATCGGTGATTTGGAGTTAGACCAGACCTTAACCTCAAGGGAGACCATTAACACCAAGATGCGGGCAACTTTGGACGAGGCAACGGACCCATGGGGAATCAAGGTAAACCGTGTAGAGCTTAAGAATATTATTCCTCCGGCAGCCATTCAGGACGCCATGGAAAAGCAGATGAAGGCAGAGCGCGAGCGGCGTGAGCAGATATTGATTGCAGAGGGTGAAAAGAAATCCGCAATCTTACGGGCAGAGGGCCACAAGGAATCTGTAATCTTAGAGGCGGAGGCAGAGAAGCAGTCCGCAATCCTCCGGGCAGAGGCAAAGAAGGAGGCAACGATCCGGGAGGCGGAAGGTCAGGCAGAGGCAATTATCGCTATCCAGAAGGCAAATGCCGATGGTATCCGCCTGTTAAACGAGTCTGCGCCATCCGGTCAGGTTATTCAGTTAAAGAGCCTGGAGGCGTTTGGCAAGGCGGCAGACGGCAAGGCGACCAAAATCATTATTCCGTCAGAGATTCAGGGCCTTGCAGGACTTGCCAAATCCATAGTGGAAGTGGCAAAAGATGATGCGCCGGCTGCTCAGTGATGAAATGCAGGCGCAAAGAAATTAAATGACAAAATATAAGCGCAAAGAAGTCAAATGACAAAATGTAAACGTAAAGAAGTGTGAAATAATATGTTCAAGGAGCCATATCACGACATACAGTGAGTGGCTCCTTTTGTTAAAATCACTGTAAAATACCGGAATATGTGCGAAAATGGAATAATTGTAAAAAATCACCTTGCGTAAGGTATTGCATGTAACGCTGCGTAATGAAGTAGAATGAGGGCGAAAGGAGGTGAAAGCTATGTCAAAATATACGACTGGAGAAATTGCAAAGCTCTGCGGCGTGTCCGTCAGAACGGTACAGTATTACGATACCCGCGGCATCTTAACGCCCAGTGAACTATCGGAAGGAGGCAGACGCCTTTATTCGGAGGACGACCTCAGGCTGATGAAGATAATCTGCTTTCTTCGTGACGCCGGCATCTCCATAAACAGCATTAGAGAGCTGCTGTCTGAAACGGATCCCGGAAGCGTGATTTCTGTTCTTTTGGAGCAGCAGGAGCAGGCGCTTTCCGAGGAAATCAAAGAACGGCAGGAAAAACTCGATCTGCTCGGCGGAATCAGGCGGGGGTTAAAAAGCGTTTCCAATTTCTCCATCGAATCTATCGGTGATATAGCTTATCAAATGGAAAACAAAAAGGAAATGAAGCGCTTTCATGCTGTTTTGTTGCTCACAGGAATCCCCTTCAGTCTCTTTCAGTGGGGATCGATTATCCTCTGGATTGCGACGGGAATATGGTGGCCCTTTGTCCTTTATGCCCTATTGGTTGTTCCTTATGTGGTCTGGGTATCAAGATACTATTTCTCAAGGGTTGCCTACATCTGTCCGCAGTGTCATGAAGTATTTAAACCTAATCTCAAAGAGGCTTTTTGGGCGAGACATACTCCAACCCTAAGAAAGCTCACCTGCACACACTGCGGGTATAATGGTTTTTGTGTAGAGATTTATGGAAAGGATGAAAAATAAAAATGAAGAAACGGCACATACTGCTAGAAAAGCGGTTGCCAAAATTTTCCTTTGATGGTACAATAAAGTACGGAAATTATTTCAGAAAATTTAAGAAAGGCTTGACACCTTTATGACACGTAGTAAAATCTTTAGAAGAGAAGAGAAGAGAAGGAAGGGCTGATTCTGCCCTTCTTCTTGTGATTCCTTTTGGGTCTTCGATTATTAAAAAGCGTTTGTGTGTGACGGCAGAATATTACTGCCGCCGCGGACAGGCGCTTTTTTGCGTGCCGGGCTTATGGTTGTGGGAAGGGGGATAGGACAGGTTTTTGAAGGGAAAGAGCAAGAATAAGATTTAAGAGAAAAAGGAGGAGTTTTAATGAAGAAGACAATGTGGAAATGGAAGGCCGTGCTTACACTGCTGATTTGCATGGTAGCAGTGAGCGGAAACCGGAGCGGCTACAGGGTGCAGGCGGAGGAGTATACTTATGAAAGCAAAAGTCTTAAATATGAGATAGTAAATGATGAAATAGAGATAACAGGTTATACAGGAAGTCCAACAGATATAGAAATTCCTGCGCAGATTGATACTGAAAATGGTAAGATGTTACCAGTGACAAGCATAGGGGATAGCGCATTTAGTCAGAGTAAATTAACGAGCATCGACATCCCAGATAATGTGGAAAGCATAGGAAATAATGCGTTTGAGTATTGCCGGAATTTAAGTAGTATCACATTTAGCTCCGATAGTAGGTTAACGAGTATAGGAGATAGGGCATTTTTATATTGTTCAGGGTTAAAGGAAATCAAAATTCCGGATAGTGTGAAGAGCATAGGTGAATATGCATTTTGTGGGAGTGGATTAACGAGTATCAATATTCCGACCAGTATGACAAGTATAGGGGAAGAAGCATTTAGACAGAGTGGACTGACGAGTATCGAGATCCCATCTAGTGTGGAAAGCATAGGACGAGCTGCATTTGCTACTTCTAATAATTTAAAGAGTGTTATAATTTCGAATAGTGTGACAAACATAGGGGATAATGTATTTGATAGTTGTCAGAACTTAGAAAGTGTTACATTCGAATCCGGTAGCAGCTTAAAGACCATAGGCTCAGGTGCATTTTATAACTGCAAGAGCTTAACAAGTATTATAATTCCATATGGTGTGACAAGCATAGGGAATGGCGCCTTTAATCTTTGCGGTGGATTAACGAGCATCGACATCCCGGATAGTGTGACAAGCATGGATGGCGCATTTAGCGGCAGTGGATTAACGAGGGTTGATATCTCATCTAGTGTTATAGGGAAAGGTGCATTTTCAAGTTGCTATAATTTAACCGATATTACAATCTTAGATAGTGTGACGAGCATAGGGGATTCTGCATTTGGGGATTGCCGTAATTTAAGTAGTGTTCAATTTAAGTTTGGTAGCAGCTTAAAGACCATAGGCTCAGGTGCGTTTTATAATTGCTATGGATTAACGAGCATCGACATCCCAGATAGTGTGACGAGCATAGGGGATTCTGCATTTGCGTATTGCCGTAATTTAAGTAGTATTCAATTTGAGCCTAATAGTAGGTTAACGAGTATAGGGAAAAATGCATTTGAGTGTTGCAATGGATTAACGAGCATCGACATTCCATCCAATGTGACGAGCATAGGGAATTTTGCATTTTTTGACTGCTATGGATTAACGAGCATCGTTATTCCAGATAGTGTGACAAGCATAGGGAGTTCTGCCTTTAATCGTTGCAGTGGATTAACGAGTATAGAAATTCCTGCTAGTGTGACGAGCATAGGGGCATATGCATTTGAGCTTTGTCCCAGTTTAGAGAGTATCACAATTCCTGCTAGTGTGACGAGCATAGGGGATTCTGCTTTTCATGGTTGCAGTAAGAACTTGGTTATCTATACTCCAAGCGGTTCAACAGCAGAGAAATATGCTTTGGATAATGGAATAAAAGTGGGGGATATGAACGGAAATCAAAATCCAACTGCGCCGGGAGAAACTCAAAGTACTACGCCGGGAGGAACTCAGGGCACCACACCAACCACAGAATCTCAGACCCCGGCAGCAATGGGAACAGAACTTCAGGCAGCAGATGTGAAAGCCGAAGTAAAAGTAACCTCTGACAATGCGGTAAATCCTACGGTGGAGTATGTCGCAGGTACTGATAAATCCGCCAAAAAGGTAACGGTGCCGAATGCAGTGACTATTAATGGCGTGACTTATCAGGTAACTTCGGTGGCGCCCAAAGCCTTTGCGAAGAATAAGAAGCTGACTAGCGTTACCATAGGAAAAAATGTAACATCTATCGGTAAAGACGCTTTTAAGAACTGTACCAGCTTAAAATCCGTTACAATTCAATCTTCCGGCCTTACCAAGATTGGGAGCGGGGCGTTTAGCGGGGACAAAAAGCTTACTAAGATTACCATAAAGACAACAAAACTTACTAAAAATTCCATCGGTAAGAACGCTTTGAAGGGAACCAGCAAAAAGCTGGTAATTAAAGTTCCTAAAAAGCAGGTTGAAAAGTATAAGAAGTATTTCAAGGGAAAGGGAAATAAGAGCGTGAAGGTGACAAAATAGGAAAAACAGATAACGCAATAGATTAAGTATTGTATATAATATTTATCTCGGGGAACCCTCTTTCTTTTTGTTGGCATGATATTCTTGTATGGATTCATGATACGGCAAAAAGGAAGCAGGGTTCCTTACTTTTTTGTAGACGAAACGGAGAGAATGCACTATAATATAAGAAGTTTTGAGAATGGGAGGGATAGACCTTGAAATGGAGGATTGAAAAGAAATATATCAGAGCGGGAGCCATTGCGCTGGCGGTGATTGTGTTGGCAATCCTGTTTCAGTTCAGCTTAGAGCATGAGGCGAGAATGGAGGAGCACAAGCTGGTAATTTCCAATACGCTGATGCCGATTATCCTCGGCTTTATCCTGGCCTATCTGTTAAACCCTGTGCTGAATTTTTTTGAGCATTATATTTTTACCCCCATTGCCCGGTTCATCTGGCGCAGGGAGGAAAAAATACCGACACGCAGAAAATTTTCCAGGGCGTTAGGCGTATTTTGCACGATGATTTTATTCTTAGTGATTATCATCGGCGGGCTTTACATGGTAATTCCGCAGGTGTACCAGTCCTTGAGCAAGATTGTTTCCGATGCGCCTTCGTATTATAATACCCTGCAAAAATGGCTTAATTCCATAGAGCCGGAACAGACGGAGTTTCGGAAATATCTGATGGTTGCCATGGACAGGCTTTATTCCCAGGCCATCACTTATCTGAACCAGAACATTCTGCCCAATATGGATAAGATTGTGGCGGGGATTACCTCAGGGATTGTCGGTGGCTTGAAAATGCTGATGAATTTCATTCTTGCCATTATCATTTCCGTGTATGTTATGGCAGAAAAGGAAACCCTGATTTCTGTGGGCAAGAAGTTAACCTACAGTCTGTTCAACACGAAAAATGCCAATGGAATCCTCCGGGGCGCGCGTTATGCAGATCGGGTATTCGGCGGCTTTGTAAATGGCAAGATTATCGATTCCTTCATTATCGGCGTACTGTGTTATGTATTTATGCGGATTGTGGAATTTGATTATCCGGTATTGATTAGTATTATTGTGGGCGTGACCAATATCATACCTTATTTCGGACCATTTATAGGTGCTATTCCAAGCGTATTGATTCTGCTGATGGTCAATGTCAGGGAAGGTCTGGTTTTTGCAATTTTCGTGGTGGTTTTGCAGCAGTTGGACGGGAATATTATCGGTCCCTTGATTTTGGGTGACCGGTTAAACATGTCCAGTATGTGGATTCTGTTTGCCATTTTAATCGGCGGTGGATTTTTCGGCGTGCCGGGCATGATTTTAGGCGCACCTACCTTTGCCTGCATCTATGCGTTAGTAAGCGCGCTTTGCCGCTCAAAGTTACAGGAAAAACAGCTTCCGGCGGCCACAGAGGCTTATTACGGCGTAGACCAGGTGGAGGAAGGCGGAATCATCCATATGATGAAGGCGCCGGAAGGAAAGGCGGACAAAAAGGAAAAAAGGGGTTTGAAAAAGAAAGAAAACCCGAAAGAAGAGAAAGCGGAACATGAAAAAACGGAACATGAGAAATAAAAGGTTGATAAAGAAAGGCTGATAAGGAACATGATACAGGATGAATTAAAACAGAAAAAAGCGGGACTGGTATTAGAGGGAGGAGCCTCCAGAGGGGTGTTCACCGCAGGGGCGCTGGATTACCTGTTAGAGCAGGATTTCCTGTTTCCCTATGTGGTCGGCGTGTCAGCCGGGGCGTGCAATGCGGTAAGCTATGTGTCCCGGCAAAAGGGCAGAAGTTTTAACTGCATTGCCCCGGAAAAAGAGGAGGACAATTACAAAAATTCCATCGGGAAGGCAATCCGGCAGCGCAGCGTGTATGATATGGATAAGCTGTTTGATGTGTTTCCCAATATTACATTCCCCTATGATTTTGACGCTTATATAAAGGAAGGAGCGGAGTGTGAGATGGTGGTGACGAATGTGCTTACCGGTAAGGCGGAGTACATGCAGGAAAGAGAAGACCATCAAAGGCTTTGCCAGATATGCAGGGCGTCTTCCAGTCTGCCTTTAGCGGCGCCCATGGTTACGATTGACGGGGTTCCCTATTTAGACGGCGGCGTGGCGGATTCCGTACCTTTACGCCGGGCGTTGGAGACGGGGCATAAGAGAAATGTATTAATTCTCACCAGACCTTACGGATACCGGAAAACATTTCCGGATAAAAAGGCCAGAATGTATGTGGCGTTTTTTAACCGGTATCCCAATCTGGTAAAGAGCATATACTACAGGCCCCTTTACTACAATAAGCGAATGGAAACCATTGAACGGCTGGAAAAGCAGGGAAAAATTTTTGTGCTGCGGCCGGTGCTGCAGACGCCCCCTAAGACCGAGGTGAACCGCAAAAAGCTGCAGGCGTTTTACGACCATGGCTATAACACCATGGCGTCAGAATTTGAGAATATGAAACGCTTCCTCGGCGTATAAGCTCACACAAACCGGTTGAGGGCCGCATCATAGGAATAGCCAATGGAGGACAGTTTCTCATTGATATCGGCAATGGAGATTCCTAAACTGTCACATAACTCCTGTAAGCTTTCGTAATCGTCTCGCAGCTTGGTGTTGATGTAGCTTAATAAAATCATCGGATCGGTTGGAATGTTTGGCATGGCGTTACCTCCTGAAGATGATTGAATTGAAAATTATTTATTTATTATAACAGATTTTATGGAATAGACAATCATCAAATCCATATAAGCAAATAAATTTTTAAGGGAGAAAAGATATGAAGATAAAGCAATTTGAAAACTACCCTTATGTGGAGGGCGGCGTCTGCGCCGCTAAGGGGTTTCAGGCCAACGGCCTTAACTGCGGCCTCAATCCGGACCGGAATAAAAAGGATTTGGCGTTGCTGGTCAGTGACAGAATATGTAATGCGGCAGCGGTATATACTACCAATAAGGTACAAGGCGCGCCCATTTTGGTTACAAAACAGCATATGGAAAAGACCGGTGGCCATATCCGGGCGGTAATCGCCAATTCTAAAAACGCCAACACCTGTAATGCAGACGGCGAGGAAAAAGCCTGCCGCATGGCAGAGTTAGCGGCAGGGGAGTTATCGATACCGGCGGAGGAGGTGGCAGTGGCTTCCACAGGAGTAATCGGGCAGATTTTACCCATAGAGCCCATTGAAGGACATATCAGGGAACTGGCGGAAGGACTTTCCTATGACGGGAACGGCAAGGCGGTCAACGCCATTATGACAACGGATACAGTACCTAAGGAGATGGCGGTTACCTTTGAATTAGACGGGGCGGTCTGCCGTCTCGGCGGAATGGCGAAGGGCAGCGGCATGATTCACCCCAATATGGCCACCACCCTGAATTTTATCACAACGGATGCGGCAGTATCGGTAGAAATGCTGCAAAAGGCCCTTTCGGAGGTGACAAGGATTACCTACAACTGCTTAAGCATTGACGGGGACACCTCTACCAATGATATGGTTTTGGTTATGGCAAACGGCATGGCCGGGAATCCGGAGATTAAAGGGGAAGGGGAAAATTACGAAATCTTTAAGCAGGCGTTGTATGTGGTGATGATGAACCTGACAAGGATGCTGGCCAGGGACGGGGAGGGCGCGACCAAGCTGATTGAGTGTACCGTAAGCGGGGCTGACGACTTAGATACCGCAATCATTGTGGCAAAAAGCGTAATCCGTTCCCCACTGTTTAAATGCGCTATTTTTGGAGAGGACGCCAACTGGGGCCGGATTTTATGTGCCGTAGGTTATGCGGAGGCGGATTTTGATATTCATAAAGTGGATGTGGACTTAGCCTCTGCCGCCGGTGTGGTTCCCGTATGCCGCAGCGGCGCGGGAGTGGAGTTTTCCGAGGAGTACGCAAAAAAAGTTTTGTCAGAGGATGAGATTTGTGTGAATATTGCGATTGGACAGGGGGAGTATGCGGCTACGGCCTGGGGTTGCGACCTGACCTATGATTATGTAAAGATTAACGGGGATTATCGTTCCTAAAAAGGAGGCGGCTATGGGAGTGTTGTCTGGGTTAGAACCGGAAAAGGTGTTTTACTATTTTGAGGAAATAAGCGGGATACCAAGAGGCTCCTACCATGAAAAAGCAGTCAGTGATTATCTGGTGGATTTTGCCAGAAAGCATGGTTTTGATGTGTATCAGGATGACTTATATAATGTGATTATGTGGATTCCCGGAAGCGAGGGAAGAACACAGGAGGAACCGGTCATTTTGCAGGGACATATGGATATGGTCTGCGAGAAGGACGCCGGGGTTTCGATTGATATGGAGAAGGAAGGGCTTACGCTGGCATGGGAGGGGGATTATGTGTATGCAAAGGGCACAACCCTTGGAGGAGATGACGGGATTGCTCTTGCCTATATGTTAGCGATAGCAGAGGATGAAGCCCTTTCCCATCCGCCGCTTGAGTATGTGATAACCGTATGTGAGGAAGTCGGCATGGAAGGGGCGGCGGGCATTGACCTTTCCAAGCTCAAGGGGAAATGTATGCTGAATCTGGATTCGGAGGAGGAAGGGATTTTCTTAAGCAGCTGCGCCGGAGGGATTACCACCCGCTCCATTCTGCCGGTAGTCTGGGGAAAATCCCCGGAACGGATATGGTATCAGCTTTCCGTTTCCGGGCTTTTGGGCGGACATTCCGGCTGCGAGATTGACAAGGGAAGGGCGAATGCCGTACGGATATTGGGAAGGGTTCTTTATGCCTTAAGCCGGCAGGTGGGTTTGTGTCTGTATTCCATGGCGGGCGGCAAAAAGGATAACGCCATTCCTGTGGAGGCGCAGGCGGTCATCGGCCTGCAGGAGAACGAACTGCCGGAGGCGGAATGTCTGATTGCCCAGATGGAGCGTACCTTACAGGAGGAATATAAAAAATCCGATGCGGGAATCCGGCTGGAATGGAAACCATGGCAGGTGTCAGGGGAAAAAGCGGGCCAAAGCGCAAGCCGGCTGGTTCTTGACCGGGAGAGTCAGGCAAAGGTTCTTACCCTGCTTATGGCTTTGCCGGACGGCGTTGAGGGCATGAGTATGTCTGTGCCGGGGCTGGTGGAAACTTCGCTGAATCTGGGGATTATGGAGCTGAATCAGGAACATTTGTTATTGCAGCATGCCATTCGCAGCAGCGTGGCTACCCGCAAGGAGGAAGTGGTCTCGCGGGTGGAGAGCCTCGTTACCATGCTTGGAGGCAGGGTAGAGAAAAAAGGGGATTATCCGGCGTGGGAATACCGGGAGGAGTCTCGCATCCGGCCGGGAATGGCTGCCCTCTATGAAAAAATGTTTGGGAAAAAGCCTTTGGTACAGGGCATTCACGCAGGGCTGGAATGTGGACTGTTAGCGGGAAAGATTAAGGGGCTTGACTGCATTTCCTTTGGCCCGGATATTTTGGATATCCACACAACAAAGGAGCGGTTAAGCATTTCCTCCGCCAGACGGGTATATGAATTTTTGACTGCATTTTTGGCGGAGCAGAGATAAAGCGACAGGGAATAAGAAAGGAAGGATATGAGATGCGGGTAGGAATGGGATATGACGTCCACAAGCTGGTGGAAGGACGGAAACTGATTCTGGGGGGAGTCAATATTCCGTATGAAAAGGGACTTTTGGGACATTCAGATGCAGATGTGCTGGTGCACGCCATTATGGATGCTTTGCTTGGAGCGGCGGCCCTTGGGGATATCGGCAAGCATTTTCCGGATACGGACGACGCTTATAAGGGGGCGGACAGCATTGGACTGTTGCGCCAAGTTGGCGGCCTTTTAGACGAGAAGCAGTATGTCATCAGCAATATAGACGCCACAGTCATTGCCCAGCGGCCTAAGTTAGCGGCATTTATACCGGACATGGTAACTACGATAGCCGAGGCGCTGGGACTTTCGGAAAATCAGGTTAATATTAAGGCGACCACAGAGGAGGGCTTGGGTTTTACCGGCTCCGGCGAGGGCATCAGCGCCCAGGCGGTATGCCTGCTTGAGACGGTGGCCAATTACCGCTATGAGGATGTGTTGGAAAAGCCGGACTGCGCCGGCTGCAAGGGCTGTCCTAAGGCAGAGAATTAAGACGACAGGATGAAGAAAAGAATGGACGGACAGGAACAGATTACAGTTGTCGCTTCCCCGGAGGACAAGGCGGCGGGCGAGCAGGGGTTCCGCAGGCTGTGGAGGGACTGCTTTGGGGATTCCCAGGCGTATGAGGATTTTTACTTTGCGCAGGTGTACCGGAATAACGCGGTGTATGCCGCCGGGGACAAAGGGATGCTTCACTTGAATCCCTATCCGGTAATGGTGGACGGGAAGGAGCAGGACCTCTTTTATATTGTCGGCGTGGCGACGGAGGAGGCAAGCCGCAGGCAGGGCGTGATGCGGCGGCTGCTTAACCGGGCCTTAAGGGATATGCATGACGGGGAAATCCCCTTTACCTACCTGATGCCGGCGGATATCCGATATTACAGGCCTTTTGGCTTTGTTCCCATCAGCGGAAAAAAGGAAAAAAATATAGACCGGGAACCGGAGCGTTCCCTTATAGAATACCGCTATGTGGCCTATTCGGAAATCGTCAGCGATGCTTTTCATTTTGCGGCTGCGGACGGGGAGAAAAACGGGACGGGGCAGCCGTTATTTGCGGCTCTAGAAAGTATATTAGAGGAGTCCTGCCGCATTTATGCAAAGCACGACGCGGGATATTTTGAACTTCTCTATCAGGAAAAGAAATGCAACGGCGGAGACGTCGTCTTTGTGTTTCAGGGGGAGACATCTCCCGGCGCGCTTTGCGGATTTTTTGCGTATTGCAGGGAGGAAGAAAAAGCGTGCGTGGAACAGGCGGTGTTCCGGCAGGAATTTAGTGCAGAGCAGGTAGAACAAATTCTGTCGGGCTACGGGGAATTTCCAAACAAGATACGGCTAACGATGAGGTTTCCCTTTATGGTGCGGATAACGGATATCGAAAGCTGCCTGAGATTATTTCCGGCAGAGGCGGAAACAATTCTCATGGGGAAAAGGGTGCAGATAAGGGATGAGGAGATTCCCGGAAACAGTGGCGTATATTTTATGGAGACGGCAGACGGAAAACGACTTGCAAGGCGGCGCCCCATAGAAGGAAGCGAGGGGGAGCTTACTCCCTGTGACAGCGAAATGGCAATCGCGGAATTTACCCGTCTGCTATTTCGGGAAATACATACCGATAAAATCTATTTTGCAGAGGTGGTATAGGGAAATTATGGTTGACAAAGCACCGGGTAAAAAATATACTTAGTAAAGATTGACAGGCGGAGGGGCGCGGCCTGCAAAATGCAGCCGGTAATCCGCTCATTTTAAGTCAGATTCCAGCCGGAAAGGAATAAAAGAATGAAGATATATAACACCATGACAAGAAAAAAAGAAGAATTTGTCCCAATCCATGAGAACAAGGTGGGCATATATGTCTGCGGGCCTACAGTGTATGACTATATACATATGGGCAACGCCCGCCCCATGATTGTCTTTGACACCCTGCGGCGTTATCTGCTGTACAAGGGCTATGATGTAAATTATGTGTCTAATTTTACAGATGTGGACGACAAGATTATCAAGCGGGCCATCGAGGAGGGCGTAACCGCTTCGGAGATTTCCGAGCGGTATATCAAAGAGGTAAAAAAGGATATGGCGGACTTAAATGTAATGGAGGCCACCACGCATCCCAAGGCGACGGAAGAAATTCCGGATATGATTGACATGATTCAGGTGCTGTTGGATAAGGGGCATGCCTATGAGGTAAACGGCACCGTATATTTCCGCACGAGAAGTTTTCCCGGCTACGGAAAACTTTCCGGGAAAAATATCGATGATTTAGAGGCAGGACACAGGCAGATTAAGGTGGCAGGCGAGGAGGAAAAGGAAGATTTTCTGGACTTCGTTCTCTGGAAACCAAAGAAGGAGGGTGAACCCGCCTGGGATTCCCCCTGGGGGCCCGGCAGGCCGGGCTGGCATTTGGAGTGCTCGGTCATGTCCAAAAAATATATCGGGGATATTATTGATATCCATGCCGGGGGCGAGGATTTGATTTTTCCCCACCATGAAAATGAGATTGCGCAGAGCGAGGCGGCCAATGAAGTGGAGTTTGCCCGGTACTGGATGCACAATGGCTTTTTAAAGATAGACGGAGAGAAGATGTCTAAATCCCTTGGCAATTTTTTTACCATAAGGGATATCGGGAAGAAGTATCCCCTACAGGTAATCAGGTTTTTCATTTTAAGCGCCCATTACCGCAGTCCCCTTAATTTTTCAGATACTTTGGTAGAGTCGACAAAGGCGTCCCTTGAACGGATTCTTACGGCTGTGTCCCGGTTAGAGGAGATTTCCGAAAAGGCCAAGGACCGGGAAATGACGGAGACGGAGAAGGAGACGGCGGCAAAGTTTTCTGATTATGTGGACAAATACGAGGCTGCCATGGAGGACGATTTGAATACTGCCGACGCCATTTCGGTCATCTTTGAAATGGTAAAGCTGGCCAATTCCGCCATTGACGGAGAGAGCGCGAAAGCGTTGGTTCAAAAGGCTTATAGTGATATTGAAAAGCTCTGCGATGTGCTTGGAATCATAACCAAAGTGGAGACGGAGATATTAGATGAAGAGATTGAGGCTTTGATTGAGGAGCGGCAGGAGGCCAGAAAAGCAAAGAATTTTGCAAGAGCGGACGAGATTCGGGATATGCTGGCGGCCCAGGGAATCCTGCTGATGGATACCAGAGAAGGGGTTAAGTGGAAAAGGGCTTAGAACGCATGGAAGAAAAAAAGGATTTTCAATATTTTAAGGACTGCTTTGGGCTGCATCAGGGGAAACCGGGAAGCTATTCCCCGCTGGCTTTAGCCTATATCGGGGACAGCATTTTTGACGTCATGGTGAGAACCATAGAAGTCAGCCGGGTAAATAAGCAGGTGAATAAGTACCATACCCAGGTCAGCAAAATCGTGTGCGCTCCGGCCCAGGCGAAGATGGTAAAGGCCATTATGGACCGGCTGACGGAGGAAGAACAGCAGATTTATAAGCGGGGCAGAAACGCCCATTACCACACCAAGGCGAAGAACGCCTCCCAGTCCGAGTACCGGCACGCTACCGGTTTCGAGGCAGTGCTGGGGTATCTGTATCTGAAAGAGGATTTTGAACGGCTGACGGATGTGGTGCGGATGAGTTTAGACAGCCTCTAAGGAAATAGGGTGCCGCCGGTTAAGGGCGGCGGAATGGAGATTATTGTGGATTACGAGGAATATATCATTGAGGGAAGAAACGCCATAACCGAGGCGTTCCGTTCCGGCAAGACCGTTGATAAGCTGTATGTGTTAGACGGCTGCCATGACGGGGCGGTGAACACCATTAAGACATTGGCGAGAAAGCAGGATACCATAATCAATTATGTCACGAAGGAACGGTTAGACCAGATGTCTTCCACAGGCAGGCATCAGGGGGTAATCGCCCATGCGGCGGCCTATACATACGCAGAAGTGGAGGATATTTTGCAGGTCGCAAAGGAGAAAGGGGAGGAGCCTTTTCTATTTGTCTTAGACGAGATAGAGGACCCGCATAATTTAGGCGCTATTATCCGAACCGCCAATCTCTGCGGCGCCCATGGGGTCATCATTCCCAAAAGGCGGGCGGTGGGACTTACGGCGACTGTGGTGAAGGCTTCCGCAGGGGCCGTCCATTATACGCCGGTGGCAAAGGTCACCAATATTGCCAAGACCATAGAAGACCTGAAAAACGAGGGTATCTGGTTTGTCTGTGCGGATATGGAAGGGGAAGTGATGTACCGGCAGAACTTAACCGGTCCCATTGGCCTTGTGATCGGCAACGAGGGAAGCGGCGTCAGCCGTCTCGTAAAAGAGAAGTGCGATTTTACGGCTGCAATTCCCATGAAGGGGGACATTGATTCCTTGAATGCGTCTGTGGCAGCGGGAGTGCTGGCCTATGAAATTGTGCGGCAGCGCTATGAGGGAAATAAAAAATAAAAAAACACTTTACAAGGAAGTCAATTTTTGATATTATAGGTAAGTCGCAATGACAAGCTGGCGTGGCACAGTCGGTAGCGCACCTCATTGGTAGTGAGGAGGTCACGGGTTCGATTCCCGTCGCTAGCTCGATAAAATGATTACATCAAAAAGAAAAGAGTGGAAAAAACCAAGTATTTATGCGGTTTATCCACTCTTTTTTTGTTGTTGGATAGAAATGAACAGAAAGAAATTTGCCCCCTTTTTGCCCCCTGACTGCCCCCTTTTTGCCCCCTGAAAATTACATGATATTAAGGTGGCGGAGGGTGTCTTTATCCTTTTCTCGCAGTTGTTCCATAATATGCAGATAGATTTCTTTAGTAACCTGGCTATCAGTATGGCCCAGTCTCCGGGATATGGCATCAATGCTTATTCCATTGGCCAAAAGAAGTGAGGCATGTGTATGGCGTAAAGCATGCGGCGTTATGATCCGGCCAAGCGCCTTTAGGGAGTGGCGCCGGAGAAATAGCCGGTAGTTATCATAAGATATATGATTCCCGTTTTCAGAGAAAAGCAGGATACCGGATATTTTGTTAGCCCGGTTATATTTGCGGATTTCCCGGATGACTGCGGCCAGTTCTTCCTGAATAAATACATCCCGAACCGATTCAGAGGTTTTGGGAGATGTAACGATATGATTATTAGGATCATAAGTTTTATTCACATGAATAACATCGCTGTCCACATCCTTCAGGGTCAGCGCTGCGGCTTCTCCTATACGAAGACCTGAAAGTATAAGGAACCTGGTCAGATTAACCCATAGGATACAGTGGCTTTTCTCCATTGACTGGATCAGATTGGTAATCTCTGATTTTTCAAGGTATTTGTCCTCAACCTTTTTTCTTGCCGAAGCTTCCGGATAAGGCGTCAATTTGTCCAAATATGCTATATTGGAGATATAATCATTTTTGTAACCCCAGCGGAGCAGAGCCTTAAGCCTTTTTAAAAATTCATTCTTGGTACCGTTTGCTTTGCCGGTACGGTCAAGCTGCTGCCGGATATAACGGGCTGAAAGTTTATCGACAAGGATATCCGGACTTAATACAGTTTTAAGAGTATTACAGAATACGGAATTTCGCCTGTATGTCGATAATTTGACATTTTTTTGCTGATAGGCAAGGTATTTGTCCACTAAAGCTTCAAAAGTCAAATTTGAGGCATCTGAGGCGGAAAGAGCAGCATTGATTTTATCAGCAAGCATAGTCTGGGCAAGCTTTCTGGTGGCTGCGTTATTTTTGTCCAGGACCACAGATATTCTTTTTTGCCGGCCGGTCATAGGATCGGTATAGCGTTCCACAAACTTATAGCCGGTTTGTCTTTGTTCTACCCACATATAATCACTCTCCTTAGAATCTGTACCTGTGCGATATCGCACAAAAAATGTAATTGCTATTTAGCGGCGGTATTCAGTCGTGAAGATAGTGCTTCCTGCAGAACTTTAGAAACATTTAATCCTTCCTGTCGTGCCTCGTAGTCCATCCAGTTCGGCAATGTCACATTCCGGCGGACCATGGTAGTATCAATCTTTTTTCTGTATGCGGAAAAATCAATATCTACCATTGTCAGGATACCCTTGGAATAGTCATAGATCTCTGTATCTTCTTTAGCCTTGGCAGTTGCTTCCTCATAAGTAGACGGTTGAGGCAGCGGGACATTATCATCCTCCATGGCTATACCTTTTAGACCAATCGCATCCCTGGCCATTTCCACCGCATCAGCAAATGTATCCCCCTCAGTGTAGATATCAAAATCAGGTACATAAACCAGACAACCGTCTTCTTCTTTTGCAATAAATGTTGGATATACTTCTTTCATAATAAATCTCCCTTCTTAAAATATGTGATATTATAGGGGATTGATTATTTCAATCCCCATTTTTTTAATATTTTTTTAGCTGTAACCTCTTTGATTTCTTTGTGCCGGGGAACCTGTTCTATGTCACTTCCACGCTTATATGTATCGTGGTTCCCGCCATGTTCCTTAAATTGAAATCCTGCTGCTTCCAGCTTTTTGATTAGGTCTCGCTGTTTCATCTCTGTACCTCCTATACTTATATTATACACATTTTTTACACATTGTCAACAGTAAAATGTGTTTTTTTACACATTTTATAAAATTTTATATGAAGTAAGTAGTACACTTTTAACATAAATATTAAAAAAACAACAAGGCTTTATGTCAAAAGTGCCAATTATAAAAGCGAGAAATATATGATATACTATTGATTTACTAAATTATTAAATTATATACAAGGAGATTAAGCTATGACAAAAGAAAAGTTTTACAAACGGATGTGGTTCATTTGGGTTTTAATCGTATTTTTGCCCCCAATCGGTATTATTTATATGTGGATTGCAAAAAAGGATTTGCAGATTGGCAAAAAAGTGGCAATAACAATCGTGGGAATACTATGGTGTGTTCTCTGTCTGGCAATGGCGCCAGATACCGGTAATACTGATCAGGTAGCACAGTCCGACACTACAGAATCATCTGCAAAAGATGAACAGGAAGAACAGACGACTCAGGAGGCAACAACGGAAGAGGCGTCAGAAGCCGAACTGGAGGCATTTGAAATTGAATTAAGCGCCGGGCACTATGAGATAGGAGTAGATATTCCTGCCGGAAAGTATAATTTGGAATGCTTGTCCGGAATGGGAAATGTATCAAGCAGCAATATGATGGACGGCGGCCTTAATGTTGTGATGTCTACGGATACCAGTGACGGATATTCAGTGGATTCTTTCAACAATGCCAAGTTTTCCGACGGTGATATACTTACTGTGACATCCACAGCTGTTGTAAAAGTAACTTCTGATGGTGTGGATAAGAGTGCTGTAAGTTCCAGAACGCCGGAAGGAGCAGAGATTGAATTATCAAGCGGTAATTTTGTAGCCGGAACGGACTTTGAAGCTGGCGTATATGATATCACCTGTATTGAGGGAATGGGAAATGTAAGCAGCAGCAACATAATAGACGGCGGATTAAATGAGGTAATGGATGTATCGGCTGGAAACGGCATTACTGTATTTAAAAATGCGTCCCTGAAAGATGGAGTAGAATTAACGATTTCCGGATGTAAGGTAAAATTAACACCAAGTAAGTGAGAAACTTCACTCATTCAGGCGAAGTTTTAAGCTAAGAAATAGCCGTCGGAACAGGACGGCTATTTCTTATATTCAGAACAGCAAATTCTTTTTTTATAATCATTTGGTCTATTCTTTGGACAATATTTCTGGCTCTATTTATTCATAGCGTTTTTCAGACCTGTATCTGGCATGGTATTCAAAGCAGAGGAGGTTGTTTCGGATACAGAATTTAAGACTGTTTTTTTATATTCATTCTCCAACTCTTCAACCGTTTTTTCTTTTTCGGCTGTATTGGAGGGCACTATCTGTTCAATGAATTTCCAAAACAATTCTCTGTCTGATTCAGACAAATTCCAGTAGTTAATAATTGCTTGCTTTGCTTTTTGGTCTTTGACTCCGATTTTAAAGCATATATCAGCAAACTCCATGTCATTTGTCGGTTCACTCTTCATTTCACCGTTTCCGGTTCTTAGCCACTCTGCATTAATGTTAAATTCTTTGGATATTGCTAACAGCATTTGTTCAGTCAGTTTTCGTTCGCCCTTTTCAATTCTTGAAATTGCGGTTTTCGTTACCCCAACTCTTTTTCCGAAAGCTTCTAAGGTTAGGCCTAAAGACTCTCTTAATTCTTTTACTCTGTTATTCAAACCAATCACCTCCTTAATGATTTGAAAAGATTATATCAAAAAAAGTTACCGTAGTCAACAAAAAACTGTTGACAAGATAACCAAAGGCAACTATAATGTAACCATAGACAACAACAAGGAGGTGAATTTATGGAAAAGAGTTTAACAAACAAGGACATTGAGGACGGAAAGAAAATTTCCATTATTTTTTCAAATTTATCAGAAGAAAACAAAACAATGGCAATGGTTTACCTGTCTGCTCTTAGAGATAAGGAAATAGCGGATAGTGTAAAGCAGATGAATGAGATGTGATTAACAGGGCAGCGGGATAGGAAGGAGGAATAAACGGTGGTGAGGCTTTATTTAGCAAATAAAATTTTGGACAGTAAAACCGAATATAGCATTTGTCCGGAAGAAAAGAAAGAAAATCATGTGGCAATCAGCGTAGAGGGTGATCCCAAAGTGAGGGACATTGTAATAAAAGAAATACAGGAGACAATCAACGAGCTGGATCGTCTCCTGAAAGACGGAATATCGCTAGAGATACATTACAGCATTGATAAATAAATCAAAGCCGCAGGATAGAAAGGAAGTGAGCATATGAAAGATAAAATCATCGAATTAAGGAATATGCCAAACATTTTTGTAACCAAGCAGGAAGCTGCAGAACGGATAGGGGTAGAGCCCAGAACCATTCAGAACTGGATGAATGAGATAGAGCAGTATCCGGATCGGTATGGTACCCGGACCACATCAAGGGACCATGGGTATTCTCTCATCAATATTCTGGCCCTGTATGATTATCTGCACTATCGAAAACAGCTTAAACAGAAAAATTTAAGAAAAATGGTTCCGCCGTACAATCCGGATGAATGGATTCACGAATTAGGGTGGGACAGGTTAATGGAGGCATGATATGGGCGGTGTAGGAAGCGGCAGGCGGCCAAGGGACAAGAGTAAGGTGTCGATTAAGGAATACAGGGAACGCCAAAAACGAAAGCAAAAAGCAAAGCAGTTGGAACAGCCGGAAGGAAGACTGTTTTCGGGCCCGGCGCATGTAGAAGAAATCAGGACATCAAGTGCAGTCAGATTTAAAGGATAGGAGGGATATTGTGAAAAAAGAGACACAGGAGACAGTCTGTCATATTTGTGTGGCTATGGTAATCACAGGGATTGTGATAACAATTACAACGGCGGTACCGGCTGTCATATGGACAGGCTTTGGTATAGCGGCAGCGGGAATAGGAATAGGGGCGCTGGTTTCGGCATTTACACCAACGAGTGCAGAAGATAAAGCGCCTGACTGGGAAATGATGGACAGTGAAGATTTAAAAACCGGTAAATTCAATTATATGTATGATCCGGAATATCCTTTTGACCGGTTCATAAAGGAAGAATATTCTCTTTCGCTGCCGGAGCTGATTCCGTCTGTCAATAAGCTGGAATCAAAAAAATTATTTATGCAAATACAGTACGAGCTCTACAAGCTTCGCGCCAAAGGCCGGAAGACACAGACATTTGCCCAGGTGATGGAGCTGCTGCAGGAAGGAGAAAAAACGGATGGACAAAGAACTTAGACAACCAGACCATCAGCAGGAGGCGGTTATATTTGCAAACGGTTTAAATTCACGGAACTGGTTTGTAAAGTCCGACGATGGAAAAAAAATAACAATTGTGTATAAGTATGGGAAATCAAAAAAAGAGCTGGACAAAAAAATTAATATATGGGGAAGGAGTGAGAAACCATGCCATATGGGAAAAGCAGGAAATATTTAACCAAGGCCGATAAAGAAAGAATTAAGGAGCTGGCAAGCAAGGGAACGCCACCGGCATTGATTGCCGAATGGTACGATTTAAGCGAATTTACAGTACGTAAGATAGCCGGCCTGCTGGGGGAATAAGAAAAACGCCGGTTACAAGAACCGACGCCCTTCCATGCATAATGTATATATCCAATACAAATTATAACATATGCATGGATTAAAGGCAAGCTGAATCGTTGAAAAAAAACAAGAAAAATCAAGGGTTTATGCTTGCCTTTACAGCTCGGTAAAGTAATTATCTTTAGAACCAAAGGAGACAAAATGCCATATTGGAAATTAGTATGGCGTGGTGGAACAGTAGTTGAAGTTATGAAGTATCATTCTGCCAGGTATCCATGCATAGGGGAACGCAGAGGGAAAAGACAGAAGGAATCTACGTTGACGCAAATTAAGGTCAATATCAGGTTAGCTACCCGCAACCTGAGGTGGCTGATGAATGCAAACTTCTGTGACGACGATTACCTTGTGACGCTGGACTACAAAAAGGATATGCGTCCGGCATCCAGTCAGGCCATGCAGGGAGACATGAGCAGATGTTTGAGAAAGCTTCGTAAGGCATATAAGAAGGAGGGTGTACCGCTTAAGTATATCTATGTCAAGGAGCGGGGGCCAAGAGGGGCAGCCCATATACATATGATGCTGTCCGAGTGCGGTACCCGGAACATAGCCCGCATCCTGAAGGAGTGCTGGGACAAGGGTGGAATCCACATAGACCCGCTGAATACAGATGGGCAATATGCCAAGGTGGCGGAATACTTTGAAAAATATGCAAATAAAACCATTGAGACGGACGGGGAACTGATAGGCAAGAGGTACTATCCCTCGCGGAACCTGATCCGGCCGGAACCGGTCAAGAAAATCATCAGGGGTGTAAATACATATTATGAGAATATCAGGGTACCGGAAGGGTACTACCTAGAAAAAGACTCTGTGATATCCGGTAAGACAATGGAAGGGTATGATTACTTTTCCTACACGCTACATAAGCTGGAACAAATTAATACGGTAAGAAAGAGGGAATAAAACAGTGATAGCATATAAGGCTTTTAGTGAGGACCTATCCAGCAGGATGGGGAAAAAATTTGTATATGAACCGGGGAAAAAATACAAGGAAGATGAGGCGAACAGGTATCAGAATGGATTTCACTGTTGTGAAAATCCACTGGACTGCTTTAATTACTACGGGATTCACCGGACAGACCGGTATTTTGAAGTAGAAATAGGCGGGGATATGGATGAGGTGGAGGGAGATTCGGCCATAGCAGCGACGGAAATAAGGCTGCTTAAGGAATTAACGCTTAAAGAAATGGTAGAGGCAGGAATAGAGTATGAGATAAATCACCCGGAACTGTCTGGAACAGCACACATTAAGCAAGATACAGCTGAGGCAGAGGATTATGGCATAGCCATAGCCAAAGGCGCCAACCCGAAGGTCAAGGGCGGCATGGATTCTGTCATCGCTATGATATGGGAACAGGAAGGAGTGATAACAGGCGTATGGATCGGACAGGTAGATGGCAAAGAGATAGAAGAAAACCAGTGGTACCAGTTAGAGGAGGTGCAGTAGAGTGAATAAAAAACTGATTGAAAGCACGAAACCGCCAGAGGCAGCGGGAATGGGAAAGCAAATGACAGTCCAGGTGATAGAAGATGTGTTAGTCCTTAACCTGTACCAGGACAAGCAGCTGCAATACAGGTATGCAATTAACAAGGAAGGGACACAGTATGCATCATTAAGAGACCATAAATGGGGAAGAAAAGCATTACAAACCATAGCGTCTGGCAGTGCGTATTACTGTACAATATCGGATGTTGAAGAATATAAGATACAGAATGTATCCCAAAAGAAGTTGCTACTGGACTTTTGCAGTAGTAAGACAGTGTTCCAAGCATACAGACTGATAGAACACTATGAATATCAGGTTCGGAGTGAAAAACGGGAAAGGGAAACGGAGCGTAAAGGGGAGAGAATAAATAAGATAATAGATTCGCTGCAATATGTTCCGGAAGGAATTGAAAGCTGGGCAGTAATGGAGGTGTTTACAGAACGGTATATGTTTTTCAATAGGGAAAAGAACGTGTATCAATGTACGGCCTGTGGGAAAACGCATCATTTCAAAAGAAAAATCAGACATAACGAGATTGTTAGATGTACCCGGACAGATACAGATGTGATGGTCAAAAAGAGAAAGGGTACATTATACCAAAGCCGGAGTGAGCAGGTTGCGATTATCAATAAGATACCCGGCAAAGACATGATGGCAACCCAGCTATGGGAGATAAGATGTACGTGGAAAGAATGCCGCCAGACTGTGGAATGTGCCCTTGAACCTAATATCGTAATGATTAAAGAACCGGACAAAGTAACAAAGACGTATTTTTTACAAAGCAATCATTTTGGATTCGGCGCATACTATTGGGACACAAATGCATATCCGAAGCAGCAGTTTATATATAAGCATCTGTATGCTCCGAATATAGTGCAGGAGGTAAGGGGTACTCCGTTTGAGCCAGTAGGATATATATTGCAAGAACTCCATAAAAAACAGTGGGATTTAAACTATAGTATAGTTATAGACCGATATAAGAGCATTGGGAAACTAGAATACCTGATCAAGGCAGGACTAAAATCCATCACAAAAGATGTAATAAGCATGATGAATTATTATGACAGACCGTTTGGAGAATATGTGATGCACACACATAAATATGTTATGTCAGCAAATACGATAGACAGGTTTTTGGATATATCCATGCAGAGGGTCGCCCGGCTGAAAAAATATTCAGGAGGTCCAATATTCCTGGAGTGGTTACAGTGGGAAGAAAAGAACGGGAAAAAGGTCAAAGACGGTGTGATTGCATTTTTTCAGGATAACGGAATAAAGACTGATGATTATGATTTTATCGCAGACAGAATGTCGCCGGAACAATTTGCAAATTATCTAAAAAAACAGAGCAGCATGACCAATGGCGAGAAGTCGCCATTGGGAATATTAAATGACTGGGAAGATTATTTGGAGATGTCAGAGGAGCTGGAATATGATGTGAATGATGAAATTGTGTATAAGCCAAGGGACTTGGAACTGCGGCACAATCAGAGGGTTATGCAGCTGATCGAAAAGAAAGATGAGATAGAGGTAAAGAAGATAAAAGAAAAGTTTCCGGATGCCGAGCCGTTCTTGAAGCAGTGTAAGTCAAAATACGAATACAGCAGCGGGATATATCGTGTAATCGTTCCAGATACCATTATGGAAATCAGGAAAGACGGGAATTATTTAAAGCATTGTGTAGCTTCATCGGAACGCTATTACGACAGGATTAACCGCCATGAAAGCTTTATTGCCTTTGTCAGAAAGACAGAGGAGCCTGACACGCCGTTCTACACGCTGGAGATTGAGCCGGGAGGCAACATCCGACAGCAGAGGACATTTTATAACAGACAAACCGGTTTAGAAGAAATAAAGGGATTCTTAAAGGAATACCAAAGGCATTTGAAACGACACCTAACCAAGGAAGACAGACAGATGGCCCAGACGAGTACAAG
Organism: uncultured Lachnospiraceae bacterium; assembly: GCA_947629565.1. GTDB lineage: Bacteria > Bacillota > Clostridia > Lachnospirales > Lachnospiraceae > CAG-590. The sequence goes on from CANREG010000001.1 coordinate 42,909, forward strand.
GCTGCATCTGTCAAATCTGAAGATGTTAAAGGCCAGCAAGGTAGACCGGGATAATGAACTAGCAGAAATATTAGAAACTGACTACATGGCAGTATAGAAGGAGGAATTGTTATGAAGTATAAGTATGGTGAGATGGACAGCGCAGAGGAAATCAACAAGAAAGCTGCCGAGCTTAAGGCAGCGGGAGACAGAGAGGGAGTCGGTATTCTGGCAAAGGAAAACGGAATTGACAAGGATATGGCAGACGCCTTCTGGGATGGATATGTGGATTTGATTTGTGACATTCAGACAGCCGCAGCGGGAAAGCTGGATGTGGAAATTGCAGAATACAGCAAGATGTATGTGGCTAACGCCATGGAGGTAGCGGAAGCATTGAAAAGCCTTACCATGCAGGAGAAGGTGGTATATTCCATACATAAGGCTGGCGTGGATATGGATATTGACTGTACAGGGGAAGAGCTGGCGGCGGCCATCCGGCAGAAAAGGAAAAGCCTAAATGACATATGCGCAAAGGTATTTAAGAAAGCTGGGGAGATTCATGCATCCGGGACACCGGCATCCGCTATGGTCGTGCCTATGGTTATATATGAGTATATAACAGCAGAAAAGGAGATAAAGAAGAAAGGAGATAAGAAGAATGGAAAATAATCTTTTAGATTTGGGATATGGAGAAATCAAAACGGAAATCAGGAACAACATTAGCAATATGGTGTTAAGCTTTATCGATGTCGGATACTGGCTAAAACAGATTAGAGATAAAGAGCTTTTCAAAGAAGACGGATACAAAAATGTATATGATATGGCGCAGGTAGAATTTAACATGTCGAGGACAGTGGTATCCCGGTTTATGAGCATCAATGACAAGTATTCCGTTGGTGGGAACAGCCGGGAGCTCTTGGAACAGTTTCAAGGATTTGGAAAATCGGCATTAACTGAAATGCTATCCCTGCCGGTTGAAGATTATGAATTATTGACGCCGGATACAAAGGTGGAAGATATCCGGGAACTGAAGGAAGCAGAACGGAAGGTTCAGGAAGAGCAGGACAGCCAGGTAGAAGGGCAGATGAATATACTGAATGATATGCCGGACATTGTTCCGGAGGCTGACAAGCCTGCAAAGAAGGAGGCAGATATATCAGAAGCCATAAGGGAACTGTTCCGGCCAAGGGAAATGAAGGAATATCTGGATAAGCTGGTCAACATGGATCCGGAATCCAATGCTATGGATTGGTGGGTGGCAGACTTCAATTCGTCCGGAAACCGGACATTTAAGCATATTCCGTTCTTTTTGTTCTTTTATGGCAGGGAAGAGGGCCTGAAGATTAAGAATATATTTCAAAACACAATAGAAAAAAAGACGTATCAAGACTTTTATTACATGGTCCGGGCAGCTTATCCGCAGGAGACGGTAAGGGGGACAGATGTATGGATGCAGGCATACGGGGAAGAATGGAAAAAACAGCAGGAGCAGGAAGCGGCAGAGCAGGAAAAAGCAGCCGCCAGAGAAGAAAAGCCAAAAAAGAAGGAAAAAAGTTCCAAAAAGGTTGATTCCATTCAATCTCCCGCAGTTTTGGAGAAAGAAAAAAAAGCGCCGGAAACCGCAGAAAACTGTGAGAATCAGGTGGAAACTTTGTCGAATGAGGCAGAAAAAGCAGATGCAGAGCCACAAAAAACAGAGGAAGAAAAGCCGGAAAGTGTTGATTTCATTCAATCTGACGACAATTCGGAGGACCAAGAAAAAGGTTTGTGCGATATCGCACAAGCCGGGTATAACATCTGGCTGCCTGTGGCGCCGGGAGGATATTTATATTTGGTCACAACCAGGGCGGTTGATATTGATACATTGGAATATGTGGTGGAAGAAATCAAGGTATACATATACGAAATCAGAGCAAACAGAATACAACTAAGGTATTTTAGACCAAACGCCAAAGATAGTGAGGCAACGTTGTATTGCCGGGAACCGGCTGAATTGTATGAAGAATTAAAGGAAAACGATATATATATGAACAAAGAAGAGGCCGAGAAAGTGTGCACACACAGAAATGAAACAGTACTGCTCAAAACAGAATATGAAGATGATGAGGAGATTTAAGATGGGAAAAGCAGTGTGCAAATACCCCGGTGCTAAGTGGAGTATAGCGGATTGGATTATAAGTTTTTTTCCGGCACATCACAGCTATTTGGAGCCATTTTTTGGGAGTGGCGCGGTACTTTTTAATAAACCGCGCTCACATATTGAGACGATCAATGACCTGGATGGAAATGTAGTTAATTTATTTGAATGTATCCGTTCCGATCCGGAAAGACTGGCCAGAGCAATTTATATGACACCATACGCCAGAGAAGTCTATGATCGGGCATTTAAAGAAGTGCCGGAGGATAAATTTGAAAGAGCGCTAAATTTTTACATCAGGTTAAACATGGGGCACGGCTTCAGAACCACTGGTGAGAAGGTTGGTTGGAAAAATGATGTGCAGGGAAGGGAACGATCTTACGCAGCGCAAGATTGGTGCAATCTTCCGGAAAAAATTATGCAGACGGCAGAACGTCTGAGGGGAGTGCAGATAGAAAATAGGCCGGCTGTGGAAATTATTCAAAAATTCAATTATGAGAATGTGTTGATATACTGCGATCCTCCATATATGCTGGAAACCCGGAACAGGAAACAGTATAAATGCGAGATGGATGAGACAGATCATGAAGAGCTATTGGAATTGCTGCTGAACCACAAAGGACCTGTGATTATCAGCGGATATGAGACAGAACTTTATAACAATATGCTGGCCGGATGGAATAAAAAAGAGACAACAACATATTCCCAGGTGTGTTCTAAAAAGAAGGAAGTCCTTTGGATGAATTACGAACCACCGGAGAAACAGCTGACATTTGAAGATTTATGGGGGTGAGATATGAAAGCATTATATACAATCTTAGGATATATCATCTGGAATCAGGTAATGGAGGTTGTGAAAAAAATCCAAAACTTGCGAGATGAAGAATTTAACAGATTGGTACAGAGTGTAGGACCAGAGGAAAAGCGTATGGCTATGAAAATTAGAGATTTAAAGGAGAATGGGCATGGATATTCAAGAAAAAATTATTGAAGATGTATTAAAAGATAGAAAGTGGCAGGTTGAAAAGCGGGGAGAACAAAACCATAACGCTTATGTTTGGGCAACAATAATTGGAACGGAATATGGAGAAATGTGCAAAGCATTAAACGATAACTCAACACCAAAAAGTGAACAATATATTTATTGGAGAGTTATACACATTATGGCAATCTGCATGGCAATGCTGGAGTGTATAGAAAAGAATCGGAGGAAAGGGAAATGAGCATAAAAAATAAGGAACTAATCAAACTAGCACAGAAAATCAAAAATGAGATAAGCTGCGTAAACTGTAAGTATTGCAATCAGAGGGCTTATTACGGCGGAAAGTGGTACTGTTCTCATCCGGATAGCAAAATTGGAAAAGCAGCTGAAATTGAAAAATGTTTTGTGAGAAAAGATTCAGTAGGAGGTTTAATTTATGGTAATAGAGGATTTAACAAAGAGTGAAGAACTGGTAATGAAAGCAATCTGGGATTGCAAAAAGGAACCGGTATTGTCAGATGTGGTTGACCGAGTGAACGGATCTTACGGTAAGGACTGGCGGCCACAGACGGTGTCTACTTTCCTGGCGAAGCTGGTGCGGAAGAATTATCTTAAGATGCAGCGGGACGGAAAAATTTATACATATAAGGTGCTGATTTCGGAAAAAGAGTATAGAGAAAAGCTATGTAAACATCTGGTAAGTTTTTGGTATGGGGATAATCTTAATGGTTTAATTAAAGAGCTAAATGGGGGGAATTGAAGGAAGAATGATGCGTGATATTGATAAAATGATTGAACGGCTTCTGGATATGGAGCTTGTCGGAAAAGATAATGAGGTTATCTTTACAGATGCGGCCAAAATGCTTATTCATAAAATATCGAAGGAATGCTCGAAGCTTATCATCGTCCTGAATAACGAGGATCGAATGGAAGAATACGGAAAAGGTCTGTCTGCAGAGGATGTATATGTGGATATGCTGAATAAAATCGTAGAAGCTCCAACAAAAATGCATATGAGAATGTCAGCCATAATGTTAATTCCGGTTATTGATAAAAAACTAAGAGAGGAGGAAAAAACTATTGAGTGATAGAAAAGTAACATCAACAGAAATTAAGTTGGCCCTGGCAAAATATCATCCTAAAGATTTTTTTGTCACGGAGTGCAAAACGGATTCTACATATTTTGCGGGACCACAGGGATTATTGATATTTGACGGATTGGCAGTTACCAGAAGCTACACAAGCCCATGCGTAACTGGCTATGAGATAAAAGTCAGCAGGAGTGATTTTCAGAGGGACAATAAGTACCACCTGTATCTACAATATTGCAATGAGTTCTATTTTGTAGTACCCGCCGGACTGCTCAAAAAAGAGGAAATTCCGGACGATATGGGACTAATTTACTATTATCCGGAAACAGGAAAGCTGCTGAAAAAGAAGAAAGCTCTATATCGGCAGATCGAGGAACCGGTTGGGGTATATAAGTATATTATTTTCAGTAGATTAGATCCGGAGAGGACACCATTTTATGAGAGCAAGGCCGAGTATGCGGCGGCATACTTGCAAGACGCAGCAGACAAGGAAGCTATAGGCAGACGCTTAGGAAGCAAAATGGCGCGAGAACTTTCAGATGCCTATTGTCGCTTGGATGTGTTGAAAAATACAGAGGACAAACTAAAGTTGTTGGATAGCCTATTGAAAGTCATGGAAGATAATGGGATAAACTGCTGGAGTTATGAAAAATATGCTGACAAACTGAATGCAGCTTTACAAAACAAGATGGATCCAGATAGTTTAAAATATCTGAAACAGAATTTGAATGGAGCACTGAACATTGTTACTCGCATGGAGAATGGATTGATTTAAAGGAGCTTCGGAAATGGCAAAAAGAAGTAAAAGAACGAAGGCAACGGAATTTCCACAAAGGACAAAAGAAATCATCAGGCAGCGGGACGGGTACCAGTGTCTGTTCTGCAGGCTTGGAAAGTATGGAAAAAGCGATTGCAGCTGGATATTGGATATCATGCATTACATAAACCGGAGTGCAGGCGGATTGGGAATCGAACAGAACGGGGTGCTTGGATGCAGATATCATCATGATTTACTGGATAATGGAAACAGGGGATATCGCCAGGAAATGCTTGCGGATATGAAAAGGTATTTAGAAGGGATTTATCCTCATTGGAACGAAAAAGACTTGTATTACAGAAAGGAGAACTAAGATGATATTTAACAAAAGTGTATTTAAAAAATTCTTGAAAGAGGCCTATAAAGGATATGGTCTCTTGGTTGGGAATAATGACGGAAAGATTATTCTTGCCGGTAGCTGGTGGATAATGACGATGGATAAAGATGTATTCAACAAAGACGGAAGGGCGGCATTGGTACAGCTTACAGGTGTATTACCGGAACCAGGAGAATATTGGAGAAGCACCAGCGAGGGGAACCAGATAGAGATGCCGCCTGATTATATTAATATTAATGCGGGACAGTACGACATAACAGAACCGTTAAAAAAGACAGCGCTAATATTAGAGATTCCGACCACGGTACGGGTATATCAGAAAAAGGATAAAATAGTATGCGTGAATGAGATGGTCGAAATGTTATTGGATCCGTATGCTGTTAACGAAGGAGAGAATGACGCCATCGAAGGACCATATGATAGAGGCATTGCAAATAATTTATATTGGACAAACGGTCCCTGCCAATTTGTATGTGTCCCGGTTATTTTGGAAAAAGAAGATTACACAAAGTTTATAGGAGACATAGGGCAATTAGACATTCCGGTAGCAAGGTAGCACCGCCGTTATACACCACAATATGACGGTAGACATAGAATCCCGGTTCCTGGCATCAGGGACCGGAGAAAGGAGACGAATTGAAAGAGGTTAATATATACATATATACGGAACATACAGGTTCACTAAAATCCGGCAGCGGAAAATATCATGTCGTATTAGAAACAACGGTAAAGACAAAAAAAGGAACTGCACCGGCCACATTTAAACTGTTTGATTTCTGCCAGGAGATAACACCCAATAAGCTGGAATTGACCGCCTTTTCCATGGCCGTTGCGCATATAAAGGAGCCCTGCAGGATATCAGTATACACAGCATCAGAATATATTGTAAATGCTTTTGCCAATGGTTGGCCGGAAAAGTGGGAGGCCAATAATTATAAGACAAGAGGTAAAGCAATCAAGCATGCTGATATATGGATGGATATTATGGACAAAATCAAAGAACATGATATTACTATCCTGTATGCCAAGAAGACGCCATATACAGAATGCCAAAGGCTTGAGCTTAAGCAGGCATTTAGAAAGGAGAAAATGAATGGGTGAGTTAGAGGAAGAATTTTTAGGATATATATGTGATTCTCTATGTAAGCATGCAGCGGAGGACTCGGATTACCTGGTTCAAAAATGTGAGGAATGTCGTATTAAAGAATTTATAGAAAAGATAAAGGGGGAGTGAATACAGTGATCAGACCTATGATATTTAATACAGAAATGGTGAGGGCTATCATAGACGGAAGAAAAACCGTAACAAGAAGATTACGGAAAAACAGTACTAAAAAGCCCATTGAGGTTGGAGATATCATATATGTCAGGGAGACATCTTACTGGGTACCTTGTTACGGATGCAACCTCTCTGCAAAAAAAGATTGTTGTACTGTCCCAAAGCCTATTTACAATGAAAAGAAAATGGAATATGGATGCTATATATACAAATCTGATTTTGAGGACAACACATATAGTAAATATTATAAATGGAGGCCATCTATTCACATGCCAAGAGAGGCAGCCCGCATCTGGCTCAAGGTTACAGGTGTAAACAAAAAAAGATTAAAGAACATGACATTGAATGATCTACTGAACGAAGGGGTTGTTCTTAATCCAGAAGTCTTTAATGATCCGGACAATGCGTATATTCAAGCAGTGAATCAGTTTAGGTTAATCTGGAATTCCACATTGAAAAAAGAGGATATTGATACATACGGATGGGATGCCAATCCATATGTATGGGTGATTGAGTTTGAAGGATGCGCAAAACCAGAAGGTTGGAATAAATAAAGGATGAGGTCGATGAAACATATATTAGTGCAATATATAGACTTACTTAATGAAAAGGAAGAACTGGAAAAAAGAATCCAGAAGCTACAGGATAAAAGGGATAGAATTAACAGTGGCGGTAATGTAAGGGATGTTGTAAAGGGCGGAGAAGGCGGCCTGCAGATATATCATCTGGAGGGATATCCTGTGGCGGATGAAGACGAGGTTTTGTATTTGATAAAGAAAAATATCAGGATATTACAGCAGCGGGAACATGATATTCAGGAGAAGGTATTAGATGTAGAGAAATACATTAGTACGATTAATGACAGCCGGATGCGGAGAATGATTACAAAAAAATACATTGAAGGGAAAACATGGTACCAGGTAGCTAACGAGATGGGGCCTCTATATACAAAGGACAGCTGCCAAAAGCAGATGGAACGCTTTTTAAAAAAAGAGATTAATAAAAAAATGTCGTGAATGTCGTGCACTAAAAAGGGGTGAATGGAATGAATACGGTAGAGCCGATAAGGGACATGAATGTAGTGCTGGATATAGCGGATTATTTAAGGACAGGGAGATATGGGGAACGGAACTATACACTATGGATGTTCGGCGTTTATTCCGGCTTAAGGGTGTCAGATATCCTCCGTCTTAAAGTGAGAGATGTCAAGAACAAAGATTACGTGTACATCAGGGAAAAAAAGACGGGCAAAGAAAAGAGATTCATTATTAATACAGAACTGAAGACCATTTTGAAAGAATATATTAAGGGAAAGAAAGACTATGAATATCTTTTTGCAAGCCGCTGCAAAATAAACCGTCCCCTCTGCCGCCAACAGGTATATAACATACTAAATGACGCAGCGAAGTATTTTAAGTTAGACAATATAGGTACTCACACCATGCGCAAGACATGGGGATATCATATGTACCAGCAGACGCATGATGCTGTCACAATCATGGAGATACTCAATCATGCGGATATAAGCGTGACACTAAGATATATCGGGATCAATCAAAACAACAAAGACAGGCTGATGCAGGCATTAAAGTATAAAAGATGCTGAAAGATACTAAGAGGGAAGTAATTTGTGCAGAATTACAACAATTTATCACAATGAGGTAACTGTCAAATTAAATAAAGAAAATTATATGATTATATATAAGAAGAAACATTTAACATTTTTATTGACACAATTATAAGATATGTCAACATTTTTGAAGAGCCAATTTGTACAAATTGCACAAAGTAGGTTCTTTCGGGCAAGAAGCAGGTTTGCGGGTCGGGCGAGCCCCAAAACGGCCCAGAGACTAACAAGAATTTTTTTATATTGCCATTTCCACAAAAATGAAAAAAAAATAAAAAAATGTCGTGAATGTCGTGCCAAAATGTGTTATAGTTAAGATGAGAGAGGTGCGGTCAAAAAAGACCTGCCTCTTTTTTTGCTATGTATTGGCTTTTGGTCTGCATGAGGTTCATGCAGACCAGCCTCCGTTAGGATGGTGAACAGAATGAACAGCAAAGATACGATTGAGAAGATAGACACAGTGGCCGTATCCAGCAAGGTATTGGCCGATATCATTGGAGTCAGTGACCGAAGGATCAGGCAGCTAGCAGATGAAGGGATTATAGTCAGAAGCCGCCAGGGAAGATATATATTAAAAGACAGCATACGAAATTACATTGTAAATTTAAAGGTAGAAAACTCTGCAAAGCAGCAGGAGCATAAAAGAAATTTAGATGAGGTAGAAGACTTAGCCACCGAAAAAGCTAAACATGAACACACCAAAAGACAGATATCCGAATTGAGATTAGCTTTAATGAAAGGAAAGATGTATGAAGAGGCGGATGTTGAAATGGTTCTGACGGATATGCTGGTTACATTTAAGCAAAAGCTATTAAGTCTTCCAGCGAAGCTCTCTGCGAGGTTGGAAAACAGAGACAGAGCATATATTAATACAACACTGACGGATGAGATGAATGTGGTATTAATGGATTTAGCAAATTATAATCCGGAAGATTTTAAATCAGATAAATATATAGACATAGAGGATGAGGTAGATGAGGACTGATTTAGATTACAAGACAGTGATCTTTTTTAAAAAGGTTGCAAAAATATTAGAACCAAGGGAAAAAATGCTGGTTAGCGACTGGGCAGACCGGTACCGGGTATTAACAGCCGGAGAATCAGCAGAACCGGGGCGGTGGAATACAGCGAGGGCTGAATACCAAAGAGAGATTATGAATGCGGTCAATGATCCGAATTTGGCTTATTTAACGGTTAAATCTTCATCACAGGTCGGCAAAACAGAAATGATGCTGAATATGATAGGATATTATATAGAATACGAACCTTCGCCAATACTGGTACTGGTCCCTAATCTGGACTTAGCGCAGGATTTTTCAAAAGATAGGCTGGCGCCGATGATTGCATCTACAGGTGTGTTAAAAGATAAGGTTAAGGCGCCGAGAAGCAAGGATAGTGACAACACGATTCTGCACAAAAAATTCCCAGGCGGGCACATAACGATTACGGGAGCTAACTCAGCGGCATCATTGGCATCAAGGCCGATCAGAGTCGTATTAATGGATGAGATAGACAGATATCCTTTAAGTGCGGGAAGCGAAGGGTCGCCGATTAAACTGGCGGAAAAAAGGACAACAACATTTTGGGATAAGAAAATCATAAAGATATCAACCCCTACAGTGGAAGGGATATCAGAAATTGAAAAAGAATATCAAAAGGGCACCATGGAGGAATGGAATGTGCAGTGCCCGTACTGTAATGTATGGCAGCCATACGAATTTAAGAGGATTCATTTTTCTGATATGATGATGGAATGTGTACATTGCCATGAAAAACTAGGGCAGCGGGACTGGCAGGAACAGCCTCATAAATGGATAGCAGCACATCCGGAGAGGACAGATCATAGGAGCTTCCACATGAATGAATTAACCTCACCATGGGTTCAGTGGAAGAAAATTGTGAATGAATTTAAAGAAGCAAATGAGGAATTTAAGCGGTATGGTTCGACGGAAAAATTAAAGGTATTTATTAATACGGCGTTAGGCGAAACCTGGGAGGAAAGAGGAGAAGGAGCGGATGAGCATGAATTAATAAAAAGGAGAGAGGCTTATGAGGCCGAGATTCCGCAGGGCGTGTTATTGATTACGGCCGGAATAGATACGCAGGATGATCACTTAGAGGTGGAGGTGGTCGGATGGGGCAAAGGATACGAGAGCTGGGGAATTAGGAAATTTTGTCTCTGGCAAGATCCGGCGTTAGACAGTACATGGGAGGAGTTGGAACAGTATATCCACTCAACCACATTTCATTTTCAGGACGGGGGTTGTCTGAATATAGCCGCAGCCTGTGTGGATACTGGTGGGCATCATACAAATATGGTTTATAAGTTTGTCAGGGATATGGAAAAAAAGCACAGGCCGATATATGGAATCAAGGGGTATGCCAATACACCGGGAATCCCTCTGCTATATAAAAGGACAAAGGTGGAGATAAAGAACAGGAAGGGACAGGTGACGGATGCGACGCATATCATGATTCTTGGTGTGGATGCCGGCAAAGAGGACACCGTTGCATGGCTGAATGTCAAGCAGCCAGGACCGAGATACTGCCATTTTCCAAGTGATGAAAAAGCAGGATATGACGACACATATTTTAAAGGGCTCACGTCAGAAGAAAAAGTAACCAAAATGGTAAAAAACAAATTGAAGATACAATGGGTGAAAAAGAGCGGCGTCAGAAATGAGCCGCTCGATTTGCGTAATTATGCATATGCAGCTGTCGAAATGCTGTCGCCTAATTGGGATTTGTTAGAGAAAAAGATTAAGAATGGAATTAATTATATGCAGCCATCAGCTGTAAAGAAAAAGAAAAAAAGAGGGGTAGTAAGTAAAGGAGTGGAGATATGAGAAAACTGCCGAAACACATGGAAGAAAAAAAGCGCCGTTTACAAAAAAGGTTGCAACTATATGAAGAGGCGGAGGAACGCATATTAGCAGGGCAATCTTATACGATTGGTTCCCGATCGCTGACAAGGGCCAATCTTGCCGATGTACAGAAAATGATATCTTCTCTGGCATCACAGATTGCCAGTATAGATGCGAACGCCGGGAAAAGAAAAGTAGCAAGAATTATACCAAGGGATTATTAGGAGGATAAGGTTGAGGTTAAAACAAAACATAGCATTAAAACGAAAAGAACGACAGCTATCCAGAGAATTGCGCATCGTTAAGATGCAGAATGAACTGAAGCTGGAACAATTTAAGCAGAAGATGACAGATATAAAGCCGGTAAATTATGGATACAGTAACGGCGCAGCATCACATAAAAAAAATAGTTTTAAGGGATGGACTGCTGAATCGGGAAGCCCGCAGCAGGATATTGACATGAACCTCCATACACTGCGGCAACGCTCAAGGAACGTATACATGGAGGCACCAATTGCGACAGCAGCGATTAAGGCGAGCAGGACAAACTGCGTCGGAGAAGGCTTGGTACTGAGTCCTAAGGTTAACTATACGGCATTAGGAATTTCAAGAGACGAGGCCAAACAGCTGGAAAAAAATATAAGACAGGAATGGAATTTGTGGGCCAAGTCGAAGTATTGTGATATCAAAGGAATAGATACATTTTCAGAGTTGCAGCAGGTGGCATTTCTGTCATGGTTGATAAACGGAGAATGCTTTGCAGTAATCGATTATGAAGAACCAAAAGCATTTATGCCATATCAGTTGCGGATTAAGCTGATAGAAGCAGACAAGGTATCGTCTCCCGGAGAATATGGGGAGTTCGTTGATTTATATAAAAAAAATCATAAGAACGGGAATCGGATCATTAATGGTGTCGAAATCAATAAAAAGGGAACCGTTCAAGCATACTGGGTAAGCAATAGCTATCAATATGAGCCGGTTATCAAGAAATGGGTGAGAATTGAAGCTGTTGGCAAAAAAACAGGGAATCCAAATATACTGCATATTTTTGAAGCTGAACGCTGCGAGCAGTATAGAGGGGTTCCTTTTTTGGCGCCTGTGTTAGAAAGCATTAAGCAGCTATCCAGATACCAGGAAGCAGAGATTATGGCCGCTGTGATTAATGGACTATTTACAGTGTTTGTCACAACAGAAGACGGTAGTGAAAATATAGACTTCGCAGGAGTTGAAGATGAGGATGAGACAGATGATGACGAAAAAAACTATCATCTGGGAAATGGTCTGATTAATTATCTTGCTCCCGGTGAAAAGATAGAGATTGCTGATTCCAAGCGCCCTAACAATAATTTTGATCCGTTTGTAAAATCGTTTTGCAAATACATTGGAGCTGCTTTAGAAATTCCGGTAGAGGTGCTTTTGTTGGAATTTACAGCTTCTTACAGTGCGAGCAGGGGGGCATTGCTTCAGGCATGGAAAGCATTCCGAATGAAAAGAAAGTGGTTTGCTACCGATTTTTGTCAGCCGGTATATGAAATTTGGCTGGCCGAAGCGGTAGCGAAAGATCGTATTCATGCGCCAGGCTTTTTTGATAATCCGCTAATTAAAGCGGCCTACTGTAATGCAGAATGGAACGGTCCGGCGCCGGGACAGTTAGACCCGGTAAAAGAGGCTCAGGGCGCCACGCTTAGAATACAGGCGGGATTAAGCACCAGGGAGCGTGAGTGCATTGAAGTCAACGGCTCTGACTTTGAAGAAAACTGGAGCCAATTGGTGATAGAAACAGAAAAAATGGAAGAGATAGGAGGCAAAAACGATGGGCAAAATTAAATTAATTGGAGAGATTGTAGATAACGATACGGCAATGATATATCGATGGCTGGGGTTTGATGCTATCTGTTCAAGAATGGTTGAAAACGCAGAAAGAAACCTTGAAGAGGATGAAACACTGGAAATCGATTTGAACAGTCCGGGCGGATGCTGCTCCGCAGGAGCAGAGATATATACGATTCTGCGCCAAATAAGCGAAGCGGGACATAGAGTGGTAGTTAATGTAGTCGGACAGGCATGTTCGGCAGCTACAGTATTAATGTGTGGTGCGGATGTAGTAAACGCATCGCCGGTATCATATTTTATGTTTCATAACGCCAGTGCCAGCGCTTACGGTAAAGCGAGGGATTTGCGGAGCGCAACGGAATGTTTGGAACAGGTAGATGAGACAATAGTGAATGCATACCAAGAAAAGACAGGACATACCAGGGAAGAGCTGCACAAACTCATTGATGATGAAACATGGATGAGTGCGAACCGGGCGCAAGAATACGGTTTTGTTGATAACATCCTCTTTATGGAGCAGGAGAAGGAAGAGGATAAAGAAGAGGATGAAATGCTGGACATGGTAAAGGCGTGTGCGATATCGCACACTTTAATACCGGAAGAAAAAGTGGCGCTGCTGAAAGAATTTATCATACAGGACCAAAAGGTGAAAGATGTGAAAGATGTAGAGGCAAAAGAGCCATTACATAAAAAAATGTCAAATGAAGGAGGAAGAAAAAGCATGACATTACAAGAAGCTTGCGAACAGTATCCTGAGATTAAGGATGAACTGGATATTTTGTTGCAAAATACGCAAAAGCAGCATGACGAAAAAGAAGTTCAGACTGTAGAGGACGCAGTAAAAAAAGAGAGAAGGAGGATGCAGGACATTGAGAACATTGCGGGATCAGTGAGTGCGGAGATGGTGTATGACGCCAAGTACGTAAATCCCTGCGATGCAAAGGAGCTGGCTTACAGGGCGTTGGCAGAACATAAAAACCAGACGGCAAAGTATATGGCTGATGTGATGAGCGACCATAGCGAGTCACATGTAGCTGATATTAAGGCGGATCCGGATGGCAAAAAAGCTACAGAAGCTGATGAACTGGCAGGATATGTTAATGCAAACCATGATACACAAGGAGGTAAGACCAATGGAAAAAGCATATGAGGTTAAATATGACAATCTGGTATTAAGCGGCCATGATATTGATGTAAAACTTATCAATATTGATATGGCTGAAAATAATGAGGCAGGAGTGATTGAACGTGGCCAGGTTCTTGATTTGACGGAAGAGGGAAAATACACACTGCATGATACAGAAGGAGATGTTAATTGCATTGTAGCGCAGCCGGTGGAATATACCGCAGAGGATAAGGAGATTACGGCCAAATGCTATATCACAGGAGAATTTAGAACCTCTGAGGTTAAAGCGGAGGTTGAGCTTACAGATAAGGATGTAGAGCGATTCAGGGAAAAAGGAATCATTTTAAGTTAAAAATAGGAGGTAAATTATGATTACAGACACATATCAGTTAATTGATGCAGTAAAAAAGATGTATCCGGTGGTACAATTTTTTAAAAACAGGTATTTTCCGGACGGGAAATGTTTCCACTCGAATGAGGTGTTAATAGAATGCAAAGAGGGAAGCCGAACGGTAGCGCCGTTTGTTGTTCCATATGTCAACGGAATTCCGATTAAGGCGCAGAAATATTCTGGCTATAAATTCACCCCACCGTACATTGGTCCGAGCACAGTGATAACAGTGCAGGATGTAAGGAACAAGGCATTTGGAGAGGATCCAAATTCTCCGCGTTCTGCGGCCAGCCGCCAGAACGAAGTCCAGGCAGAGCGCATGGATGATATGCGGTTTGCAACATACAGAACGATGGAGAAGATGTGTGCGGATATCATTATGACCGGACAGTGCATGATGAAACATTACGCCAAAGCAGATGACATTGAAAAGGACAGATATCAGATGATCAGCATGCAGTTTTACGAAAAAGAATTTACGAATAAATATAAGCTGCAGAAAAGCTGGGGCAGCATGACCGTCAAAGAAAAGCTTATTCAGCTTTATAACATGACAAGAGAGCTGAAAAGCAGGGGTGTTAGGGTATCAGACTTGGTATTAGGCGCTGAGGTGAGTACAGATCTGTTTGGCGATGTAGATTTCCTGGATTATTTCGACAAAAGAAGAGTTAATTATGGAGATATTGATCCAGAAGAAACGCCGGAAGGTGTCACATTTAATGGGACGATTAATGTGATGGGAATCAAATTAAATGTGTTTACGTATGATGAAGAATATGAAGATTTGGACAAGCAAATTAAAAAATTCATTCCGAATGGTGCCATCATTATGATACAGCCAGGAATGGGTAGAACTGCATATGGACCGGTAGATTTTGTGGATGAGGCTGGGAATGTACAGTCCTTTGCTGAAAAACTGGTTCCGAGAGTTCTTCCGGACAGCAAAAATAATCTGCTCAGTGTATCTATGTTTTCACGGCCGGTTCCATATCCTAAGGATTGGAAAGGATGGCTGGTAGCAGACATTAATGATCCGGTTGGCATAGTTTACATGGGAGATAGTCCGATGAGGGTAGCTGTAGCCGGTACGGAAGCAAATGCTCCGGAACCAGCACAACAGGACGAGAGCGAACGCTACATGACAGAAGATGAATTAAAGGCTATCCAGAGGAAAGAGACTATGATGCAGTATGCGGATAAGATTGGAATGACAGATCTTACTACCAGCATGACATTAGATCAGATGAGGGCTGCAATCCTTGACTATCAGGATGAGTTAGAGGCAAGGGGTAATGATGAGTAAACCAGGTCAGGCAATCGCATTGGATTTTAAAATGGATACCAAAAAGCCGGTAAAAGGGTTGCTTGGTCTGCAAGACGATATTGGCAAAGCGGCAAAAGCTACGGCACAGGATTTCCGAAAACGGGCGCCGGCATGGGTATCCAAAGCGGTGAGGCACGCCTATACTTTAAAAAAAGACGAATTTGAAAAGAGGTCAATTAAAGTCAAAGGAACAAAAAAGATGGGGAATATTGATGTGCCAAACTATGAAATCATATGGAAAGGCAAGCGACTATCACTGGTACATTATAGATTCACGCCTACCGAGATGCCGGAGCCGCGTAAAAAATATAGGGTAACTGCAACAATCATTCTCAAGCGGAAAGTGAATTTAGGAAGACGGACTTTTTTGCAGAACGTAAAAAAAGCACCGCTGATGCCATGGAGAAGGTTGGCAGATACAAGGTATCCAATAGTACCGATTAAGACTCTGGCATTGCCGCAGGCGATCACCTCAGATCGTGCAGATGTGGAGCATGTTGTATTGCCGAACATCGAAAAGCGGCTTGAAAACAATATGAAGAGGTTTGTTAAGTAAGGAGGGCAGGAAAGTGAAGATTCAATTAAATAAAGGGAAAGTGATTGCCATAAGAGAGCAGGGGAAGCTGGTTCGGTATGATGACGCCAGCGCCCCTTTTTCTGTTGATAAAAATATTGGCGAGAGTTTAATTGCCAACGGCAGCGCGGTTTTAGTGCAGGATGAAAAGAGTGATTCAGAAACGAAGTCCGAGCTAAAAGAACATGCCGGAAAGAAGAGTGCTGCACCGGGAACTAAAGAGGCTTCGGGAAAAAGATTAAAAGAGGAGCAAACAGATGAAATTTCGGGATAGCGTTATCGCAGATGATGCCACATTTTTTTGTGATGATGAATTTGCGGAAAAACATGTTATTGAGTCAATCCAAATTAACTGTATTATAGACACAATTACCAATGCGGAGGATTCCAACCATGAGCATGGCATGATTGCAATCAGAATTTATATTCCGCAAGAAGAGGCAAGCCGGTTTGATGATGGCTTTTTCAAAGGCGAAGGGGAAAGCCTGAATGTGGATGGAGCTGAATACATCATACAAAGCCGGGACTTTGAAATGGGTGTACATGTGGTGCATGCGTATAGGTACAGGGAGTAGGTGATGATATGACAACAGTTAAGGCGATGGATACGATATGCAGCTATTTGAAAGATAACGTGTGTCCCAAGATACAGTACTTGGTTCCGGCTGAAAAAGACGCGGGTGATTATATTCCGAATTATAAAAACCCGGAAGTCTTTGCATTTTATGAACCGTCAAAGAGCCGGATGCCGCCAGGTATCACCCATACAGTACCGGGCATCGTGGTTATCCTTAAAAAAAGGACAGACGACTTAATCAGCGGCAAATCGGAATTTGACATAGAGTTGTCTTTTTGCATATGGAAGCCGGGAGAATATATAAGCAACAAAGAGGTGGACTTGCAGCAAATTGTGTCATATAGTGAGCAAATGCAAATAGAGTATGCATCCAAAGGAGATAAAAAGTATACACGCACAGAAGATGGATGGAAGGATGTGTATAACTTTATTGACGAGGTAAGGCAGGGTGTCGTACATGACGGGCAGATGGGCAACCTTAAGATTAAGATGGATGTCCCTATACAATATGGCCCGTACACGCAGGATAAAGCAATAGTGGACGCATACCCTTACTACTATGCATGGTTGACATTAACGCTGGAGACTATCGTCACACCGATTGGAACAAAACTGGATGAATTTTTATAGGAGGTTTTTTATGAGTAGCAATAGCGAATACTTATATGGCACTTATGGCCATATAGAAAATTCTGTGGTTGATGACGCAGTAGAGACGGAATTAGCCGCAGTATATGTGGGAACAGCGCCGGTGCATTTGGTGAGAGGATACAAAAACCTTAACCTGGTAAACGAGCCGGTCAAACTGAAAAATATCACTGCCAAGAATATCATCGGGTATTCTTCCGACAAGGAAAAGTATACCCTGTCTGAGGTGATTGATGCACACTTTGACAACGTAAAAGGAAATGTGGGTCCGATCTATGTCATTAATATCTTAGATCCGTCTACCCACTGCACAGAAGCAAATGAACATACACTTACATTTGTGAATGGGGAAGCTGTGATTGTGAGCGACACCATTATTCTGGACACGTTCGGCATCGAAGGAAAGGTTGAGAATACAGATTATACACTTGCGTATAACTATGATGCCAGAAAACTAACAATCACTTCACTCGGTAAGACCAAGGATACCAAGCTGGACGGACAGGTGCAGTGTACATATGCCGAGGTTGACATGAGCATGATTACAGATACAGTGTTCAGAGGGAAAAAAGAGAATGGGGTATATACAGGAGTCCATGTGTTGGAAAAAATGTATCCGTTTTACGGCGTGGTTCCGATGTATGTAGCAGCTCCCGGATTTACCGATAACCCGGATAATTATGCCTACTTATGTGATACATGCTATCAGATTAACGGGCATTGGTTCGGATTCGTGTATGCAGACCTTCCGATTCAGGACGAAACTGGTCCGATTGATACATTTGATAAGGCCAAAAAATGGAGAGCGGATAACGATTACTTTAAATCCAACTCTAAAATATACTGGCCAATGGCATATATTATCGGGAAAGGAGCATTTCATTTGTCCACGCTGGCAGTTGTGGAGAAAATGCGTGTGGATAACGAAAAGGGCCGGCCATGCGGAACGGATGGCAACAAGGTGATTCCGATTGACCATCATTATTTTGGCGAAGAATCCAATAATGAAGGATACGATCAGGAAGACGCCAACGAACTTGTACAAGATGGAATTTCTACAATAGCTGCGTGGGGAGGTCAGTTCAAATTATGGGGAGACCATACAGCGGCATATCAATTCAGCAAAAAAGATGCTATTGATAAGCGGCTGTATTTTGATGCAAATGTAATCATGCTCAATTACACACTGAATATGTTCCAGGAGATGTACGGGGGCAAGATCGATGATACCATTACCAAGGCTGATAAGGATACCATTACTCATGATTTTGAGGAATGGCTTGGGGCGCTGGTAGCAGACGGAGCATTAGTCGGAACGCCAAAGGTAATGTTTCTGGAAACAAACAATTCGACGGAAGGCATTATGGAGGGAAGATTTGTCTGGAATGTATTGCAAACAAACGCACCACTATTCAAAGCCGCCGAGTGTTACGCAGCATATACATCGGCTGGAATCAGCGAATTTTTAGAGGAGGAATAATATGAACTACGTTGAAATGACTGGGGCTGTAGAAGGGACAAGTGTCTATGCTGATGATGTGGCAGTGGCGAGGAATGCCACTGTCAAACTACCCGAAATAACAAGGGTTGCTTATACACAAAAGACAGCGCTGGGTGAACAGGAATTTTTAACAAATCTGTTAGAAAGCATGGAGACATCAATTACCAAAATTGGAATTGATAAAAATTCCATGCGGCTTGCCGTTGCCAAGAAATTAGAATACCGCTGGGTACAGTCGCGAGCAAACAGCGAAGGCGTCACAACGAACTACGGATGCAAAGCGATCATGCGTGTACAGGCAGCAACACCGGTTCCCGGTGGCGAGATGGAAGTGGGAGCGGTTTCGGAAAACGAACACACCTATAAGGTGTTAGTTTACACGCTGTATATAGACGGAGAAGAGGTTATTAATGTTAACAGGCTCACCGGTAAATGTAAAATATACAGTGAAAACTATGATGTCAACGATTCATTTTTATGATTTTTTTTTCAGGGAAAAGCCAGTTGGTTTTTCCCTGAAATTTTTTAATATTAGGAGGTTTATGTTATATGAAGCAAATACAACTCAAAAAGCCAATACTGATTAATGGGGAAGAACGGACGGTTATAAGTTATAACTTTGGAAAATTGGACAAAGACGATATATTGAGTGCAATCGCAAACGCAAGGTTTAACAAGGAGTTTTTTTCGGCACTGCCGGAAACGGATAACGTGCTGCATATGTGGCTGACCTATGCGGCAATCATGAAGGTTAATCCGGATATATCCAGCATGGACTTGGAGAGGATATGCGGAAAGGATTGTGTAACGCTGGTTAATTTAGGCGGGGAATTTTTCAGAAGCGCTAAAGAAGAAAAAGAATCAACAGTCCAATTAAAAGGAACAGATTATGAATACGACGAAAACAATCTGACGGCAGAAATGTATATCAAGGCGGATGCGGAATCGAGGGAATGTGCGAACAAAATACAAAAGCCATCAGTGGTGTATGCTACGAATGACCTTGCATTTCACTTGTACCTTGGATATCACATGGTTAATGCAAGCAATCCGCAGTTTACGGCAAGCGAATTTAGTAGTTTAAGAGGAAAAGATGTAATTAAGTTGATTAACATCGGGAGAAATTTTATCTTAGGAGCCTTGGTGGAGGACTATCACCAAGAGTCTCCGGCAAGCAGCTCAGAAGAACCATCCGAGGATATTCACGAGTTTACAACAGCGGAATAAAAGAAATCATGATGATGCCGCTGACAGAGTTTCTTCAGGATGCGGCAGAGGCATCAGAGGACCTGAAAGAAGAACAAAGGCAAATTGAGAAGATTAAAAAAAGGAATATGACCAGGAGAAGCGCTAAGAGACATTGAGTACAGAGAAAACATTAGAAGCTATACTATGCATGAAGGGAGAGGTTTCTCCCTCTTTTAAAAAATCAATAAAGGTAGCATCTGCAACTATGGCAGATTTAGGGGGAAACCTTAAATCTTCGGGGATTAAGATAGGACAGGCGGTAGCTGCCGGGACAGCAGCATCTATGGCGGCAATCACAGCAGTTTCTACAGCGGCCATCAAAAATGCGGGAACCATGCAAAAAGAGATGTCAAACGTGGCTACATTATTGGATGGGACGACGCAGGAAATTGATGGCAGGATAGCCGAATTACAGTCAGGCATACTGGATATATCTAACAAATTAAATATTGATACCAGTGATTTAACGGATGGTCTGTATCAGGTCATATCAGCAGTTGGAGATACAGAAGACAGCCTGAATAACTTAACGATATCGGCGCAGGCCGCTAAAGCCGGAAACGCTACAACGACGGATGCGATTAACTTACTGACAGCTGTCACCAAGGGATATGGGGACACCTCAAAAGAAGCATTTGAGAAGACTTCAGACTTGGCTTTTCAGACAGTGAAGTTGGGACAAACATCATTTCCAGAATTAGCTGCCAATATCGGAAAGGTAACACCTTTGGCAAGCGCATTGCAAGTAAGTCAGGAAGAACTGTTTGGAGCGTCGGCAACATTGACTGGTGTCACCGGTGGAACGGCAGAGGTGATGACGCAGCTTAAGGCTGTCTTATCCGGATTAATGTCCCCATCACAAGGCATGGCGGGCGCATTGGAACAGTTAGGGTATTCTTCCGGTTCGGCGGCAATAGAATCCCTTGGTTTGCAGGGTACATTAGATGCATTAAGCGGTACGGTTGATGGAGATACACAGCAGCTTGCTAAGATGTTTAGTTCTGTCGAGGCGCAGACTGCGATACTAGCATTAGCAGGAACTCAATCACAGAATTTTGCGGATAAAACCCAAGCAATGTATGATGCTGCTGGCGCCACCAATAAAGCATTTGCCGCGCAGACGGATAACATAGACTATGAAATAAGCGCGCTCAAAAACCTGGGTAAAAATTTTCTGACGGAAATAGGGTTAGTAGCACTTCCTGAGGTTGAAAATCTAGCTAAAGCCGCACTGCCTATGGTGACTGAAGGATTGAAGGATATAGCGCCCGAGGTGGGTGATATGGCCGCACAGTTTACGCAAAACATATTGCCACTAGTGGCAGACTTATTGCCAGGAACCATAGATACGATTAAGGCTGTAACGCCTGCAATATCCGAGATTGTTGCCACAGCAGTACCGGCGACAGAGCAGATTATTACAACGGCAGCACCTATAGCGGCAGACCTGTTACCTGTGGTCGCAGATGGAATCAGTACAGTAGTTGGCTATGTAGGGGAAAACATTGACACGATAGAACGGCTGCTGCCTGTTATCGGCGCAGTAGTATTAGGATACAAAGGATTTACCACAGGAATACAGCTGTATAATGCAGGAATGGCAATATACAATATGCTGACGGCGACATCAGCAAGCACGACAGCAACTCTCGGCGTTGCCGAGGGAGGAACGGCAGCCTCCACAACAGCCATGGGGGCAGCGGCAGCGGGAGCGACAGCATCAACGGCAACCTTAGGAACAGCCGAAGCAGGAGCGACGGCATCAACGGCCGCGCTTGGAGTTGCCGAGGGAGGAGTGACAGCTTCCACAACGGCCATGGGGGTAGCCGAAGCGGGAGCGACAGCATCAACGGCAACCTTAGGAACAGCCGAAGCGGGAGCAACGGCATCAACGGCCGCGCTTGGTGTTGCCGAGGGAGGAGTGACGGCTTCCACAACAGCCATGGGGGTAGCGGCAGCGGGAGCGTCTGCACCTACAGCTGCATTCGGAGTTACAGCCGGAGGGGCGGCAGGTCCGACAGCAGCTCTTGGAGCTTCGATATTGTCAGTCACATGGCCGATATTGGCCATAATAGCGGTGATAGCGTTATTAGTTGCAGCAGTTATTCTCGTGGTAAAACATTTTGACAAAATTAAGGCTGCCGCCGTTATGGTTGGTAACGCACTAAAAGCAGTCGGGCAAACGATAGCAGATTTCTTTGTTGGATGTTTCGAGGGCGTCGTTGCCGCTATTAAATTGCCATTTAATATAGCGATTGCGATGATTAACGGAATTGCAGCAAAAATTAATGGGTTAAAGATAAGCATTCCGGACTGGGTTCCGGGCTTTGGAGGGAAAACCTTTTCCGTTAATATTCCCACATTACCGATGCTGGCCAAAGGAGGATTTACGGCAGGCCCGTCAATAGCTGGAGAGGATGGGGAAGAGGCCGTAATTTCCTTTAAAAAGAGTGTCCGGCGGCAGAACATAGGATACTGGGCAGATGCCGGTGAGCGCTTAGGAATTGATTTTTCTAAGATATATGATACATTTGCTCTCAATCCATATCAGTATGCAGGCGGAAATAGAACCTATGAATTGGGCGATATAGAATATAACCCAACCATAATTATTCAGGGTAGCGCCACCAAGGAAGATATCAATTCGGCTATGTCGGAACAAAAGGAAGAATTTTTCGACAGACTAGATGAGTGGTGGGGCGAAAAAACAGGAGGTGACATATTTGATCCGAGATTCTAATACAGAGTATACGGAATGGTGGGAATATGTGACGAGCCAGGGAGACACATTTGATGGTCTTGCAATGGATTTTTATGATAATGAATGTTTGAGTTCGGAAATCATCAAGGAAAATCCTCACTATGCAGATGTGCTTATATTTGATGCCGGGATTACACTATATATACCGGTCATAGAAGATATAACAGATAATTCGGATAAACCGCCATGGGAGTTGGAATAATATGGAGATATGGTATAAGGGAACTAACATATATGACGAGGTCCAGGTTGCAGAATGTATTTATGAAAGCTGCTGCTGCAACAAAAGCAATTATTTGCGCGTACGCTTTTCCGACGAATCGTATAAATTTGATTCTTACGGGATGGAAATTAATGATACTGTAAGGGTAAAGGACGGAGGTATTGATTCTAAAGATTTATATGTCAATGATATTGTGCCGTTAAGTGGAAGTTTTGAAATTATTGCAAAATCGCTAAAGGCAGATGCATATAGAGGCATGACCGATAAAAAATGGAACGGCGTACAATTTAAGCAAGTAATGAACGATATAGCCGGCAGACATGGTATGACGTGTGATTTTTATGGCGTGCCAAATAGTTCGTATAAAAATCTTACCCAGTATCGAGAACGGGATTTTGATTTTGCAGCTAAAATAGCAGTGTTAGAGGGCTGTGTAATCGTGATATACGACGGGAAGATGATTGTATCCAGAGAACGGTATTTGGAAAAGGGCGAAACCAAAAAGCAGCTGGACATAGATACATATACGCACAGCATCAGGAGATCGGGGATGAATCATTCCATGACAGTATATACAGAAGATCAATCAATATCTGGCAAGTATCAGATATCCGGCGGAGATGCAAACCTGGTACAGATTATGGAAGTTGACAAAAAAGCCGATGCGGAACGATTCGCGCAGAACTTACTAAGGTATCATAATAAAAATGGATATGTAGGTGTGGTTCAGGCGGATACAATGTTGGATGAATATTCTGCTGGGATGGTAGTAGAGATTAAGAGCAAGGACCATCCTACTGCGGCCGGGAAGGCATTTATATATAGGGTCAGACAGGATATGGTACAAGGAAAAACAAAAATCTGGTTCAGAAAATGTTTAGAATATTAAGGGGTGATGATAGTGTCTGTGGTAATGGCTAAGTGGGGGAAAATGAAATGGTTAATCAATTCCAAGAAAGTGTTACCAATAGAGGATGATTTAAGCATTAAATACGGCATTAATGACAAGAATAAAAAAGAAAAGATAGAGATATCTTTTTCGTATGTACCAAACAGCGCAAGCGGGGTTAATGTTAATACGGAGATTAATAGATGGAAAAGCCTTGTGGGAAAATCAAACCCGCTGTACATAGGTAAAAAAAGGTTTGGACCGAAGTCACTGCAACTAAAGTCAGCGGAGGTCCAAGACATACAGATATACGGAAAAGGAATTAAATTATCAGCGTCAATCGCTTTGTCATTTGTCGAAAATAAAAAGAAATCGAAAAAAACCAGTAAAAAAAAGAAAAAATCAAAGACGTCAAAAAAAACAACAGTGAAAAAAGCAAAAAGCAAATAAGAGGAGATAATATGCTCGCGGTAGGTAACGGAGATATGATCACATGCATTAACAATTTAATGAGTATGCGGCGTGGGGAATGTGCATACTCAAGGATCAAAGGGATAGATCAGGATATTCTGGATGATGATGTGGATTCTGCTGAATTGGATTTATTGGAAGATGCGGAATTTTTAATGGAGCAATATGAGCCAAGGGTGTCATTGGATGGTATAGAACTGCAACCTGAGATTAGTCAAGATGGAACATATAGGGTTGAGGTCAATTTAACTGAGCCGGAGAATGATTCTAATGATGTGGAGGAATGAATATGGGACTATTTACAGAAACAAATGCTGAGACGATTAGCAAAGCGCTAATCGAAAAGGCACAGGAAGGTTGCAATACCACCTTGTATGAAGGGGACGAAAGGAGGATATTTATAGAGAGCGTTATCACGCCAATCATGGTGGCGCTGCATAATGTGATAGATGATGTTGCAAGGCAGAAAATGAGACAGTATGCCAGAGGTGAGATATTGGACGCAATAGGAGGCGAGAAATGTCCGAGACTGGAAGCAAAGCCGGCTATTGCGACATTTAGATTTTCACGCAGCGAGCCAGCCATTGCAGATATATTAATACCGGCAGGGACCAGGATATCTTCCAATGATGAGCACTATTTTAGGACAGCCGAAGATTGCACGATACCTATCGGATATCAAGAGGTGGATGTGATAGGAATAGCAGTGGAGGGCGGGGAGGAATATAACAATATGCTACCCGGAACGGTGTGTGTAATCGTAGATCCGGTTAATGGCATTGATGGGTGTAAAAATATTGATATGACACATGATGGTGACGATGGGGAGCCATACGATACAGTGGGTGATGACAGATACCGGGAAAGAATAGGATTGTATGAAGACTCTGTATCAACATGCGGATCGGAAAACGGATATAAATTTTTTGCCATGACAGCGGATAGCACGATAGCCGATGTAAATGTTGTAACATCAGAAGAGGTAGAGGGACCGGAAGAATATGATGTACTGATATATATTGTATGCACTGACGGTCAAAAAGCTGATGAGGACATTATAAATGCGGTGTATGAAAAGTGTAATGCCAAGGATGCAAGGCCGATGTGTGAGAAGATATTGGTTAAGGCTGCAGAGCAGGTGTCTTATGATATAGAGTGTAAGTATTATGTAACAGAAGCAGACGAAAAAGCAGCGGTAAACAGTATTGAAGGAACAGGTGGTGTTATTGAAAAATTTACGGCATCACAGGACACGCAAATTGCAAAGCCGGTCAATCCGGATGCATTGTTTAGCGAAATTATGAGTGCTCTGGACGGCGCAGGGAATAGGCTCAACATATCAAGATGTACAGTAACTAAACCTGGATATCAGGAATTGGGATATAACCAGGTGGCACACTTTTCAGGGAACTTGAAAATAAGCCATGAGGTGATAGATTAGGAGGATACATATGAGATTGAACGATTGTGTCAGCCAAAAACTGCTCCCACTGTTTATGAGGCGGGATTCATTTAATACAGCGCTGTGTAATTGTATAGATGACATGGTAAAAGAATTATGGGCAAAATTACAAGCACAGTTACGATTTTGGGATTACATAGACTATATGACAGAAGCCCAACTGGACGAATGTGCCAAGGAGCTATGCATCCACTGGTATCGGTATACGGCCACTATAGAAAAAAAGCGGGATATTATCAAAAACTATAAAGAGGTTAAAAGTAAACTGGGGACGGTATGGGCGACAGAGTATATATTGGGGGTGTATTTTGGAGAAGCCACGATTGTTGAATATTGGGAATATGGTGGGAAAAAGAAGCATTTCAAAATCCAGACGTGGAATACCAATACCGTTAACAAGGATGCGGATGAATTTTTAAAAATCATGAATAAAATCAAACGGAAATCAGCGGTGTTGGATTATATTGAAATCCAGGAAAAAAGCACTAATGAAATTCTATATGTATTAACAACGGGAACGGGAGAAATCATTGAAAACTATGAGATTGGAGGTAAGATGTAGATGGCAATGTATGAATACATAACGGACGAAGGTTATAACCTTATGAGGAGAATGTTGACAGAAGGATGCACCATAGATTTTACCCGGATAGAGATGGGTAATGGAGAGTCGCCGGAGTCTAATTTAAGAAAAGTGACGGCTCTGAGCAATGTGGTTGTTTCACTTAATGTAGATTCTGTTGATGTGCAGGATGATAATACGATCTCAATATCTTCCATATTTACAAATGAAGGATTGGAGAGAGGATTTTATTTTAGGGAAAAGGGGATATATGCGACGGATGGAGAAAAAGAGATATTGTTTTCCTACGCGAATGCAGGCCCGTCAGCTAACTATATTGATCCTCCGAGCGTAGAGGTGATTGAAAAAAAGATAATCACACACATCACGCAGCTGCAGGAGTCTACGGAAAAAACCAATGTCAAAGTTAAATCAGGAATATATGTGACAACCGATGTATTCCAGAATTTTCAATCCCAAAATGTCAAAGATTTAGATAAAAAAGCAGATAAGCTTACTGAATTTAAGAAAGCAGAGCAGCGGGAGAACATTCAAAGCGGAGATACGATAGATGTTATTTTAGGTAAAATACAAAAAAATTTAGAGGATTTAAAAGATGTAGCGTTTTCTGCAGATTATAAAAGCCTGAAAAATTTACCGGAGATACCGCCAAAGGTGAGGGTAAAAGGAGCTGCTGAAACCCAGTATAGGACTGGGGATGTAGACATTACTCCGGAAAATTTAGGGTTGGATCCAACCAAGGATATGGACAAGCCTGTATCAACGGCAGCGATTGAAAAATTTGATGAATTTTATCAGCAGCTTAAATCATATACAGATAAGGCTATCAATGATTTAATTAATGGGGCACCAACAACATTAGATACGCTGAAAGAATTAGCCACTGCAATCCAGAATAATAAAAGCGTGATAGATGCGCTTAATTCGGCCATTGGAACCAAGGCCAATGCGGCGGAGTTTGATTCGCACACCAAAACGGTAGCGAGCGGAACGGTATCAGGACATGTCAAGGTGGATACGGCGTTAAGTTCAACGTCTAGCAATCCGGTGCAAAATGCGGTAGTTAAAAAAGAGTTAGATAATAAGGTTGGGACCACAGGGAATGCATCTGATACGACTGTTACATTTACACAGGCGTCTGAAAGAACTAATATAGCATCCGGGGAAAAATTATCAACTATATTAGGGAAAATATCGAAGTTTTTTACTGATTTGAAAACAGTGGCATTTTCCGGCAATTACAACGATTTAAGTAACAAGCCAACAATCCCTGCGGCTTATACATTACCAGTGGCAACTAGCTCCGTTCGTGGCGGTGTAAAGATTGGATATTCGCAGAATGGGAAAAATTACCCAGTACAGTTGAGTGGTGAACGGATGTTTGTTAGTGTTCCGTGGACGGATAATACCGATACGAAAGTTACACAGACTGCCGTGTCAGACAATACAAACTACCCATTACTGTTAGGACAAAAATCACAATCGGAAACCACAACTGGAACCGCTTGTTTCGACAGCGGAGTTACACTGAATCCAAATAACAACACGATTGCCGCTAATATATCAGGCACGGCTGCCAAAGCTACAGCTGATGAAAAGGGGAATAATATTGCCAACACTTATGCAACTAAAGCTGAGCTAAACTCAAATTTCGTAAAAATACCAAGTGCAGGAGAGTATTTTTGTACAGTCATCGGCCAAAAGCAGGCAGGTTTCATTTTCTTTGTTAATATACCGCTTCCAGAAATAAAAGAAAAAAATATAAGAATCACCAAAATAACAATAGGTGGTTCTAATGCCTCATTTGTGAATCCCGTCGTTACCACCGTAAAAGAAAACCATTCATTTATTATATATAGTGATAATGCAGATTTACTATATTGGTGTAGCAATTACACAGTATTTGATGTGTACTTTACTGTCGGTTAAATTTTTTTACATACAACATACGCCCCTACTGATATAGACTGTGCCATTCCATATCCGTTAAGTATAGATACCGTAACTAGTTCTGTAGTAAAACTGATAAGGGATACCTGTGCATACCACGTCGTCAAAGGCGTGTATGGCACTGCCAGTATAGGTGTATATCCTGATGGTAGCGTATATGTTAACTGCTGTGATAGACCTGTAGCCTGAGGTTCTACATTTGGGATGTTTTTTATTTCTGTTTGAATAATCTTTAAATTTGAGTTTAGTTAAGGGTTTGCTATAATGATGGCAAAAAAGGCGGGTATGGACATGGAAGAGTTGAGAAGAGAAATATTACAAAAAATGCAGGGAGTCTTAACGGAAACTCAGGCAGAAAAGCTAAAGAGCACACTGGATATAGTATTATATCGATACAGAATAGAATCAAAGACAGAGGAAGTGTCAGTATATGATGATAGTAATACGGGCAAGATCAAACAGTTTATTGCAACTAAAAGATTGGAGGGGTTATCGGAAGGAACACTGGAACAGTACTATAGATCTATCAATAATTTGGTAACATCATTGGGAAAAAATATCAGCGATATTACAACGGATGATATCAGATATTATTTATCAATGTACCAGGAGCAAAGGAAGGTAGCTAAGGTTACAATTAATAATATGCGACGGTATTTATCTTCTTTTTTTGGGTGGTGTGCAGATGAAGATATGATAGAAAAAAATCCAATGAGAAGAATTAAAGCAATAAAGCAGCAAAAGACCATAAAAGAACCATTTACAGATGTTGAATTGGAAAAAATCCGGCAAGCAGCTGGAAATGTGCGTAATCGTGCGATAGTTGAGTTTTTATACTCTACTGGTTGCCGAGTAAGTGAAGTAGTTGATATTGACCTGGATAAAATAGATTTTTCAAGAAACTCTGTTATAGTAACAGGAAAGGGAAAAAAACAGAGAGAGGTTTATGTCACTAATAAAGCCATGTACTGGCTTAAGTTGTATCTTAGTAGCAGAAAAGATAATAATACAGCTTTGTTTACCGGGAAAGGGAACATGAGGTTATGTAAGGCAGGGATAGAAAGCATCCTAAGAAATATTGGAATCAAGGCGGGGGTTAGTAAGGTACATCCACATAGATTCAGGCGGACTATTGCAACTGATCTAATTAACAAAGGGATGCCGGTTCAGGAAGTGCAACAACTGCTTGGGCATAATAATCTGAATACTACCATGATTTATTGTACGGTGAGCAGAAATAATGTCCAAGCAGCCCACAGGAAATATGCAGCATAACTAAACTCAAATTTCGTAAAAATACCAAGTGCAGGAGAGTATTTTTGTACAGTCATCGGCCAAAAGCAGGTAGGTTTAATTTTCTTTGTTAATATACCGCTTCCAGAAATAAAAGAAAAAAATATAAGAATCACCAAAATAACAATAAGTGGTTCTAATGCCTCATTTTTGAATCCCGTCGTTACCACCGTAAAAGAAAACCATTCATTTATTATATATAGTGATAATGCAGATTTACTATATTGGTGTAACAACTATACCGTATTCGATGTGTATTATACTGTGAATTAAGTCTTAGCACAGATGACGTGTGCAGCCGCATACACAGTTTGTGGGGAGCCGTAGCCGTTAAATACTGTAACCACAACATTCGTGGTGGTAAATGATACAAGGGTAAGCTGTGAATACCATGTTAATATTGAGGTGTACGGTATCGCACATATAGGTGTATATCCAGCCGGTAACGTATATGCCATGGTGGCTGTTGTTGCTGTGCCTCTACCTTCCACATTCTGAATGATCGCCGTTTCTGTCTGCACGATTTTTAAATTTGAGTTTAGCCATAATAATATGTGTTTAAATAAGCATTCAGCTGAGCTTGCTGAGTGCTTATTTTTATGCATAGGAGGTGTTTTAAGCAGGAATTAAAGTAATAATGGAGAAAGGAGATTACAAAATGAAGACAGGATTGTGTTCGATGATTGGTGCGGTTGGTGCTGCACTTGCATCATTTTTTGGTGGATGGAGTACAGGGCTTGCTACATTGGTGTTTTTCATGGCCGTAGACTATATATCAGGGCTTGTAGTTGCCGGAGTGTTCCACAACAGCAAAAAGACTGATACAGGTGCATTGGAAAGCCGTGCCGGATGGAAGGGCTTGTGCCGTAAGTGCATGACGCTTGTGTATGTGCTGATTGCATACAGACTTGATGTGATGATTGGCATAAACTATATCCAGGATGCAGTCATTATTGCCTTTGTGGCAAACGAGCTGATAAGCATTACAGAAAATGCCGGGCTGATGGGGCTTCCATTACCGGATAAAATCAAGTGGGCTATCGATGTATTGCAGAAAAGAAGTAAGGAAGGAGATGTTGACAATGGCGAAAAACACAGTTGACAAAGTAATAAAACTTGCAAAAGCAGAGGTTGGTTATTTAGAGAAATCAGCAGCGGCCTACAAGAAGAACAATGCTATTCTTGATGAGAAGACCAGAGGGGCCGGATCAGACAATTACACCAAATACGGACGCGATATGCACAAGCTGTACCCGTCCGTGATGGATTTTCCGGCGTATTGGTGTGATGCTTTTGTTGACTGGTGCTTTTATAAGGCATACGGCAAGGCGAACGCAAAGGGCCTATTGGCAGGAAATTTTGACGATTACACAGTTGCATCTTGTCAGTTATACAAGAACAAGAACGCATTGGACAGCACACCAAAGAAGGGCGCACAGGTATTTTTCACGAAAAACGGACAGGTCAGCGGTTGTTATCATACCGGAATTGTCTATAAAGTGGATGATACATACTTCTACGCCATTGAAGGAAATACGTCAGGTGCATCCGGCGTTATCAGCAATGGCGGCGGTGTAGCAAAGAAGAAATATAGCCGGGCAGCATATAAAGGCAAGGTGCTTTTTGGTCATCCGAAGTACGACAAAAAGGAAAATGATTCAACGCCTACGGCAGCAGTTAAGTATTACAAGAAGTATACAGGGAAATCGACCAGTATCGTTGATGCCCTGAATGCAATCGGAGTTGATTCATCCATGAGCAAAAGAAAGAAGATTGCAGCGGCAAACAATGTTTCAGGTTATAAAGGGAGTGAATCACAGAATGTTAAGCTACTGGACCTTCTAAAAAAGGGAAAGCTGATAAAACCGTAATGATCTTTTCGGCGAAGCGCAGCTTGCCAAAGTCAAGAAAGCCGGCTTTGATACTTATATCACATGCAGGAGAGGTGGTATCATCTGCATCAACAAAGAAATCGGTTACTGAAGTCGCAAAAGAGGTAGTTGCCGGAAAATGGGGCAATGGGAGCGAAAGAAAGGAAAAAGAAACTCGAAGCTGCTGGATATAACTATGAAGAGGTTCAAAAAAAGGTAAATGCATTAATTAAATAAATGGAGTGGAGAAAGTCGTGGCTTAAAAGTTTGCCCCCTTTTTGCCCCCTTTAATGTTTTTTTGATTATTAAATAATAGGAAAACACTTGAATTTAAAGGAAAAATGGAATGTAAAACCTATTCCCGTCGCTAGCTTTATAAAATGAACGGTTCAAAGAAAAAAGAGTGGAAAACCACGTATTTATGCGGTTTATCCACTCTTTTTATTGGGAAATGTGGTAGTATTTTGGCATTGTCCAACCGATACCTGGCAACAGGAGGAGATGTTCGGCGTGGAAATAGTTACCACATTCCTTTGCCTACTGGCATTATAGCATATGCAAAACTGGTTTGCAATTGTGTTTTGAGACTATTTGTGTGGCACAAACTTTACTCAAAATATACAAAAAATGCAATTGACATTTACCAGTACATTGCTATAATATACTTAATAAGGTAGCCGGAGGGTGAGTGCAGGTCACCCGTCCCGGCGAAGTATTAAGCTAAGAAATAGCTGTCCTAACTTTCACAGGGATCAGGACGGCTATTTCTTATTTTTCACATTCAGAATAGAAACGATTAGCAGCGCAGCTGTTAATATAGTCATAAATTCTTCGTATGTACTCATAAGCACCACCCCTTCCGTAAGGCTCGGAACGGATGGAAGCACGTCCCCCGGTTACCCTGTTAAATATATTATAAACATGATGGTAAGAGCCGCTACTCCAATCTCCCTTCTGTTAGCCAGGTTTACTGTTCATATAACTTTCTTACCTTTTCCCGTATACGCTGTATGGCATTGTCAATGGATTTCATAGGTTTATTGAGGGAGGCCGCGATGTCCGCATAGGACTGGCCGTCCAGATAAAGGGGCAGTACCGCCTTTTCCATTTTGCTTAGGTGGGATTGTAATAAATCCATGAAATGAGAGGCGTTTTCGCGCTCCAATATAATCTGCTCCGGATTAGAATTATTGTCGGCCTCTAGGTTATCAATCAAGGGCGCATCATCTTCATTTAACTGGCTGTAAAAAGAGATATAAGAGTTAAGCGGAGAGTGCTTCTTCCGGTTAGAGGCTTTGATTGCGCTGTAAATTTGCCGGTCAATGCAAAGCCTGGCAAAGGTATAGAAGGAGGCGGTTGTATCCTCCTGGTAGTTCTGGATCGCCTTGAACAATCCAATCATTCCCTCCTGGGAGAGGTCCTCCGTATCTGCGCCAATCAGATACAGGGTACGGCTGGATTTTCTCACCAGGGGGGTGTATTTTTTCAGAAGATATTCAGTTGCATCTTCATTTCCGTTGCGGATGAATAGAATCAGTTCTTCATCTGTGTTTTTTTCAAAATTCATGGTTACCTCTTTTATTTTACTCTGCCGGTACAGCCGGAATATCTGTGTCCTCTGCAGGGGGCTGTTCCGTCTGGCTTTCTATAGGGGCTTCTGTGGTTGCCTCTGTCGGGGCTTCCGTAGGCGGCGCTGTCGTTGCCTCGGTAGTGGATTGGGTGGTCGCCTCTGTGGTTTTCATTGCTTCGGTAGTAGTCTTGGCATCGTCGAGAACCTTGTTGGTGATATCGTCAATATTATTTTCTAAATTTTTCTTTTCTTCATCTTCTTCAGTCTTATCAGACTTGTCTTTTTTGTTATCGGAAGAATCGTCTTTATCCGAATCAACATTCTTATCCGAATCATCATCTTTGAAAAAGCGTTCCGCAGTTGTCTCATTTTTACTCTTGTCTTTCCGTCTGTCCGAACTGCTGCCTGTGTTGTTGACGATAAAGGAGATTACGCCTAAGAACAGGCAGGCAATGACAATCACTACCAAAATCAGCAGAATGGTCTTTAACATATCGCGGTTGGGATTGTTCCGGTTATCCCGGCGCTTTTTCTCCGCCTCCTGCTGCATTCTTGCCCGCTCTGCCCTTGACTTTGCAGCGGCAATTTTCTTTTCTTCCTTTAAGCGCAGCTTTTCCTCCTCTTTTTCAAATTCCTCGTCATATTCATTTAAGTCAAAATCCACAATATCAAATTCTTCATTTTGCGAAGATTCTTTTGTTTCCTGATTCATAGTTTTTCTAACCGCCTTTGGGGCGGCATGTCCTTTCTTTGCGTTTACCATGAATATACTACAAAACCTCGGAATAAGCAAATATTTCTATTATCTGTCTTTTTTGGCTGATATATGCAATGCCTGTGGCGGATAATGGAAAAAAGGAGCCGGATTTACAGAAAAAATACGGTTATGGAGCGGGTTTGATTGACGGAAAGGCGTAAATGTAGTATAGTAATAATAATTGTGGAATGAAAAATGAGGGTATTTAGAAAGATAGATAAAGGAGTCAGCACATATGGAAGGCGAGGCAGTTTCAAAGAATTTTATCGAGCAGATTATCGAGCAGGATTTACAGGAGGGCAAATACGACAGGATTGTTACGCGATTTCCGCCGGAGCCTAATGGATATCTGCATATTGGACATGCAAAGTCCATTATTTTAAATTCCGGGCTGGCGAAAGAATACAATGGTAAGTTTAATCTAAGATTTGATGATACCAATCCCACCAAGGAAAAGACCGAGTATGTGGAATCTATTTTGGAGGATGTGCGCTGGCTTGGCGCGGATTTCGGTGAGGAATATTATTATGCTTCGGATTATTTTGACGCCATGTATGAGGGCGCGGTGAAGCTGATTCGGAAGGGAAAAGCCTATGTTTGCGATTTGTCCGCTGAGGAGATTCGGGAATATCGGGGAACGCTGAAGGAGCCGGGAAAGGAGAGCCCCTACCGGAACCGGAGCGTGGAGGAGAATCTCGACTTGTTTGAACGGATGAAGAACGGGGAGTTTCCCGACGGCGCCAAGGTGCTGCGGGCGAAGATTGATATGGCCTCTCCTAATATTAATATGCGGGACCCGGTGATTTACCGGATTGCCAGAATGACTCACCACAATACCGGGGATAAATGGTGCATTTACCCCATGTATGATTTTGCCCACCCCATTGAGGACGCTGTGGAAGGCGTTACCCACTCTATCTGCACGCTGGAATTTGAGGACCACAGGCCCTTGTATGACTGGGTAGTGCGGGAGCTGGAATTTGAACATCCGCCCAAGCAGATTGAGTTTGCCAAGCTGTATTTACAGAATGTGATTACCGGCAAGCGGTATATTAAAAAATTAGTGGAGGACGGCGTGGTAGACGGCTGGGACGATCCAAGGCTTGTCTCTATAAGCGCGCTTAGAAGAAAGGGCGTGACGCCGGAAGCAATCCGCATGTTTATGGATTTATCCGGTGTGTCTAAGGCCAATTCCACCTCCGATATGGCAATGTTAGAGTACTGTATCCGCGAAGACTTGCGCATGAAGGCAAAGCGGATGATGGCTGTGTTAGATCCGGTGAAGTTAATTATCGACAATTATCCGGAGGGGCAGTCAGAGCTTTTGGAAGTGGAGAATAATCAGGAGAACGAGGCGTTGGGAACCCGTCAGGTTTCCTTTAGCCGGGAATTATATATTGAGCGGGAGGATTTCATGGAGGTTCCCCCAAAGAAATATTTCCGCCTGTTCCCGGGCAATGAGGTCCGGCTGAAAAATGCGTATTTTGTGACCTGTACGGATTTTGTAAAGGATGAACAGGGCAATGTGACGGAAGTGCACTGTACCTACGACCCGGCAACCCGTTCCGGCTCCGGCTTTGAGGGGCGCAAGGTGAAGGGAACCATTCACTGGGTAGATGCGGCAACAGCGGTGGACGCCACCGTCCGTTTATATGAGAATCTGATTCAGGAGGGGGACGAGGAATTAAAGGAGGATTACTCCAACCTAAACCCCAACTCATTGATTGAGCGGCAGCATTGTAAGTTAGAGGCGGCATTTGCGGGAACGAAGCAGGGAGAGCATTTTCAATTCCTGCGGAATGGATTTTTCTGTACAGATTCTAAGGATTCAACCGAGGAACATCTGGTATTTAACCGGATTGTTTCTTTAAAGAGTTCATACAGACCAAAATAGGAGGCAGGTTATGGGATTATTTTCAGGATTAGAGACATTAGGTTTAAAGCATACGGATATTGAGATTTATGAAAAACCGGAGGCAAAGGAGGAGGTTGAAAAGCCGAAGGTAGCGGAGAAAAAGGAGTTTCGGGAGGAGGATGTATTATTCCGGAAATCCTATAATTGTCCGGTCTGTGATGCGGATTTTAAGACATTGACAGTGCGGACGGGTAAGGTAAGGAGCGTCGGACAGGGCGATTATTTAAGGCCGCTTTATAAGGATATGGACCCTTTGAAATATGACGCTGTTGTCTGCCCTTACTGCGGCTACGCCGCTCTTTCGAGATATTTTAATTCTGTCATGCCGATTCAGCGCAAGCGGATTCAGGAGCAGATTGGGGAGAATTTCAAGGGGCTTGTGGTAAGCAAAGACAAGTTTTCCTATGAGGAAGCGGTTGTCCGCTATAAAATGGTGTTATACTGTGATGTGGTGGCCGGAGCGAAGAACAGCCGGAAGGCTTATTCCTGCTTAAAGCTCGCCTGGCTGATTCAGGGAATGTTAGATACGGAAAAGGAGACCATGAATGTCAATGATTACATTGAATTGCAGTCAGATGAACAGGAGTGCATAAAGAATGCTTATGAGGGGTACACCATGGCGTTTTCCAACGAGACCTTCCCTATGTCCGGCATGGATGAGGTTACTGTCAGCTTTTTGCTGGCGGAGCTGGCATATAAGCTTGGAAAATACCGGGAGTCCCTTATGCAGATTTCCCGTATTATGGGACATGCAAATGCACCGGCAAGAATTAAGGATAAAGCCCTCGATTTAAAGGAACAGATTCGGGAGCAGGTTAAGAATGAGAAGGCAACTGAGTAGGAAGAGATCATTTAGGGGGTATTTATTTGGTTAGGGAGTCAGAACAGAAAGAGCAAAAATATATCTATGTCATGTTGAGCAGTACCCATACGGTACCTGCCAGATTAATCCGGCTGTTTACGGGAGAGCCGTATTCCCACACTTCTTTGGCTTTAGACATGGAGCTTAAGGAAATGTACAGCTTTGCCAGAAAGCATATTTACAATCCCTTTAACTGTGGATTTATTGATGAGGACATTGAAAGCGGTATCTTTGGGCGGGACAAGAGTATCAACTGCAGTGTGTATGCGCTGCCGGTGTCGGAGGAGCAGTACGATTTAATCCGCAAGGAGTTGGAGGTATTTATCAACAACAGGGCGGATTACAACTATAACTATACCGGTCTGTTTACCATTTTGTTTGACCGGAATGTGGAGGACGAAAAGCGGTTTTTCTGCTCCCAGTTTGTCGCCCATATTTTTAATAAAAGCGGCATACAGCTGTTTTCCAAGGAAGAGGGGTTAATCAGACCGTATGATTTTCATGTGAAATTAAAAGATAAGCGGATTTATAAAGGGCGGCTTTCGGAATACCGCAACTTTTTAAAGCTGCATAATCCCCATGGAATATCCCGCCGGATTGCTCTTATGCAGGGGAATATGCCGGAGGAAATGGCGATGTAGACCGCCTATTCCTCCGCGTCCGGCGTGATGGTTCCATGGGTTTTTAAGACGGCCCGCGGAAGGGCGTCCTTGGAATTTTTCCAGGGCTCGTTCTGGAATCGGTAATCAAACTTGTTGATGAACCATTCCAAATCCTCCTGCATCCGTTCCATATTGTTAAAATAGGCGCTGCTGATATCAGACAGAAAATGCTCTAACGGCTCCTTCGCCAGAAAATCCGGCGCCTTATCGTATAGAAGCGCAAAGTGGTAGGTACAAAACCCCTTTGTGTTTTTTATTGTGTTGGAAAAATCAGCGTCCTTTTTATAAAGATGGAATATGGTATCCACATAGCGGTCAAACATGCCGTCAATGCGGCTGCAGATAAAGCAGTTTCGCTGCAGCTTGTCCACATAAGCGCCAACGCCCGTAGAGGCGGAGCTTTTTTTCTTTAATAGCCCTTTTGCGGCAACCGGTTCTTCGGAAAGTTTTTTTAAGTCCTTTGTGACCTTTGCCATATGGGTGCTGAGAATCAATGCCAGACCTAAACGGTTCTTCTCCTGATAAAGCGCCTGGATATGCTTTTCGCAAAATCCGGCTTCGTCGGTCATGGCGCGGTTGTCGTCCTCCATGTAACTCGGACCTAAGGTGTATTCAATGGCGTTTCGTTCCAGGTCTTTTTTCATTTTGCATAAGGGACATTCACATTCACTTTGAAACGCGTCATTGACGGGAATGGTGTATAATTGCTCTTTCATGGTTTTCTCCTTTTTCTGGTATTGTCTCCGGACAGGATATAGCCGAGGTGGCTTATACCGGAGCCGGTTAAGAATATTATAGCCCGAAAATGGCATGAGGGCAAGGGATATCCGAATGGTTTCCGGTTGACAGGCAGGGAGAGCTGTGTTACTATTCGGGTAACAAATCGATTACCAGAAAAAGGAATACATTATAGCAAAGGAAAATTAGGAGGACAGGATGAAGAAAATAGGAATTATATTTTTAACCGTAATACTATGTTTTAATTTAACCGGGTGTGGAAAACTCATGAGCAGGGGAGAACGATTAACAAGAGAATTAGGTTCCGATCAGCAGATATCAGACCGGATGATGGAGGAGATTGCAGCAGCATTGGATAATGGAGATGTAGAGGCTTTAAAAAGTCTGTTTTCCAAAGATGCGCTGAAAAAAGTGGAATACATGGACGAGCAGATACAGGACCTGTTAGACTTCTATCAGGGGAAAAAACAGAGCTTTGAAGGTAATGCAAGTACCAGTACGCACACGAAATATGGTGAAGATATAGAAAAGCAATTTATTGGTCAGTATCTATTGATTACAGATAAAGAATCTTATCGGGTTTTATATGATTATACTGTTATTGACAAAAACAATCCTGATATAGAAGGCCTGAATCAGTTAGAAATTGTACCAGACAGGCTATATCAGGAGGACGATTTTTTCTTCTTATCCGGGAATGCAGGATATGAAGGACCGGGAGTTTATTTGCAAAGGTAATACATTATAATTAGAGAAAAACTAAGGAGAATGAATATGAAAAAAATCAAAGTAGTTTTATGCTGTATTATTTTATGTATGAATTTAGGCGGGTGTGAAAAATCAAAGAGTTACCAGGAAGAAATGGAAATGGAAATGGAAAAAGAAAAAGAACTGGATTTCGTGCGGGAACTGGCAGACCGGATGATGGAGAAGATTGCAGAAGCGTTGGATAATAGAGATGCGGAGGCTTTAAAAAGTCTGTTTTCTGAAGCTGCACTGAAAGAAGCGAAAGATATAGACCGGCAAATAGCTGATTTGATGGATTTTTATCAGGGGAAAATGACTGAGTTTTATGGTATTGCAGGTTCCGATTCACATACGAAATATGGTCAAGAGGTAGAAAAAGAGATTGCCGGACATTATGTTTTGATTACTGATAAAGAGCAATATGACATTGAATATGAGTATAAGCCGATTGATAAATATAATGCAGACCAAAAAGGACTGATTTTAATGGAAATTGTAACAGATGCTACATATCAGAAGGATGGATTTATGTGGGAATATCCGGATACTCCGGGAGTTTATGTACATCATAATTAGAGGAAAGTTAGGAAGACAGGACAAAGGAAATATGGAAGGGATTCTGATATGGGTGATGAAAAAAAGGATGTGAAATCTTATTTTATTGATGCGCTAATTAAAATTACATTGGAAGAGGAGAAGGCACTTCCTGTCGTGAAGCAATGTATTGATGAATGTCCGGAATGTGCAAAATACTGTGACGGAAATACATCTTTATTACATAAAGCCGCCAGATATGGAACTCCGGAGATGATTGCGTATATAGCCAATGCCGGTGGGGATGTTAATTGTACGGTGGGAGAGTACGAAATCACTCCCATGTTTGATGCCATCGTGGCAAAGAAGATTGATAATGTAAGAAAGCTGATAGAATTAGGGGCTGAAATTGACAGTGATGTATCAGCAACAAGCCCGGTTCTTGCATCTATTGGCGACCATTATACGGATATATTGCAGCTATTAATTGATGCGGGGGCGGATATTACCTACCAGTACAAGACAAAAGATAACCCCTGGTGGGACGCCCTGACCTTTGCAAAATATAACCTACAGGATGAGGCTGTGGAGATTTTGGAGAGGGAATTAAGAAAGAGGGGAATCAACCCGTCAGAGGATGAAGAAATCTTTAAGAGGAATCAAAAAAAATTAAAAAAACCAAAATTAAAAAAACGAAAACCCAAAAAACAAAAACTAAAAAAACGAAAAAAGCAGAAAAACCTTCCGGCTCATGAAGAAGTGGATTACGCAGGATACATAGAGGATCAGTTAGGAGAGATTGCGCAGTATTATGATGCAGAGGATATCTTAGAGGTACTATGGGCCGGTGAGCCTGTGATAGAGAATGAGGAGGTCTCCATATCCGTCTATGGTATTCTGCCTGAGGACAAGGATTACGGAATACTGATTACCTGCGGCATGAGCGAATTTCCCATGGCGGAGACAGATGAGGGCCTTGAGTATGCGGAAGTCATGATGAAGGTGCCAAAGGAATGGATGGAAGACGGGGAGCTTTTGGAGAACCCGGATTATAACT
Source organism: uncultured Lachnospiraceae bacterium (assembly GCA_947629565.1). Classification (GTDB taxonomy): domain Bacteria; phylum Bacillota; class Clostridia; order Lachnospirales; family Lachnospiraceae; genus CAG-590. Next base: position 83,592 of record CANREG010000001.1, read on the forward strand.
GGACGCTGGAGATGTTGTGCAAAACGGCATATCTTGGCCATATGTATGAAGATATGTATGTGAACGAAAAAGTGGTTGTGCCCTATGGAGAACCGAACGAAGTCATCTACTTTGATTCGGATTATGAGTTTACCGGCGTGATGCTGTGCAAAGCGGAGGATATACCAGCCTTAGAGGCAGATGAAGATACGCTGGTAAAATTCTATACGCTGATACCGATTACAGAAGAAGAGGCTAAGTTGGTAAAGGAAAAGGGGAGCGATGCTGTGAAAAAGATGCTTCGCATTGGAGAGAAGACAGACCTTGAGCGGAAACCTTTGGTGGAGCCGGAGGAATAATTTGGGAGGATGAATATGAAAAAAATCAAAGTAGTTTTATGCTGCATTATTTTATGTATGAATTTAGGCGGGTGTGATAAACCCATGAGCAGAGGGAAACAATTAGCAAGGGAATTAGGTTCAGAACAGCAGTTGGCAGACCGGATGATGGAGGAGATTGTAGCGGCGTTGGATAATGGAGATGTAGAGGCTTATCAGTATGAAGTTGTTGATAAACATAATCCAGACCGAGAAGGATTGCTTTCAATGGAAATTGTAACAGATGCTACATATCAGAAGAGAGATTTTAGATGGCAATATGCAGATAATCCGGGAGTTTTTTTGCAAAGGTAATACATGATAGATAAAAAAAGTTAGGAAGACAAAGAAAATTGAAAGTATAGGAGGTATTATGATATGAAAGAGGAAAACAAAAAGGATGCCGAATCTTATTTTATTGATGCGCTTATAAACATCAGACTGGAAGAGGAGAAGGCATTTCCTGTCGTGAAGAGATGCATTGATGAGTGCCCGGAATGTGCGAAATATTGTGACGGGAGTACATCTTTATTGCATGTAGCCGCCAGACATGGAACACCGGAGATGATTGAGTATATAGCCAATGCCGGTGGAGATGTTAATTGTGCGGTGGAAGAGTACGGAATCACACCCATGTTTAATGCCATTCAAACAAGGAAGATTGATAATGTTAAAAAGTTAATTGAACTTGGCGCTCATGTCAACAGTAAAGAATCGGTTAACAGTCCGGTTTTGATGGCAGTGCGCTATGGAACAGACATTTTGCGGTTGATTATTGATGCCGGTGGAGATGTTACTTATCAGTATAAGACAAAAGACAACCCATGGTGGGACGCTTTATCTCATGCTTTATATTATCATTGCGATGAGGAAGCTGATATCATAAGAAGGGAACTGGCTAAATTGGGAATCGACCCGTCAGAGGATGAAGAAATCTTTAAGAGGAATCAGGAAAAACTGCCGGATAATACAAAAGAAGAAGTGGATTACGCAGGATACATAGAGGATCAGTTAGGAGAGATTGTCCAGTATTATGATGCAGGGGATATCTTAGAGGTACTATGGGCCGGTGAGCCTGTGATAGAGAATGAGGAGGTCTCCATATCCGTCTATGGTATTCTGCCTGAGGACAAGGATTACGGAATACTGATTACCTGCGGCATGAGCGAATTTCCCATGGCGGAGACAGATGAGGGGCTTGAGTATGCGGAAGTCATGATGAAGGTGCCAAAGGAATGGATGGAAGACGAGGAGCTTTTGGAGAACCCGGATTATAACTGGACGCTGGAGATACTGTGCAAAACGGCATATCTTGGCCATATGTATGAAGATATGTATGTGAACGAAAAAGTAGTTGTGCCCTATGGGGAGCCGGACGAGGTCATCTGCTTTGATTCGGATTATGAGTTTACCGGAGTGATGCTGTGTAAAGCGGAGGACATACCAGCCTTAGAGGCAGATGAAGACACGCTGGTAAAATTCTATACGCTGATACCGATTACAGAAGAAGAGGCTAAGCTGGTAAAGGAAAAGGGTAGCGATGCTGTGAAAAAGATGCTTCGCAGTGGAGAGAAGACAGACCTTGAGCGGAAACCTTTGGTGGAGCCGGAGGAATAATTTGGGAGAATGAATATGAAAAAAATCAAAGTGGTTTTATGCTGTATGATTTTATGTATGAATTTAGGCGGGTGTATGAAAAAAGGAGACCGAATCAGTAAATGGATTGGTTCAGAACAGGATATGTCAGACCAGATTATGGAAGAAATTGTTACTGCATTGGATGCAAGAGATGCAGATGCATTGAAGGAACAATTTTCCGAGGAAGCAATCGGGGAGGCAACTGATTTGGATCAGCAAATAGCCGATTTGATGAATTTTTATCAGGGAAAAAAACAAAGTTTTGAAGACCATGCAACAAGTTCCGACACACTCACGAAATATGGTGAAGATGTAGAGAAATCCTTTATTGCTCATTATACCTTAGTAACGGATAAAGAAACATATGAGGTACTGTATGATTATAAGGTGATTGACAAAAAAAACAGAGATAAGGAAGGTATGTATCAACTGGAACTAGTAACACAGGAGATTTATAATAAACAAGTAGAAGAAAACGGAACTTACAGATCTATTTCAGGTGATGAGGGACCAGGTGTATATATGAAAGGGGAATAATAGTGTAAAAGGAAACATAGTCAATTAGAATTTTAAGCCTGTAAAGCGGTAGGCTCCAGCCTCGCCGAATACAACGAAGCCAAACAATCAATTTAGGTGGAACTGTGAATAAGAAAGGTTAAGAAATAATTTACATCAAAGCGGCTGTGCATTTAGAGCAGCCGCTTTTCATGTTCCGTTATATTTTCTGTGTGAGAAATCCGCCTGTTTCGCGGGAGGCATAATTAAGGAATCTGCGGGCAGGAAGTCACAGCAAAAAGATTATGGGAAAAATTTTTGTTCTAAAAAGAAGGGAAAGGGAATAAAATATATAGTGAAAGCCAAAAATTAACATTTTTATCACAATTATTTTCAAAATAGGGGTTGATTTTTTGGGAAAATAGGGTAAAATAGGAAATATGTTAGCACTCAAATTGAGTGAGTGCTAACGGAATAGAACAAGGAACAGCCACAGGGCTGAGGTAGTGTCAAGTGACATATGAAAAACTGAGCTGAAAAAAACAGGCTCTGATGAACCTTGAAAAATGCAGATATTG
>CANREG010000002.1 GCA_947629565.1 uncultured Lachnospiraceae bacterium
CCTATGAGTTGGACGGCGGCGGCAAGGGAACCATCGGAATTATCGGTCCAAAGCGCATGGACTATAAGAAAGTGGTCAGTACCCTTAAGAATCTTACAGATGAGCTAGATACGATATTTAAGAAGAAAGAGTAGAGGTGTCAGAGTGGAAGAAAAGAAGAAAAATAATGCCAACCGTAACGGAACAAAGAAAAAGCAGCCCGAGGGCAAGGCCACTGAGGAAAAGGTGGAGGAAGTTGCCGTAGAATCCACTGAGGAGACAGAAGTAGAGGCAAAAGAAGTGGAAAAGGAAAGCGGCCCCAAACCGGCGAAGGGCAAGAAAGGCAACCGGCGCTCCGGCGGTGGTGGCGGCAACAACAAGGCCATGGAGGTGGAACTTAACAAGCAAAAGGAGCTTGTAGAGGAAGCCAATGACAAATACAAGCGCCTTCTGGCGGAATTTGAGAATGCCAGAAACCGCAACGAAAAGGAATCCAAACGGATGTATGACATCGGCGCCAAGGAGGTTTTGGAAAAACTTCTTCCGGTGGTGGATAACTTTGAACGGGCTTTGCAGGCCATCCCTGAGGAGGATAGGGAAAGAGCCTTTGAGCAGGGGGTTGACAAGATTTATAAGCAGCTTATCGTTGCTTTGGAGGAGATTGGCGTAACCCCGATGAATGCGGAGGGCACAGAGTTTAACCCGGATCTTCACAATGCGGTAATGCATGTGGAGGACGAAGAGCTTGGAGACAACATTGTTGCCGAGGAGCTGCAGAAGGGTTATATGTATAAGGACGAGGTGCTTCGCCACAGTATGGTAAAGGTAGCCAACTAAACACAGAGTGTTTGGAGCATATATTTATAAGATATGAAAGATGAATAGGAGGAAATGAAATCATGGGAAAAATTATTGGTATTGACTTAGGTACAACAAATTCATGTGTAGCCGTTATGGAAGGCGGTAAGCCGGTGGTAATCAACAATGCAGAGGGCGCAAGAACAACACCGTCTGTTGTGGCATTTACCAAGACGGGTGAGAGAGTTGTCGGCGAGCCGGCAAAGCGTCAGGCAGTTACCAACGCAGACAAGACAATCTCTTCAATCAAGAGACATATGGGTTCAGATTATAAAGTAACCATTGACGACAAGAAGTATTCTCCACAGGAGATTTCCGCAATGGTATTGCAGAAGTTAAAGGCAGACGCAGAGAGCTATATCGGTGAAAAGGTAACCGAGGCCGTTATCACGGTTCCGGCATACTTCTCTGATTCCCAGAGACAGGCAACCAAGGATGCGGGTAGAATTGCAGGACTGGATGTAAAGCGTATTATCAACGAGCCGACAGCCGCAGCTTTATCTTATGGTCTTGATAACGAGAGCGAGCAGAAGATTATGGTATACGACTTAGGTGGTGGTACCTTTGATGTGTCTATCATTGAAATCGGCGACGGCGTCATTGAGGTGCTGGCAACGGCCGGTGATAACCAGTTAGGTGGTGATGACTTTGATAACGTCATTACCGACTATATGTTAGATGAGTTTAAGAAGCAGGAAGGAGTAGATTTGTCTACGGATAAGATGGCTATGCAGAGATTGAAGGAGGCCGCTGAGAAGGCAAAGAAGGAGCTTTCTTCCTCTACAACAACCAACATCAATCTTCCGTTCATTACTGCGACAGCAGACGGACCAAAGCATTTTGACATGGATCTTTCCAGAGCTAAATTCGATGAATTAACCGCTCATCTGGTAGAGAGAACGGCAACGCCGGTTCAGACCGCATTAAAGGATGCCGGACTTACCGCTTCCGAGCTTGACAAGGTATTGCTGGTAGGCGGTTCCACCCGTATTATCGCAGTTCAGGATAAGGTAAAGCAGTTGACCGGCAAAGAGCCGTTTAAGGGGATTAATCCGGACGAGTGTGTGGCAATCGGCGCATCTATTCAGGGCGGTAAGTTAGCCGGAGATGCAGGCGCAGGCGAGATTCTTTTGTTAGACGTTACCCCGCTTTCTCTTTCAATTGAGACCATGGGCGGCGTTGCAACGCGCTTAATTGAGAGAAATACCACCATTCCTACCAAGAAGAGCCAGATTTTCTCTACTGCACAGGATAATCAGGATGCAGTGGATATCAATATCTGTCAGGGTGAGCGCCAGTTTGCAAGAGATAACAAGTCTTTGGGACGGTTCCGCTTAGACGGTATCGCACCGGCAAGACGTGGCGTACCGCAGATTGAAGTTACCTTTGATATTGATGCGAACGGTATCGTAAATGTATCTGCTAAGGATTTAGGAACCGGAAGGGAGCAGCACATCACGATTACGGCAGGCTCTAATATGTCTGATGAGGATATCGAAAAGGCAGTGAAAGAAGCAGCAGAGTATGAGGCACAGGATAAGAAGAGAAAAGAGGCCATTGAGGCAAGAAATGACGCTGACGCTATGGTATTCCAGACCGAGAAGGCATTGCAGGATGTAGGCGACAAGCTTCCGAATGAGGATAAGACAAAGGTAGAGGCTGACTTAGCCGCACTTAAGAATCTGGTAGAGAGCACAGATCCTGAGAACATGAGCGACTATGATGTAGAGCAGCTTAAGAACGCTAAAGAGACCTTGATGACCAGTGCACAGAATCTGTTTGCAAAGCTTTATGAGCAGAATGGTCCGGGAGCTAATGCAGGAACCGGCGCAACAGGCCCTGCTGATTACTCCGAGGGTGATGTGGTTGATGGAGATTATACAGAAATTTAAGGGTGAGGAAGATGGCAGAGACAAAGAGAGATTATTATGAGGTCCTTGGTGTTTCTAAAACGGCCACCGATGCAGAATTAAAGAAAGCTTACAGACAGATTGCCAAGAAGTATCATCCGGATATGAATCCGGGTGATGCGGAGGCGGAGGCAAAGTTTAAAGAGGCATCTGAGGCGTATAAGATATTGAGCGACCCGGATACCAGAGCGAAGTATGACCAGTTCGGCCATGCGGCCTTTGACCCGAACAGCGGTATGGGAGGCGGCTTCAGCGGCTTCGATTTCAGCGATATGGGAGATATCTTCGGCGATATCTTCGGAGATATGTTCGGCGGCACCAGAACCCGCCAGTCCAATGGGCCAATAAAGGGAGCAAATATTAAGACCAGCGTCCGGGTAAAATTTGATGAGGCGGTATTTGGCTGCCAGAAGGAATTAGAGCTGCCCTTAAAGGACGAGTGCGTGGTCTGCCATGGAACCGGCGCCCAGCCGGGACACACGCCGGAAACCTGTACCAAGTGTAACGGAAAAGGCCAGGTGGTATTTACCCAGCAGTCCTTATTTGGCGTAGTGAGAAACGTGCAGACCTGTCCGGAGTGTAGTGGAACCGGTAAGGTAATTAAGTATAAATGTACCCAGTGTTCCGGTACCGGATATGTAAAGAGCAAGAAGAAGATTCAGGTGGTGGTTCCGGCCGGTATCGACAACGGCCAGAGCATCCGCATCCGGGAAAAAGGAGAACCGGGCGTGAATGGCGGCGGCAGAGGCGATTTGCTGGTTACCGTATTAGTAGACCGGCATCCGCAGTTTCAGCGGCAGGAGTATGATATCTTTTCCACAGAGCCGATTACCTTTACCCAGGCTGCTTTAGGCGGTAATATAACCATTAATACCATAGACGGACCTATGGATTATGAGATTAAGGCTGGTACCCAGACGGATACTAAGGTGAAGTTAAAGGGCAAGGGAGTTCCCACCCTGCGGAATAAGAATGTCCGGGGCGACCATTATGTCACATTAGTGGTGCAGGTACCCGATAAGCTTACCGAGGAACAGAAAAATATACTGAATAACTTTGACGAGGCCACCGGCTCTACGGCCAGAAGGTCAACGGATTCTTCAGGCGATTTCAGCTTCAGCGGGCATAAGAAGAAGGGCTTTGGCAAGAAAAAATAAGAAGAAATAAGAAGAAATAAGAAGAAAACCAGTAGATAACGAAAAAGGTATAAGTAATTCCCATACAGAGCGGTCTGTGTGGGAATTTTTTTGCAAAAAGGAGGCGGGTGTGATATAATAATATTCAATATGCGCCTTGAGCTTTGATAGGAAGGAAAGTTGTGCGAAAATGAAAGAGTCAGAGAAGATTTCTTTTGTAATTCCCTGTTACCGTTCTGAAAAGACGGTTATTCTGGTGGTTGATGAAATTGAGGAGACCATGGGGCAAAGAAAGGAATTAGATTATGAAATTATATTGGTGAATGACGGGTCTCCGGATAACGTCTGGGATGTGATTGCCAGACGGGCAGCAGATGATAGTCATATTACTGGTATTAATCTTGCCAGAAATTTCGGACAACATGCGGCTCTCATGGCTGGATATAACTATTGCACCGGTGATTATGTGGTTTCCCTGGATGATGACGGGCAGACTCCGGCCAATGAAGTATTTTCATTAATGGACGAGTTGGAAAAAGGTTATGATGTAGTATATGCATCATATCCGGAAACGCATCAGAACTGGTTTCGGCGGTTGGGTTCGGATTTTGCTAGTAAAACATCAGCATATGTTTTTGGCACGAAGGGAGACGACAGAAAGGGAAGCAGTTTTTTTGTAATGCGCAGATATATTGTAGAGGAGATAGTCCGATATGAACATTCTTTTCCTTATGTTGCAGGATTGATATATAGAACCACGACAAATATTGGTTTTGTGCAGGTCAATCACAGGGAGCGTTTTTCCGGCACCTCCGGATACAGCCTTAGGTCTTTGATTTCCCTGTGGCTGAATGGGTTTACTGCATTTTCAGTGCGGCCGTTGGAACTGGGGGCCTATGCGGGTTTTGGCATGGCGATTGTGGGATTTATATATGCTATTTATACGATTATACGACGTTTGTTAAATCCGTCAATTATGCAGGGCTGGAGTTCGCTGATCTCTATTATGTTGATTGTCGGAGGGATTATTATGATTATGCTGGGCTTGATTGGCGAATATATTGGCCGTATATATATATGCATTAATAACTCTCCCCAGTATGTGGTAAAAGATATATGTAAAAAGGATAAAATGTAAGAGGTGGTATTCTTATGAAAACGCTATTAAGCAGCGTGACTTATCAGGAAAATGATTATTATGTTAAAATTAATCATTTACTGCACAGTGATAAAAAAATTGGTGTTTTTGGAGCCGGGATTTATGCAAAACAATTAGAATCGCGGTTAAATAAATGGGGGATTTTAATTGATTTTTGTGTAGTTGATGACGAATATTTTGACACGGCAATTTCTAATGGTAAAGAGCTGGTTAAATTAACCCAATTAAAATCTTATGACGATGTTATATTAATTATTGGTTTTGAAACAATAGTTGAGCGGGAAGAATTTTTGAAGGCAAAAATTAATGAAATATTACTCTCTGCCCCCAATATCGAAATAATGGATTTTGAAAATTGTTATGTTGATTGGGATTTTATTGATTATCCTTTTTTTCTTAATCATTATGAAGAATTTGAAACAACGTATAATTTATTAGCAGACGATTTTTCAAGAAGAGTTATGGTTGAATATTTAAATGCCTGCATTTCCGGAAAGGCAGGTGATTTTTGTAATTTAAAAACAGATCATATGCATGATTATGAGCATGAACTGATTTTTAAGAACATAGTTTCGGGGGGGGTAATTCTAGAGTGTGGTGCATACAATGGCAAAACGGCACTCGAAACAGCAGAAACCTTAGAGGATAAGAATATATCAGCAACAATTGTTGCATTAGAGCCGGATGAAAGTAATATCAAAATATTGAATGATAATTGTAAAAATTATCCCAATATTGTTTTGGAATCAAAAGGCGTGTATAGCAAGGATGGAATTGTATATTTCTGTCTGTTGGGAGGGCAGGCTGGGAAAATAACAAATATAGATGAAATTGAAGATATGTCGCAATATACCGCTGTCGATGTGGTCAGCATCGACTCATTAGAGAAAAAATACGGTCCGATTACGGCTGTCTTAATGGATATAGAAGGAAGTGAGTTAGAGGCGCTTAAAGGAGGAATAAATGTTATCAAAAAATATAAACCTGCGTTAGCAATAAGGGCTTACCATAAAAAAACAGATTTATTTGAAATACCAATGTTTTTGGATTCATTGTTGACTCAGAATAAATATAAATTATATCTTCGAAATAATGCAAACAGCAGGGGAATATTTGATTTAACATTATATGCTGTTTGATAAATATAGTATTGTTTGGGTAAAAGGATAATGGGAATGAAAGAAAAAAGTTATAATTGGAGGGCATTTGTTGTTCTTCAGCTTGCTGTTTTTATTGTATCTTTAGGCGGAATCTGTTCCAAAATGGCAGGACGGCAGATATTTTTATCTAAAAAGTTTATAATATATTACGCCTTGCTGTTATGCATACTGTTTGTATATGCGCTTATATGGCAGCAGGTGCTTAAGCATATCTCACTGTCTGTCGCCTATGCCAGCAAAGGCGTGGGGATTGTGTATGCGATCTTGTGGGGAATATTGATTTTTGGCGAAGAGATACGATGGAATATGATAGTGGGCGCAGTTTTGGTATTAATTGGTTCTTATTGTTATATCATTGATGAAATCAGGAGGATTTCCAAGTGAACTATATAATTATTTTTCTGCTGTCTGTGTTTGTGTCCTCCGTTTCCCAGATCTTGCTGAAAAAAAGCGCAGGCAGACAATATAAGAGCGTGATTGCCGAATATCTGAATCCGAGGGTTATTACAGCATATGGGATGTTTTTTTTATCCACCCTGTTAACCATGTATGCATATAAAGGCGTGCCGCTGTCTTTTGGCGCACTTTTAGAGGCGGCAGGATATATATATATTCCGGTGTTAAGTTATTTTTTTCTGGGAGAAAAGATAACGTCGCTGAAAATAACCGGAGCTGTATTGATTATACTCGGCATATGCTGTTATTCTTTGCTATAGATATGATGTCGATAACATGAAGAACAAAAAGGAGATAAATGATGAGACCACTGGAAGATTATTCTAAAATTATTTTTTTAGGCGGCGGCATTATGGCTGAGCGGTTGTATCGACAGATTGAAGGGATTGAACAAAAACTGGTTGGCGTTATGGATTTGTTAGAGCCTGAAAAACGGACCAAAACGGAGTTTAAGGGGTTGAAGATTCAGTCACCGGAGTGTTACAGGGAGGTTCTGACCGATGGAGATACTGCAGTTATCGTTGCGATAGGACAATGGTTTGTGCCCGATATAGTTCATCAATATCTGTCTCAGTATGAATTCGGAGAAGAAAATCTTTTTGTTGTCAATCCGTATACAACGCTGCGTTTTTTCTGTATCGATGAAGAGTTGGAAAAGGAAAAGAGAATATCGGTTAAAGCCCCAGGGTATCAATTTGTCAGGAAACTGTTTCAGGATGAGCTTTCGCTGAAAACATACCGATTGCTGACGGAAAGTAAACCGTATGATACATTTGCCGACCCCTATGAGATTATGCCATATACACAGATAAAAGATATGTATTACATGGAAGAGGATTACTGGCTAAGTTATGATTTTGGTAAAAGCTGTGGCGGAGAAGCTACAGTTATTGATTGCGGCGCATATATTGGTGACAGCATATTGCCGGTTTGCAATAAAATACCGCAAAATCATATATACTATTATGCCTTTGAGCCGGATCGGGAAAATGCGGACTGTATGCGGAACAACGAGGAATTCAAAAATGCAGTCAGTCAACTGGAAATATATGAATATGGCGTAGGAGAGAAAAACCAGAGGCTTTCATTTAAATATCCGGAAAATGGAGACAAAGAGGGCGGAAGGTTTGTGGAAATAAATGATGACACAGCCGAAGCGTTAGAGGTGAAACGGTTGGATGACCTTAATCTCGATATCCATGGCACGCTATATATTAAAATGGATATAGAAGGTTCTGAACTGGGGGCGTTAAAGGGAGCAGAGGACATATTGAAAAAGAACAGGCCTTATTTAGCGATTTGTCTTTATCACAGAAAAAATGATTTGTTAGAAATTCCCACATATATCGCAAAACTTCTGCCGGATTATAAATTTTATCTGCGGGGAGGGTTTCATACCATATTGTGGGCAATTCCGGAAAAACAGGAGTAGTTGATTTATTATGAAAATAATTAATGCAGTCTGGGAACAGCGAAATCTGGGCGTAGATGCAGCAGAGATTCAATTTGAGATGAAGGATCGGATTGAGGACATTGCAGATTCTTTTGAAAATGTAGCGGCAGCCTATCTGGTAGCCAAGATTCCCAGTGGGCGTGGGGACTTATGTGGATTTGTGCAGGACCATGAATATCGATATATAGAAGATTTGATACAGATGGAACATGATTTACATGAACCGGTGCGAACGCCGCTGCATCAGCGTCTGTATAATGCAACTTCTTATAGAAAAATGACAGAGGAGGATATAGATATCCTGCAAAGGGAAGTCATGGCGGGAATGTTTGATTCCGACAGAATTTCCCAGGATTATGTCTTTGGGAAAGATGTGGCTGCAAAACGGTATTGCAATTGGATTCATGATTTGATTGAACAGGGGGCGACGCCTTATGTGATTTTGTATAAGGAAGAACCGGCCGGTTTTGTTATGTTAAAGAATATGGATAGTAAAAGCTATGAGTCCGTGTTAGGTGGCGGATACCAAAAGTATCGTGATACGGGGCTTGGACTAATACAAAAAGAACAAGAGATTGTTAAAAAAATGGGAGGAAAGCGGGTAACTACTCATGTTTCATCTAATAATCAGGCCCAATTAAGAGCCATGGTTTTAAACGGCTATATTCCCATGGGAATTGAACATGTTTTTGTGAAGCATATATAAAATACAATAATTAAAATGAAAGGCAAATAGGAAAATGGAAAAGCGTATAATGTTGATAAAGAAACATGGGGTATATATTGCGGCATTTTTGTTTCCGTGCATAATAGTTTTTTTGCATCTGATTACAAGAAATTCGTGGATATTCGGCGACGGAAGCATTCTCCGGGGAGATGCGGGCATACAGTATGTATATATTTTTGAAGAATTGTGGAATAAAGTACACAGTGGTGATTTATCCTTTTATAGCTGGAATGCGATGAGCGGATATGACTTTTATCTGAATGTGATATATTATGCAATTTCGCCGGCAACGTTGATTTTACTGATATTGCCTAAAAGCATGTTGTATGATGGCATCCAGTTTTTTATGGTACTAAAATGGGCGTTGCTTTCCCTGTCTTCTGTGTATTTTTTTATGCATACAAAGTTTAACACATTAAAGAAGAACAGAAAATTAGTTGCGTTCACGTTAGGCGTATGTTATGCTTTGGGGAATTTTTTTATTGATATGTTATGTTTATTCAATTGGCTGGACAGTCTGATATTGTTTCCTGTATTGCTCCTGTTAATTGAGAACATGACGGAGAGTGGAAAATGGAAACTGTACTACTGTGTATTGACAGTCTGTATATTTTGTAATTTTTATATTTCTTTTCCTATATGCATTTTTGTTACGTTTTGGTTTTTGGTAAATCTGTGGAAGGTTCATCAGGAAGATATGGGAAAAAGAATCAAAACATTTCTTGGCTCCTCAATTTTGGCGGGAATATCATCAATGGTGATCATTATTCCCAGCATTTTTAATGTGAATAGCAGATATACGGAGGGAAGCCAGAATGTTCAAGAATATGTTAGAAGCATAATAAAGACGGTGGAAGGGTTTGTTAAGAAGTTCTTTATTTTTAGTTCTGTTGATGAAAATCATTTAAGTACATGTATGTTTATGTCAATAGGCGCAATTGTTCTTGGTTTGCTCTTTTTCTTTATTAAGTCAGATAAACGGATAAAATATACCAAAATTGCTATGTTTTTATTAGTACTGGCATCTTTCTTTATAGGAGCGCTCAATTATTTTTGGCATGGATTTTCTGTTCCTCACGGAATCGACAGCCGGTATGCTTTTGGATTTATACTGTTATTCTGTATTATGGGACTTGAGGTATTTGCAAATTTAAAACAGATAAAACTGCAGCATTGTTTCATTGTTTTTGCAGTCAGTCTGGCGCTGTTCTTTTATACCTTTTTCCATCTTACGCATTTTGAAGCTGTTTATGTATATCTTGGCACATTATTTTTAATTGTACTGTACAATATATTATTTATGTTGAATCGCAGAAAAAGTATCAGCAATAAGATATTTATACGGATATTTTGTTGTCTGTGTATTTTAGAAATAAGTGCAAATGCATATTATCAGTTGAGGGCATATGAAGTCTTACGGCCGGAAAAAATTGGAAATGTGGCAGAGGCAGAAAAACAGGTTGAGGGCTTGAAGGTAAAAGAAGGGCAAAGGGTTGCGTTTCAGGATGCAGGATATGGAATGGGAATGAAAACAGGTCTTCCAAGTATTTCCGGATTTGTTTCCTTTTTTAACGGGAATCTGGGGGATTTATGTTATAATCTTGGCATGAACCGGGTTTCTGATGCGGCAATTGATTATTCCGGTGGGACTCCGGTTATGAATGTTATGTTTAATATTGGGTATGGCGTGGGAGGATACGAATCGGAATTCAGTGATTGTGAAGTGGTAAAATCAGATGAGAATATGATATTGTGTAAGATGAACAGGCCGGCAGGACTGGGATATATGGTGTCTGACGACATAGTAAACTGGGAAGGCAATGATTTATCCAACTTTGTGAACCAAAATGAATTTGTTGAAAAAGCAACAAATGGGGCTGTGAAAGAGGTATTTAAGGTGTTTACCCCTGATGTGACCAACTGTGCCTGTGATAATTACAGTCTGGATACTGTCACGGAAGAATTGGAAGAAGCAGGCGTATCCTATCATTATCTGATATTGGATGATGAAGAAAACAGTGTGCTGGAATTTGAGGCTGATGAGGATATGGATTTGTATTTTACGATAAAAGGAAGTACGGAGTATTATTCTTCAGTGATGGTAAATAATCAGCTGGTGTATAAAGATGTCATAAAGATGGGAAGAAATATTGTTCATTTGAAAGATATTAAAGCAGGAGACAAAGTGTCAATTAATAATTATGTTGAGGGAGAGGCAGGGGAAGAGGCTGCTTTTTATATGCAGTTTGCCCGGTTTGATTTCGCGCAGTATGATACCTTTTACGATATGATATCAAAAAATATTTATGATATCACCTCTATGAAACCGGATGATATAAAAGGGACAATATCAGTAGATAAAGCGGGTGTGATGATGACCTCCATCCAGAATATGAAGGGCTTTCAGGTATTTGTGAATGGAAAGAAGGCCAATTATATAACCATTGGACAGGCGTTGATCGGAGTGCCTTTAGAACCCGGAGAATATGAGATAGAGTTTCAATACCGTACGCCGAATTTTGTGACAGGATGTGTTTTGTCAGGGGCGGGTATTATGATTTTTATTTTTATGTGTATATGGGACCGAAAAAAAAGGAGAGATAAAGTTGATTCCGTTTAATAAACCTCCCTATGTGGGAAAAGAAAAAGAATATATTGCGGAGGCTATAAACTCCAACAAAATAAGCGGAGATGGTATTTTTACAAAAAAATGCCAGGAATGGCTGGAAAACATTACCGGAACAAGAAAGGCGCTGCTGACTACTTCCTGTACTTCGTCATTGGAGATGAGTGCGCTTTTATGTGATATAAAACCGGGAGATGAAGTGATTATGCCATCTTATACCTTTGTATCTACAGCGAATGCCTTTGTTATGCAGGGAGCGGATATTGTATTTGTCGATATCAGACCGGATACTATGAATATAGATGAAAAGTTGATTGAAGAGGCTGTGACAGAAAAAACAAAAGCAATTGTACCGGTTCACTATGCAGGAGTGGGCTGCGAGATGGATAAAATCATGGAGATTGCCGCAGCGCACAATTTGATGGTGATTGAGGATGCTGCCCAGGGCTGTTGTGCTTCCTATAAAGAAAGACTGCTTGGCTCCATCGGGCATTTGGGGTGCTATAGTTTTCATGAAACGAAGAATTTCAGCATGGGAGAGGGCGGCGCACTTTTGCTTAATCGGGAAGACTTTATTGAAAGAGCTGAAATTATGAGGGAAAAAGGAACAAACCGCAATCAGTTTTTCCGGGGAGAGGTTGATAAGTATAGTTGGATAGAAAAAGGTTCTTCCTACCTGCCAAGTGACATGAACGCCGCATATCTTTGGGCGCAGCTGGAACAGGCTGACAGGGTGAATGAAAACCGTCTTGGCATATGGCGACAGTATGATGCCGGACTGCAGGAACTTAAGAAAAAAGGGTATATTGAATTGCCGTATATACCATCGGAATGTAAGCATAATGGGCATATGTATTATATAAAAACCGATTGTCTGAAGACGCGTACCAGATTGATTGAATATTTACGCAAATGTGGAATATACGCAGTGTTTCATTATGTGCCTTTGCACTCTTCCGCAGGAGGACAAAAATACGGCCGGTTTTGCGGTGAAGACCGGTTTACTACGAAGGAGAGCGAAAGACTGGTGAGACTGCCGCTGTATTATGGATTGAGCGGTGATGAGGCAGAGTATATAGTGGATGCGGTTCAAAAATTTTATATACAGTGATTTGTGAAAAAGAGAAGAGGATAGTATATGGAAGAAATGAAAAAGAAATTAAAGAAAAACTGGATATATATAGCGGCCTTTGCTATTCCGTGGATGATATTTTTATTTCATTCGTGGTATGCCGACACCTGGGTAACCGGAAACGGAAGTATTCTGCGCGGAGACATGTCAGCTCAATTGGTTCCTTTTTACTATGAATTGTGGAATAAGATTCATGCAGGAGAAGCGCTTTCTTTTACCTGGAATGTGGGGGGCGGAGTAGATTTTCATACCATCAGCGGGTATTTGATATCTCCGTTCACTTTGCTGGTGCTGCTGTTACCTAAAGCGTGGATTCCCAATGTGGTGCAGTTTATTATGGTGATGAAATGGGCTTTGGTAACTGTCAGCATGGTATATTTTTTCAACCGTACCCGTTACAATACAATAAAGGAGCATAAGGGAGTGGTTTCCCTGTTTTTAGGCACTGCTTATGGAATGGGAACCGGCATGATTAATTATATGGGCTATATTCAGTTTGAGGATGTAATGATTTGCTTCCCCATTCTGCTGCTGCTGGTGGAGAAAATGGTATCAGAAAAAAAGTGGAAGCTGTATTATCTTTTACTGACATTTTCTATGTTTAGCAATCTGTATTTATCCTTTAGCGTTTGTATTTTTCTGTTGCTGTGGTTTATTTTGCAGCTTATGTCCGATACCGGAGAAAAAATAAAGAAATTTTTGATATTTGCAGGGACGTCAGTGCTGGCAGCCCTCACTTCCTTTAACGGATTAATCACCGGATTTGCGTTGGCTCAGGGGAGACTGGATACGGAATTGGACGATGCGTTGAAGAACTATTTGCAATCTATGCTGGTAGAACCCCATAATTTTATAAAGCAGTTATTTGCTTTGACGCCTGTCGCAGATGCTACAAGCTATGATCCCAATATCTATTTTTCAGTCATTGCAGCAACGCTTGTGGGCACATTTTTATTTGTGAAAATAGAAAAAAAGAAAAAGATATATATGTTGTGTTTGGCCGGTATACTGACACTCAGTTTTTTTTATGGTCCACTGAGCATTATATGGCATTGTTTTGCGGTACCTAACGCAGTATATCACCGGTTTGCTTATCTGTTTGTATTTGTAATGCTCTTTTTGGTCCTGCATGTGCTGATACATTTAGAGGAGCTGCGGCTGCGCCATATATGTGCAGTCGGAATAGCAGATGGCATTATATTTGTGCTTACCTTCTTATTTCTTGAATATTATGAATCTTATAAAGTATATCTGATAACCATAATGCTAATGGTTTTAACCATTATATTGTTGTATTTTCTTCGGAAAAAAAGGATTGCTTATCCGCAAATGCTGCTTACTATTTCAGTCATTGGTATACTGGAGGTATGTGTAACAGCTTTTGCTGCGTTGAAGGATTTTGACAGAGATGCCTTTTATAATGACAAGGGGAATCAACAGGTTGTGGAGTTAGCAGGAAAAGCGGATTTGGCGGCCGGGGAACGGATGGAATTCATGGATTGTACGCTGAATATGGGACTGGTGACTTCCAGGGCGTCAGATTCGGCTTTCCTGTCCAGTCTTAATGGATATAAGCGGCAGATGCACAAGGAATTAGGGATGCCATATAATGGACAGGTGGAATATTCCTATTGCGGCGCCTCTCCTTTAATTAACCTGTTATCCAATATCCGATATTATGTGGCTACCGCTTCCACTCAGGTCAGTGATGCGGAAGAAGCGGCCACAGAAGATGGATATACCTTATACCGTACCAAGCGACTTGCCGGATTAGGTTATATGGTAGATGAGGAAATAACGAATTGGGATATAACTAAGGGAACAGGCTTTGATGTTCAGAACGGTTTTGTCAAGAATGCAGTTGGGGGCGCCGACATATTTCGTAAAATCAAATCCCCGCAGCTTACCTGTTACAATTCCACTGGTGAGATTCTTCAAGCCGATGCTGCATGGGCAGAAGAAGGAATTTATAGATATAACTATCAGATGCGATATGGAAATGAAATGGATGCAATGATTGTCCAATATGTGGCGTCTGAGGATATAGATGATTTGTATATATCAGGAATCGCAAATTGGGGCGCATATTTTAATATAGCTTTGGATGATGAATTAATTCATCCCAGTGATACAATAAATATTCAGCAAATGTTTCATATTGGAAAAATTAAGAAGGGGCAGACTCTCATCATATGTGCAATACCGGCGCCTTCGATCACTGCTGTGCCCGAAGGGATTCTTGCATTAGAATTTGCAGAGTTTAACGAGGACGCCTATGCGGAAGCCTATGAAAAGTTAAGCAGCAATGTGTATCAAATCGAAACACAGGAGGCAGACTATGTAAAAGGCTCTATTGAGGCTGAACAGTCAGGAATTATGATGACGTCCATTCAGGCTTTGGATGGTTTTACCGTTTACGTAGACGGGAAGGAAACCCAATGTGTTAAGGTGGCGGATGCTTTGCTTGGCGTTCCTCTGGAAAAGGGGAAACATACGGTTGAGTTCAAGTACCGGACGCCGTCGCCTCTGTATGGGAAGGTAATCTCTGCAGGCGCATTTGTCCTGTATGTGATATTCTGCCTGATTGATAATAGGAAGAAGAGGAAGAAAAATGGAAGTATACTTTGACAATGCGGCGACAACGAAAGTTCTCCCGGAAGTAAAGGATATCATGATAAAGACCATGGAGGAGGAATATGGCAATCCTTCTTCTATGCATCGGAAGGGTGTAGAGGCAGAACATTATCTGAAACGCACCCGTGAGATTATCAGCAGGCAGTTAAAATGCGAACCCAAGGAGCTGATTTTTACCTCCGGCGGAACCGAGGCCAACAATTTGGCTTTGATTGGCATTGCCATGGCGAACCGCCGGGCAGGTAATCACATTATCACAACCAAGATTGAACATGCGTCGGTAATCAATACGGTGCTCTATTTGGAGGAGCAGGGATTCCGGGTTACGTTTCTCCATGTGGATGCAAATGGAAAGGTAGATATGAACCATCTTCGTGAGGTTCTCGATGAGGAGACGATTCTGGTGTCTGTCATGGCGGTCAACAATGAGATTGGCGCAGTAGAACCATTGGAGGAGATTGCTTCTGAAATTGTGAAATATAATAAAGAGCATGGGAAGAATATTGTATTTCACGTGGATGCGATTCAGGCTTTTGGAAAACGGCTGATTTATCCCAAGCGGATAGGGATTGGCGCATTATCCATGAGCGGCCATAAGATTCATGGACCGAAGGGAAGCGGCGCCCTGTTTGTGGACAGCGCTGTAAAGCTTCAGCCCATCCTGTACGGCGGCGGGCAGGAAAAGGGACGGCGTTCGGGTACGGAAAATACGACTGCCATTGCCGGGTTTGGCAAGGCTGTGGAGGTGATGTATGAGCGCCTGAATGAAAACGTCACAAAAATGGAAGCAGTCAAGCAAAAATTAATTATGGGGGCGACGGCTATAGAAGGCGTCACAGATAATTCAGGGGAATCTCCCCATATTGCCAGCTTAAGTTTTCGCGGCGTCAAAAGCGAGGTTTTGCTGCATGCCCTGGAGGAGAAAGGAATCTGCGTTTCCGCAGGTTCTGCCTGCGCCTCTAACCATCCGGCGGTCAGCGGCGTGTTAAAAGCGATTGGACTGGATAAGGATTTGCTGGACTCTACACTTCGGTTCAGCTTTTGTGAGCAAAACACCGTAGAGGAGGCGGAGTATACAGTAAAGGCGTTGGAAGAACTGCTGCCGAATCTGCGCCGGTTTACCAGAAAGTAAGGGGGAGAAATACAATGGAATACAAGGCGTTTTTGATTAAATACGCAGAGATTGGAACCAAGGGAAAGAACCGCTATGTATTTGAAGAGGTTCTGTGCAAACGGATATCAGAGCATGTGGCCGGGTTGGGGGAATTTTCCATCCGGCGGGAATACGGAAGGATTTTTTTAGAGGCGGAATCCGCTTATGATTATGAAGACCTGACGACGGAGCTTAAGAAGGTATTCGGCATTGTGGGCATCTGTCCGATTGTGGTGGAAGAGCATGTGGAATTTGAAGCCATTAAGAGCCGGGCCGTTTCCTACATGCAGGAGTGCTACGGGGGACAGGCCCTTACGTTTAAAGTCAATGCCAGACGAACCAACAAGGCGTTCCCTATGCATTCCATGGAATTAAACAGTGAAATCGGGCATTTTGTCTTAGAAGCGCTTCCCGGTATGTCTGTGGACGTCCATACACCGGACGTCATGTTACATATCGAGGTCCGGGACAGGGTATATATTTATTCGGAAACCATTAAGGGGGCCGGGGGCTTGCCGGTTGGAACCAACGGGAAAGCCATGCTTCTGCTCTCCGGAGGCATTGATTCTCCGGTAGCCGGATATATGATTTCCAAGCGCGGCGTGGAGTTAGAGGCGGTGTATTTTAACGCGCCGCCCTATACGTCGGAGAGGGCAAAGCAGAAGGTCATTGATTTGGCGAAGATTGTGGCCGGTTATGCGGGACATATCCGCCTGCATATCGTGAATTTTACGGATATCCAGTTAGCCATTTACGAAAAATGTCCCCATGCGGAGCTCACGATTATCATGCGCCGTTATATGATGAAGATTGCACAGCATTTAGCCGGGGAGAATCAGTGTCAGGCGTTGATTACGGGGGAGAGCATCGGACAGGTGGCCAGCCAGACCATGCACAGCTTAGCCTGTACCAATGAAGTGTGTACGATGCCGGTCTTCCGGCCCTGTATCGGCATGGACAAGCAGGAGATTGTAGATATCTCGGAGCAGATTGGCACCTATGAGACCTCGATTCAGCCTTATGAGGACTGCTGTACCATCTTTGTGGCAAAGCATCCGGTCACGAAACCTGTGCTGGATGTCATTAAGCGGTCAGAGGCAAAGCTTGATGATGTAATAGATGAATTGATGGAGAAGGCGCTTGGCAGCGTGGAGGTTGTCGATATCTAAAACTGCTGTGCCATGAAGCAAATCAGGCTTTTGCGGAATCGTTGGAAATTTCTTGCAAAGCTATCTGAAAACAATTATAATATATTGTATGGGTTCGGTTTACTAAAATGTTAGTGGGAGGTTATGCTATGAAGAAATATGTTAGACAAGCAAAGTATCTATTAATTATGTTTCTGTTGCAGATGGCGTTCTTTGCCCTGCCGATGGCAGGTATGACGGCGCATGCTGCGAGTGCAGGTGGATTGACTGTTACAGGAGGAACGGATGGGACGGATTATTCTTATGATGAGACAAAACATCAGTTGATAGTTAAGACGGATACGGCATTAACCCTTAGCGGTAAGGATAATGCTATGCAAATATACATTGAGTCGGGGGTTGATGCGAATCTGACATTGAATGATATATTTATTAATAGATATGAAAATAATAAGCAAAGTATGAACTCGGAGGCGGCCGTGGTCATTGAGGATGATTCTCCCGCAACGGTTACGCTGACAATTAAAGGCACAAATGGGTATCTTGGCGGGATAAACGCCCCGGCCATACAGAAGAATGGCGATCAGGGGAAGCTGATATTCAAGGGGAGTACTACGAGTAAGATTCAGATTGAAACTGTGGCGTACTTGACTGCTTGTCATGGGGCAGCCATAGGCGGTTCTGCAGGCAAAAACGGCGCTAACATACAGTTTGAGAGCGGGCGGTATGATGTAACATCCTTTACATCTGGGGCAGCCATAGGCGGAGGCAATGGCGCAGCTGGAAAGAATATTGTCATTAACGGGGGGACAATAAATGCATATTTGCAATCTTTAAGTGGTTATACTCTAGATCAACAATTTGGGGCAGCCATAGGCGGCGGATATGAGGGCAATGGAGAAAATATTACTATTAATGGAGGAACGGTAACGGCAGACGTTAAGGGAAAAGATACGTCCAGTAGTGGCAGGGGAGCAGCCATAGGCGGTGGTTCCTGCAAGGACAGTATTGATAATGTTAATAAGGGAGTTGGCAGGAACATTGTTATTAATGGAGGGACAGTAACAGCAACAGCATATCATTCTGCAGCCATAGGCGGCGGTTTGAATAGCAACGGAGGAAGCAGCATAACTATAAACGGGGGATTTATAACAGCCACATCTACCAATGCGGCAGCAATAGGAAGTGGACAAACAGCAACAGAGGTAGATACAGCAACAGTTGGAACAGCAGACAGTAAGGTTACCATTACAGGGGGGACTGTCACGGCAAAGAATGGGGATGCATCGCCCGCCATTGGGGTAGGAGATGCAGGTTCTTCTAAGGTATATATATCGGGGGGTAGCGTTAATGCCACTGGAGGTCCGCATACTGCAATCGATAGTGATTATACGGCGGATAATATTGGATTAAGCGCATTCGCAAAGAAGCTGAATGGCCCTAGTGGCAGCAAATACACCAGTACGTTGACATACAGTGAGACCGATTCAGAAGATGTAGAACTTTTTAAGTATCAGGTTCCCGGTATAACAAAAATAACATCGGTAACGCCATATCTATTATATAAGGGGGAATATTATAAGGATTATGGAATTAAGGATTTGCAAACAGACAGTAATGGATATCTCTATCTGTACTTTAAAAAGAGCATAGTAAATGATATCACGGTAGGAGTCCTTGGAGCAGACGACTGCCTGCAGGAGTTTACTGTTTCTCTTAACAAAGACGGTTCTCTATGGAAAGATGCCGGGGAAGTCACATTGCAACCCGAAAACAATCCCAATCAATATGATGTAACAAAAGAAGACGGCAAGTATACCTTTAAAGGGATATTTAAAAAAGGTACTTATGATATTTGTGTTGACGGGAAACCCACTGGAAGGAAGATAACTTTGGGTGAGGAGGCAGCGTCCGATCAGACGTTAAATTATTACTCAGTGACGATAAATCAGCCTGAAAATGGAAAGATTACAGGAGAAAACACGGCGTTAGAAGGAGTTGATTATACCTTTACTGTGACGCCCGACGCCGGCTATTCCGTGTCGGAAGCGTCATATACAATCGGCGGAACAGAGAAGACTTTAAAAGACAAATATACAATTCCGGGAGAAGAGATTACCGGACCTGTTGCATTGTCAGCGGTAATAATTGATGGAAGAGGGACTCCGGTGGATTTATCCGGGGTTACCTGGAATTATGAAGGGCCTTATTACTATAAGAATGAGCCGTATACCGTTACATTGAAAAATTTGCCCGAGGGCGTAGATGAAACTCAGATTGTATATGAGAATAACAGCAAGTCAGAAGTCGGAACCTATACGGCAACGGCAACCTGTACGGCAAAGGCTGGCTATTATATCACAGAGCAGCCTTCTTCGCTTGACTGGGAGATTAAGGAATATGCTCCAACGGATATCACGCTGCAATATAATGGAGAAACGACAAAGCAGGAGTGGTATAATAAGAATGTAACCGTGACAGCAGAGGGTTATACCATGTCGGAAAGTCTTACAGGCTCATTTGTGCCGAGCGTGACATTTGATGCTACGGGCAGTAAGACTCTGTATTTTAAAAATGATGCAGGTGGTTATATAACGACAACGGGACGAACAGTTACGGTAAACATTGATAAAACCGCTCCGACGGGAACCATTACCCTTGACGGAGCAACTTATAGCACATTAAATGAGAATTCTGTGGAACAAAGATGCCATATGCAGAATCGTAAGGCAGAATTTACCGGTGAAGATACCCAAAGCGGTATAGAAAAGATTCAGTATGCAGTATCGGGCGATTGTTACCGGGCGGCAGGGGACTTAGAGAAGCTTGAATGGCAATTAGGAAATTCTTATGAAGTAAAAGCAGACACAAGACAGGCGGTATATGTAAAACTTCAGGACAAGGCGGGAAATGTCTCCTATTTATCTACGCCGATAATTTATGACGATACCGTGGCGCCGGCAACGCAGGGAGAACCGGAGATTACAGATAAGACAGATACCGGTGCTGTATGCAGCGTATCCTTTGACGGAATATGTTACTATGATTATGTTGTACTGTTGTCTGGTGAAACAGCTCCCGCAGATGCAGCCGATATCAAAAAAGCAGCGGCAGCGGAAGGCGGCATTGGTGGCAGCGGTCAGGCGGCAGAGGCCAGGATAGAACTAAAAGAACTAAAACCGAATAAAGATTATACGTTGTATATGATTTTAAATGACGGCCTTAAAACTTTGTCAGGGACGGACAATCCGAATCGTTCTGGCATAATTTCTGTTCCATTTACAACGGAAATGTCAAAGGTTAAGGTGACGGATCAAGAGCTTTATATTAAAGCAGAAAGCGACGTAGATAGTTATACATATGATTTGTCCCGGATGGTTTCCGGTTTGGATATTTCACAAATGACAACTATTGGGTATGAGATAAAAATAGAAAAAAATGGTCCTATTTTCTCCCAATATCCCAGTGTTAACGGGAATCTGTTGACAATTCCGGTTCGTACCGGATTAGCGGCCGACGTCAGTCAGGAGATTCAAATAACGTTTTCAATTCAGGATTATGTTGTCGTTACGGCTGTTCTTACTGTTAAGACGGTTTCCAAAACACCAGCAACCCTTTCCGGTGTAACGGTAACGGATACAGTCTACAATGGGGAGCCTCATGGAGTTACCGGTACGCCTCAATGGAAAGCTGGGGATACAGTGGTTACGGGTGGAACAACAGGTATTGTATATACAGGTATAGATAATAATTATTCTGGAATAACCCCACCGATAAATGCAGGTACATACAAAGTTACATATACAATAGAACATTCAGATTATGTAGGAATCTGGTTGGCTACCTATGAAATTAAAAAAGCTGAAGTATCCGGCATGGAGAATGTACAGTGGTATGTGGATAATGACAGTGAACCATATGACTTGCAAACCAGTGAAATATATGCAGATGGAAAAGAGCATACGATTTGTGTTAAGGGGTATCCGTCTAATGTGAAGCCTGAATATAGCGGAGTGTATAAAGCAAGTGCCGCAGGAGAATATACGGCCTATGTTGACTTTGTATTATCTGGCGGGGATTCAAAAAATTATAATCAGCCGTCAAGAAGGCAGATTTCCTGGAAAATCAAAGAAAAGCCTATGGACGTGACGAAACAAAAACCGGATATGTCAAACGTGCATTGGGAATATGAGCAGGAGGGAGTTTCAAAGGAAATTAAGGATAATGATAATCTGCCTGCAAATGGGAAACTATACACAGTAAAGCTTGCAGGGGTTCCTGAGGGTGTAGAGTGTATATATTCCGGGGACTACGTTGAAACGAAAGCAGGAAAGTATCTTGCTATAGTTGAATTTGAGGTTGACTCTGCTATTTATGAGGAGCCAGATCCCGGTAGAATGGAACTTAATTGGAATATTGTGGAATCCGGCAGTGGTGAAGAGGAAAAGGGTGAAAATCCAGATAATCCGACACCGGACAATCCGACACAGGATAATCCAACACAGGATAATCCAACACAGGATAATCCGACATCGGGTAATCCGGGGAATACGGCGCCTTCAGGAAACAACAGTCAGAAATCAGAACCGAATACAGAGGCAGTAGATATTCCGGCAGTGGGCGCTACGGAAGAATATGCCGGACAGAAATATAAGGTTGTTACGGCAACAGCCCAAGGAGGAACGGTAGAGTATGACCAAGCGGACGGCAGCCAAACCAAGGTTGTGATTCCTGATCAGATTACTATAGGGGGTCAAAGCTATAAGGTCACAGCTATCGCCAAAAATGCATTTAAAGCCAACAGTAAAAAGCTTAAGAGCGTGAAACTGGGAAATGAAATAAAGCAGATTCCTTCAAATTGCTTTAGCGGATGCTCCAAATTGACTTCCGTTACAATTGGTAAAAATGTGACTAAAATAGGGGCTAAGGCGTTTTATAAATGTACGTCTCTTAAGAAGATTACCATTCCGGATAACGTTAGCGTTATGGAAAAGCAGTGTTTTTCCGGATGCAAAAAGCTGAAAAATATTACAATTAAGTCAAAGAATCTTAAAAAGGTAGGCTCTAAAGCCATTAAAGGGATTGCGCCTAAAGCAACTATAAAATGTAAGGATAAGAAGACGGCTGCTAAGTATAAAAAGCTGTTTAAGAGCAGCACAGGATATGTAAAGACCATGCATATTAAATAATTCATAATAAGGAGACAAAGCAACATGAATCAGGGATTAGATATTATATTAGTCAAGATGAAGGAAAAACGTTTTTATATAGCTGCATTTCTAATTCCCTGGTTGGTGGTGCTGGTATATGGTTTTGTGACAGGTACATGGCCTTTTCAGGGGAAAAGCCTGTTGGAAGGGGATACCGGCCTGCAGTATGTTGAGCTTTATTATGAGCTTTGGCATAAAGTGCGGGCGGGAGAATCCCTGTTTTATAGCTGGAATGCGTTTGGGGGATATGATTTCTTTGTCAATATGCTGTATTATCTGGTATCGCCTTTTACTGCGCTCATATTGATTTTGCCAAAGAGTCTGATACCGGCGGGAGTCCAGTTTATCATGGTTTTAAAATGTTCCTGCGTGTCTTTGGCGATGACTTATTTTTTTAATCATACAAAGCATAATACATTAAAGGAACAAAAAGAGCTGGTATCGCTGTTTTTGGGCGTTGCCTTTGGTATCAGCAACGGCATGCTTTATTTTATGAAATTTTTCAACTGGATGGATGCTATGATTTTATTCCCCTTCCTTTTGTTAAGCATAGAAAAGATGATGGAGGGCAGGGGTTATAGACGATTTTGTGTATTGCTGGCGTTGGCGATTCTTACCAATTATTATATTATGTATCATGTCTGTATCTTTCTGGTATTCTGGTTTTTCCTGCAAATGGATCGTAATACTTCTCATAAGCTGAAGAAATTCCTGCTTTTTGCCGGAAGTTCTGTGTGGGCAGCCCTGATGGCCATGGTGGCCATATTTCCCACTGTTCTTACATTGCATGACAGAGAGTCTGCAGATATGGCGCAGTTGGCGCATGCGTATGTAAGGTATATATTTAATAGATTGACAGATATAGTACAGTCTTTCTTTATTATGCAGCCTATTTCTATATACGAATTTGCTCCGAATGTATATTTTTCGGTTGCCGCTGTCTTTTTGGCAGTTTTGTTCTGTTTTATTCGCATGGGAAAGAAAAAGAAACTGTATATTATTCTCTTTGCACTGTTTATGACAGCCAGCTTTTCCTTTGGATTATTGAATATTTTGTGGCATGGGTTTACAGTGCCTACCGGAGTGTATAATCGTTTTGTCAATATGTATATTTTTCTGCTGCTGTTTATGGCGATGCAGGTAATGATTCATTTGAGCGATATTCGGTTATGGCAGATTCTTGCTGCGGGAATAACGGTTTTGTTCTTGGTGGGAATTACCTTTATCAGCATTAAGGAGTATCAGGCTGTTTATGTATACTTGATTACAATTATGCTGGTGGTTTTTTATCTGTTAATGCTGATTCTGTATAAAAGACAGTCCATTACCCATTCTCAGATACTTTTAGTTTTTGTGCTTGCAGGACTTGGAGAGTTGTGCGTGAATGCATATAATGGTCTGAACGGCCTTTTGGATCATGATTTTTTTAAGGCAGAGGGAAATGCTCAGATTATGGAATTGTCTGAAAAGGCAGAATTGCAAAAAGGAGCGCGGATAGCATATCCCCAGTGTTTTTATAACATGGGAATGGTTACGAATCTGCCGGTAGCATCTGGTTTTCTCTCTCTTACGAATGGCAATATAAACCGTCTGTACCGCAATCTGGGAATGGAATCAAGTAACGATGTACAGATTGCTTATTGTGGAGGGTCTCCCCTTCTTAATCTGATGTTAAACATTGAGTATGGGATTGCTGTAGATGAGTTACAATATAGCGATGAGGAATTGGTAACAGAGAAAGATGGCTATTATCTTTACAAAATACAAAGAGGGGCAGGATTGGGATATATGGTGGATAATAGCGTTCTGGATTGGGATGTGAATGGCGGACAGCCTTTTGATTTACAGAATTCCTTTGTCCGTCAGGCTGTGGACGGGGAGAATATTTTTAAGGTAGTGCATCCAGAGGTAAAATGTCAGCTATGGGATATGACATTGGAACCAAATGCGGATATCCTTTCGGAACAGAATATTTATTCCTATGTTTATGCGACGGCTTATGGAGATGAACGGGATGCGCTCCAGATGCAGTTTACCGTAGAAGAAGATCAGGATTTATATTTGATTCGCACCAGCTACCTTGATCTTTATGCACAGGTATATATTGATGGCGTCCTTGCACATGATGAAGTGGGGGTAAGTGTCCGGGGAACCATACCAATCGGGAAAGTAAAAAAAGGACAGGTAATTACTGTGGTGTTCTCTCCGGCGGATTCGGCAGATGCAGGGAAAAATGCGTGGATTCAGTGTCAAATGGCGGCATTTGACGAGGCGGCTTATGAGGCCGCTTATGAGCGGTTGACAGAGAGCGTTTATCATGTAGATACCATGGAAGCAGATTATGTGAAGGGTTCTATATCAGTGAAGAAACCAGGTCTGATGATGACTTCTATTCAGGCAGTGGATGGTTTTCAGGTTTTGGTTGATGGAAAAGAGAGTTCCTATGAGGTGGTCGGTGATACTATGATAGCAGTTCCCTTAGAAACAGGGGAACATGTTGTGGAGTTTATCTATCAGACACCGGGCATATGGCAGGGAATTGTGATTTCAGGAGTAAGCATACTGGCATTCCTTGTGTCGGCGCTGTTGAAAAAAAGATTCGGAGATAAGGAGAAGGCATGTGAAAGATAAAAGAAGGCTGTCATCTGACAGCCTTCTGATACCTGCGTTTCAGTTAGATAAGATATGGCTTCAACGCCTCCATTATCTCAGCGTCATCGCCGTCTGTGTGGATATTCAAATCGATGGGCTGGGAAATATCCAGACTGAAGATTCCCATGATGGACTTGGCGTCAATGACATATCTTCCGGATACCAGATCAAACTCGGCGTCGAATCTGGCAATATCGTTGACAAAGCTCTTGACCTTGTCGATAGAATTTAACGAGATCTTAACTGATTTCATAACTGTTCCTCCTGAATATACTATTATGCGTTACGCATTACTGCTATTATGATAACTTTTTGGACAGCAAAAGTCAATAGGGATAACGAATGGATGAGAAAAAACAATTATTACGGAATAAAAAGGCCCTGCTGATGAATCTGGGCTGTAAAGTGAATAAATATGAGACGGACGCCATGGCAGAGCGTTTGCGGGAAGTCGGGATGGAGATTGTGGAGCCGGGCGTCCCGGCGGACGTGTGCATTGTCAATACCTGTTCCGTAACCAATATGGCGGAGAAGAAATCCCGGCAGATGTTAAGAAGGGTGAGAAGGCAGAACGAAAAGGCAGTGGTAATCGCTGCCGGCTGCTATGTCAATGCAGAGCATGAAAAGCTCCTTGGGGACGATCTTGTGGATATTGTGGTTGGCAACAACCGGAAAAAAGAGATTGTTGAGGTGTTAGAGGAATATTACTTCGAACATACAGGGAAGCGAGCGGAAGAACAGGCCGTAGAACATAGCGGGGAACATGTTCACATGGACTGCTATGCGCCTATAGGCGAGCAGAGGGAATATGAGGAGATAGGAAGCCTGCGGGCAGAGGGGCTTGACCACAGGCGGGCTTACATCAAGATTCAGGACGGCTGCAACCAGTTCTGCTCTTACTGCATCATTCCCTATACCAGAGGCCGGGTGAGAAGCCGGGATCCGGAGGAGATTATAAGGGAAATTTCTCAGCTTGCTGTCTCCGGCGTGAAGGAATTTGTGCTTACCGGCATCCATATATCCTCGTATGGAACGGATTTTTCCGACGGGAAGGAACCAAACGACTTAGGAAGCCTTGTTCAGGCCATAGACAGGATTCCGGAGGTTAGGCGGATCCGGTTAGGCTCGTTGGAACCCCGGATTATCACAGAAGAATTTCTTCATAAGATTAAAGACAGCGAAAAGCTCTGCCCTCATTTCCACTTGTCCCTGCAAAGCGCCTGCAATGCAACCCTTAAACGGATGAACCGCAGATATACCATAGAGGAATATATGGATAAATGCAGGCTGTTACGGGAATGTTTTGACCGGCCGGCCATTACCACGGATGTGATTGTAGGCTTTCCGGGGGAGACAGAGGAGGAGTTTGACGAGACCTTTGCCAATTTAAAAAGGCTTGGCCTTTACGAAATCCATGTGTTCAAATATTCCCTGCGCTCCAAAACGGCGGCGGAGAAGCTTCCGGACCATGTGCCGGAGGAGATAAAGAATATCCGCAGCAATCTGTTGTTGGAACTGACAGAAAAACAAAAGGCTGACTTTGAAGGGCAACTTTCCGGCATGATGGAAGAGGTGTTAGTGGAGGAACCTCTTGACTGTAGCGGCGAGAGGGAAAAGTTAGCTGAGGCCGTGGTTCTTACAAAGTCCGGTTCGCCTGAAAATATACCGGAAGGCGGGCAGTATTTCACCGGACATACAAAAAGATACGTTAAAGTGCGGATAAAGTCGGAGCAGGACTTGGTGAACCGGCTTCTTGCGGTAAAAATGTCCTGACTTTGTCGGAAAAATGAGAAAACGCTGGGGATTTTCCGACAGAGAGTAAGATACGACTTGCAACTTTTGGAAAATTATATTATCATAGAGATATTGAAGTGAGGACGTGATATGATGAATAACCAGAATACATTTAACACACAATTTGTGGAAGTAGTGAAAGACAACGATCTGCCGGTAACGGAGATTCTTGAGGATGTGTATAACGCCCTTTCCGAGAAAGGGTATAATCCGGTAAGCCAGATTGTTGGTTATATAATGAGCGGAGACCCAACCTATATAACCAGCTATAAGAATGCAAGAAGTCTGATTATGAAGGCAGAGCGGGATGAGATTATTGAGGTTTTGTTGTCGCACTATATCGAGACAAAACTCAAATAACGGGAGACGGATGATGCGGATTATGGGACTGGACTATGGGAGTAAGACAGTTGGCGTTGCCGTAAGCGATGAGCTTTTGCTTACCGCCCAGCCTGTGGAGACCATAGAGAGAAAGTCGGAGAATAAGCTTAGGAGAACCTTGGCGAGAATCGAGGAGCTAATCGATTCCTATGGGGTTTCTTTTATCGTGCTTGGATATCCGAAGAATATGGATAATTCGGAAGGGTTCCGGGCACAGGCAACGGAAGAATTTAAAGAGATGTTAGAGAGAAGGACAGGCTTAGATGTGTTCTTGCAGGATGAGCGGCTCTCCACTGTGGAATCTGAACGGGTTTTAATGGAACAGGGAGTGCGTCGTGAGAACCGGAAACGTTATGTGGATAAGTTGGCGGCTTCAGTTATCTTACAGGGCTATCTGGATAAGCAGAGACAGTAAAGAAAGGAAATGGAATGGAAGAAGAATTAGAGACGATTGTGATTACCTTTGAGGATGGGGAGGAAGCAGAATTTTATGTGTTGGAAGAGACGCAGTTGATGGGCGTGAATTATTACCTGGTACTGCCGGCGGAGATGGAAGACGACGGCAGCGAGGAATTAGAATGTTATATTCTTAAGGAGAACGGAGGTTCTGAACAGGACGGAGAGGCAACCTATGAATTTGTAGAGGACGAAGCGGAGCTGCAAAGTTTAGGTTCGATTTTTGACGAGTTGTTAGAGGACAGTGATATGGAGGTAGAATTTTGAAAATGAATATGAAAAAAGGGGAGCCTTACAGGAAGGGAAAAGCATCGAAGGCTCCCAGCGTGAAGATTATTCCTTTGGGAGGTCTTGAGCAGATCGGCATGAACATTACAGCCATTGAGTACGAAGATACCATCGTTGTAATCGACTGCGGTCTGGCATTTCCGGAAGAGGATATGTTGGGAATTGATCTGGTGATACCGGATGTATCGTATCTGAAAGAGAATATCGAGAAGGTAAAGGGATTGGTAGTAACCCATGGACATGAGGACCACATCGGCGCAATCCCCTATGTGGAGAAGGAAATGAATATGCCGATTTATGCGACCAAGCTTACGATGGGACTGATTGAGAATAAGCTGAAAGAGCATAATCTGATGAACAATGTGAAGCGGAAGGTGGTAAAGCATGGACAGACCATTAATTTAGGCTGTTTTAGAGTAGAGTTTATCCGTTCTAACCACTCCATTGCAGATTCTTCCGGCCTTGCCATTTATACACCGGCGGGAATTTTAGTACACACGGGCGACTTTAAGGTGGACTTTACCCCGGTTTTTGGGGAAACCATTGATCTGCAGCGGTATGCGGAGCTTGGAAAGAAGGGAGTGCTCGCCTTGATGGCGGACTCCACCAATGTGGAGAGACCGGGCTTTACGCCCAGTGAGAAGAAGGTGGGGCGGACGTTTGATATCCTCTTTTCCGAGAATAAGAACAGCCGTCTGATCATTGCCACCTTTGCTTCGAATGTGGATAGAGTACAGCAGATTATCAACAGCGCGGACAAGTACGGGCGCAAGGTGATTATTGAGGGAAGAAGTATGGTGAATGTGATCAACACGGCTTCTGAACTCGGATTTATCCAGATTCCGGATAATACCTTAATTGATATAGAGCAGATGAAGAACTATCCCGACGAGCAGATTGTACTGATTACCACGGGAAGCCAGGGAGAGAATATGGCGGCTTTAAGCCGGATTGCCGCAAATATCCACAGCAAGGTAAGCATCAAGCCGGGGGATACGGTCATCTTAAGCTCCAGCCCTATTCCCGGTAATGAGAAGGCCATTAACAAGATTATCAATGAGTTAGAGATGAAGGGGGCAAAGGTAATCTTCCAGGATACCCACGTATCCGGACATGCCTGTCAGGAGGAGCTTAAGCTAATCTATGCCCTGACGAAGCCCCAGTATGCGATTCCGGTACATGGAGAGTACCGGCACTTAAAGCGGCATGCCCAGCTGGCAATGGAGATGGGCGTGGAAAAGGATCATGTGCAGATTTTAAGCAACGGCATGATTTTAGAGCTTTCCGCAGATTCTTCCAAGATTACCGGTCATGTGACCTCGCAGGGCGTGTTGGTAGACGGCCTGGGCGTGGGGGATGTGGGCAATATCGTCCTTCGCGACCGCCAGCACCTTTCACAGAATGGTTTGATTATTGTGGTGGTTGCATTGGAAAAGAACAGCAATCTGTTAGTGGCAGGGCCGGACATCGTATCCAGAGGTTTTGTGTATGTCAGGGAATCAGAGAATCTGATGGATGAATGCCATGACGTGGTGGAAGATGCTTTGAACGACTGTCTGGAACGGAATATTACGGACTGGGGCAAGTTAAAGACTTCCATTAAAGATGAATTAGGGGATTTCCTCTGGAAACGGACCAAGCGGAACCCCATGATTTTACCGATTATTACGGAAGTGTAGGAAAAGGAAGCGCCGCTGTGATTTGATATGCATTTGGCAGGCGGCCGGCATATATATTTTGGGGAAAGGAAAACCGGTATGATAACAAAAGAAGCGGAACGGCTGAATCAGACAATTAAAGAAAGTCCGGAGTACCGGAATTATCTTACAGCGCTAAACCGGCTTAAGGAGAATCAGGAGCTTTATCAGGCCATGAATGTCTTTCGGAGAAGAAATTATGAGCTGCAAAGCTATGACGACGGTATTAACCGTTACCATGAGATTAACAATTTAGGCCTGGAGTTTGAAAAGGTGCTCCGCAATCCTTTGGTCAATGAATTTCTGATCGCAGAGCAGATTCTTTCCAGGAAGATGACGAGGGTATATGAGATGATTGCAGACGGACTGGAATTAGATTACAGTTATATGGAGTAGGTGAGAGGATGGCAGGGGACAGGGAAAATATATCGGGTACAATTTTAAGGCTCAGCCTGCGGACGCTGGTCAATATGGTATTGTTGTTTTTTCTGGTAGAGGGCTGCATAGCGGCATACAACTTTTCCTACAAAGTGTTTGCTGATTATCCCTATATGGCGGTATCAAAGGATACGAAAACTGTTACCATTTCCAAAGGGCAGACGGCAAAGGATGTGGCACTTGTTTTGGAGAAGTCAGATATTGTGGAAAGCCGGTATGTGTTTTTGGCAAGGGCGTATCTTGGCAGGTATAACAATCAGATTCAGGCGGGAACTTATACGTTAGGTCCGGGCATGACGCCGGAAGAGATTTGTAAGACAATCTGCGGGCAGCAGAGTGAGGGCGATACATGATAGTAGAAGAGAGAATTGCCTCCTTTATCCAGTCTATGATTCCGGATATGGGAGGTATTTTAGGTGAGATTGAAAAAGAGGCGATAGCGGATGAGGTTCCCATTATCCGGAAGGAGACCAGGGAATGGATGAAAACATTGCTGCTTGCCACACGCCCGGTACGGGTGTTAGAGGTAGGAACGGCAGTGGGATTTTCTGCAATCTTTATGTGCAGCTGCCTTCCGGCGGAGGGGCACATCACAACCATTGAAAAGTGGAAGCCGAGAATTTGTAAGGCAAAGGAGAATTTCAAACGTGCTGACGTGGAGAACAGAATTACCCTGCTTGAAGGCGATGCGGCAGAGGTGTTAAAGGAGCTTTCCGGCAGTTTTGATTTCATTTTTATGGATGCGGCTAAGGGTCAGTATATCCATTTTCTGCCGGAGGTGCTAAGGCTGCTGGCGGAAGGCGGTATTCTGGTGTCTGACAATGTGCTTCAGGATGGTGAAGTGCTTGATTCGAAATATGTGGTGGAAAGACGGAACCGGACGATACACAGCCGGATGCGGGAGTATCTATATACGCTGGAAAATCATGCATGCCTGACAACTTCAATCCTCCCCATAGGCGACGGGGTGGCTTTTTCGGTAAAGCGCAGCGCATAGAGATTCAGGATGGAAAGTGGTGGAAGAGGAATGAGAGAGACAGAATTGTTAGTTCCGGCGGGAAGCCTGGAAGTATTGAAGGTGGCGGTGGATTATGGCGCAGATGCGGTATATATCGGCGGAGAAGCCTTTGGATTACGGGCAAAAGCTCACAATTTTTCAATCAAAGATATGAAAGAAGCGGTTGCTTACTGCCATGCCAGAAAAGTCCGCTTATATGTGGCGGCCAATATTTTTGCCCATAATCGGGATCTTGCCGGAATCCGCTCTTATTTTGAACGGCTGAAGCCTTTGGGGATTGACGGTTTGATTATATCTGATCCGGCAGTTTTTATGCTGGCGAAGGAGATTTTGCCGGAGGTGGAACGCCATGTCAGCACCCAGGCGAATAACACCAATTATGGGACTTACCGATTCTGGCATGATTTGGGAGCGAAACGGGTGGTGTCCGCCAGAGAACTTTCTCTTGCCGAGCTTAAGGAAATCAGGGAGCATATCCCGGAGGATATGGAGATCGAAAGCTTTGTCCACGGCGCCATGTGCATATCCTATTCGGGAAGATGCCTGTTATCCCATTATCTCACAGGAAGGGACGCTAACCAGGGCGCCTGCACCCACCCCTGCCGATGGAAATATGCAGTCGTGGAGGAAAAACGTCCCGGAGAATATTTTCCCGTGGATGAGGATGAGCGGGGAACGTATATTTTTAATTCCAAGGACCTTTGCATGGTGGAGTACATTCCGGAGCTTATGGAGGCGGGGATTGACAGCTTTAAGATTGAAGGGCGGATGAAGACGGCTCTCTATGTGGCGACTGTGGCGAGAACCTACCGGATGGCCATAGATGATTACCGACAATCACCAAAGCTATATAAAAAGCGGCTGCCATATTACAGGGAGGAGATTGGAAAGTGTACCTATCGGCAGTTTACCACAGGCTTTTACTTTGGAAAGACGGATGAAACCTCCCAGATCTATGACAGCAATGAATATGTGAAGGATTATACCTATATCGGCAGGGTGGAGCAGGTGGATAAGGAGGGAAGGGCCTGCTTTATCCAGCGCAATAAGTTTTCCGTGGGGGAGCAGGTGGAGGCCATGCTTTTTGACGGAACCAATAAGCTGCTTACGGTCAGGGCAATCCGCAACGAAAAGGGGGAGCAGGTGGAAAGCGCCCCCCATCCGAAGGAGCAGTTGGCGGTAGATTTTGGGGAGGCGTTGGCGCCGGGAATCATCCTACGCCGGGAAACCGTCGAAAGCCCTGCGCAGCTTGTGTAGCGCTTTTTTTTCAATGCGGGATACATAGGAGCGGGATATGTGCAAGGCGTCCGCCACCTCCCGCTGTGTCATGGGATTTTTGTGGAACAGGCCGTAGCGCAGGGAAAGCACCTTGAATTCACGCGGTTCTAATTGCTGATTCAGTGCCTGGTAAAGCTGTTTTACATTGTCTTCTAAGATAATGTGTTCGCTGATGTCCCTGCCCTCTGATTCCACAATGTCAAGCAGATTGATTTCGTTCCCCTCTTTATCGGTGCCGATGGGCTCGTAGAGGGAAAATTCCCTGGAGCATTTCCGCTCCTGCCGGAGCATCATCAGCAGCTCGTTTTCAATGCACCGGGAGGCGTAGGTAACCAGGCGGCTGCCCTTTTCCATGTCATAGGTGTTGATGGCTTTAATCAGCCCGATGGTTCCGATGGAGATTAAGTCATCCGTATCCCGGTCAAAATTATTGTATTTTTTTACAATATGGGCTACCAGCCGCAGATTGTATTCAACTAAGATATTACGCGCCTCTAAGTCGCCTTCCCTGCTTCTTTTCAAATAATAAAGCTCAGATTCCTTCGATAGAGGCTGTTTGAATGTCTGCATAGGAGTCACCTTAAAGGGGTTTTTCCTTATTTTATGATGAAATTTGCCAAAAGTGCTTTTCCACAAAGGTTTTTCCCGGTTTTTGTGCAAATAAACAAAATTATAGAAAAGGTTTCTTTTTTTTTGGTAATGTGGTACAATATGAATATCTAAAATTATTTGTGAGGTCATGCATATGCGAATCGGAGTAGGAAGAAAGAAAATAAGAATCGGTGATCTGTTAGTTGCGGCGGGGGCAATTACAGAGGAACAGTTGCAGGAGGCTCTTACCATTCAGAAGGAGAAGGGGCAGAAGTTAGGCCAGACTCTTTTGGAGGAGGGCTTTATCAGTAAGGAATTATTTATTGCCGTACTGACCCAGCAGATGGGCGTGGAATATATAGATCTGAAGGGCTGCAAGTTTGATGATGATGTATTGTCCACTATTCCTGAAGATATCGTTATGAAATATAATGTGGTTCCTTTAGGATATGATGAGAACAATCCCAATGTGTTGAGGGTTGCCATGTCGGATCCCATGGATATCATTGCGGTGGATGATATCTCTATTGCTACCGGCACCCAGGTAGAACCGCTCCTTGCCATGGAGGATGAGATAGCCGAGACGATTGGTAAGTATTACGGCAGCCATCAGGCTATGGAAGCGGCGGAAGCTTACCGGAGAGAGCGGGAAGAGGCCATGCTTTCCGAGGCGGAAGAAGAGGAGATGAATGCGGATATTGAGAACTCTCCTATCGTACTTCTTGTAAAGCAGATATTGGAAGGCGGAGTCAGACAGAGGGCTTCCGATATCCATATTGAGCCGTTAGAGACTTCCGTTCGCGTCCGGTACCGTATCGACGGTGCACTAAAGCAGGTAATGTCCTATGATTATTCCCTGCTTTCCGGTATCTGTGCCAGATTAAAGATTATGGGAGGCATGGATATCTCCGAGAAGAGAAAACCTCAGGACGGCCGTATCTCCATTATGGTAGACCGGAAAGAGTTTGATATCCGTGTGTCCATGCTTCCCACGGTATATGGAGAGAAGACGGTTATGCGTCTTACCTCAAAGGAAGGCTTGACGAGACCGAAATCCGGACTCGGTTTCTCACCGGAGGAGGAGAAGGTCTTCGACGGCATCTTGAGTAACCCGCATGGAATTATCCTGGTAACGGGGCCTACGGGTTCCGGTAAGTCAACGACTCTGTATACGGCGCTAAGCGAGCTGAATACAGAGGACGTGAATATCATCACGGTAGAGGACCCGGTGGAGGCGAATATCGAAGGAATCAACCAGTGTCAGGTAAATGAGAAGGCGGAGATGACATTTGCGGCAGCCCTTCGTTCTATCTTACGTCAGGACCCGGACATTATCATGATCGGTGAGATTCGTGACGGCGAGACGGCGGATATCGCGGTAAAGGCGGCGATTACCGGACACTTGGTGGTATCTACCCTGCATACCAACTCTGCGGCTTCTACGGTAACCCGTCTGATTGATATGGGAATTGAGCCCTATACGGCCGGCGATGCGCTGGTAGGAGTAATTGCCCAGCGTCTGGTAAGAAGGCTGTGTACCTGCAAGCAGCCGAGATATGCAGAGGAGAACGAGAAGCGCCAGTTAGGCGTGGAAGGGGAAGATGATGTGGTAATCTATGAGCCGGTTGGCTGTCCCCTTTGCAATGATACCGGTTATACCGGACGTATCGGCGTGTATGAGATGATGCCGGTTTCAAGGGGACTGCAGCAGGTTATCGCTACCAATGCTCCGGCGAATGAGATTGAGAAGCAGGCTTTGGCAGAAGGCATGATGACATTGAAGCTTAGCTGCGCCAAGCATGTACTGAATGGAATCACATCTATCTCTGAGATGCGTAAGATTGTGTACGAAGCAGGAGATGATTATTGATAGGATTTATAAGTCAGATGGCGCTTATACTTGAATGTGGCGGCATTTGGCAAAAATACGGAGCCGTCAGGCGACGAGATATAATGTAACAGGGAAAGGGGAAAAGACATGATTGACATCAAGGAATTATTGGCATTTTCAGTGGAGCAGAAGGCGTCCGACGTGCATATTGCAGTGGGGATTCCGCCGAAGCTTCGTATTAATGGTAAGCTGATTGAGGTGGAGAGTCCCCCATTAGAGCCGGCGGATGCGGCGGAGATGATTGGGGCTACCATGCATGAGAGACATAAGCAGATCTTGAAGGAACGGGGAGAGGTGGACTTTTCTTTTGACTCTGATGAGACCGGCCGTTTCCGTGTGAATGTATTTATGGACCGGGGCAATATGGCAGCCGCTTACCGGCGGGTGGAGACTATAATCCCGAGACCGGACCAGTTAGGAATTCCTACCGAGGTTGTGGAATTATATAAGAAGAAAAGAGGACTGGTTTTGGTAACCGGACCTACCGGTTCCGGTAAATCCACCACGCTTGCTTCTATTATTAACAAAGCTAATGAGAATCTGACAGATCATATTATTACATTGGAAGACCCGATTGAGTATGTGCATCACCATAAGAAATCCGTGGTGAACCAGCGGGAGGTCGGAATGGATACCTTAAGCTACGGCAACGCCCTTCGCGCAGCCCTTCGTGAGGACCCGGACATTATTCTTTTGGGAGAGATGCGTGATTTAGAGACAATTTCCACGGCAATCACGGCGGCTGAGACCGGACACCTGGTATTCTCAACCCTGCATACGATTGGAGCGGCCAATACGATTGACCGTATCATTGACGTATTCCCGACTCATCAGCAGCAGCAGACCCGTGTACAGCTGGCCATGATTTTGGAGGGAGTTATTTCGCAGGCGTTAGTGCCTGCTGAAGATGGCAGAGGCCGTGTGGCAGCCTTTGAGGTTATGTTTGGAAGCGCCGCTATCCGAAGCCTGATTCGTGAGGCCAAGACGCATCAGATTCAGTCCACTATCCAGACCAGTCGTCAACAGGGGATGATTACATTGGACGATCATTTGTATGAATTGTACAGAGAAGGGGCTATTAGTCGTGAAAATGCACTAATTTACGCTCAGGATCAGGTGGCTCTGAAGAAGAAAATGTAGAATTTTGTACAAAATTGATAAAAAATTAATTTTATGTCAATTTATTATTGCAATTTTGACGAAATTGGTTTATTATCATACTTAGGAAATAGAATGTTAATAATTTGTTCATATTTTGCAGCGGAATGCATATTTAATAGTAAGGGGATTTGCAGGATGTGAACATAGGGTGAATGGTGGAGGAGTTGTTATATGGCACAGTTTAATTATAAGGCGACCGACAAAGCTGGTAAAGCGAGAAAGGGTACAATTGATGCGGCCGACGAGTCCAAGGCAAGAGAGAAGTTAAAGGCAGAGGGGCTTACAGTCAGTGAGATTAAGGACGCCGGTGATGCAAAGCCGATTCGAATCGGCAAGAAGAAGGTAAAGAGCCGGGATTTATCCATTGTGTGTAAGCAGATGGTAAGTATTTTGAATGCAGGTGTTACCGTAATTACTGCGTTGGATATGCTTTCTGAGCAGATGGATAACAAGGTGCTGCGGGCGGCACTGATTGAGGCGAAGGTGTATGTAGAGAAGGGAGGCAATCTCTCAGACGCCATGCGTTTGAATCCCAATGTATTCCCACCGATTATGATTAACATGGTGGCGGCAGGTGAGGCTTCCGGTAGTATGGAGACAGCTTTTGATCGTCTGTCAATTCACTTTGAGAAAGATGATGCATTGAAAGGAAAGATTAAGGGAGCGCTTACTTATCCGATCATGGTTATGATTGTAGCGGTACTGGTAATCATCGTGGTTATGATTGCAGTTATCCCTAACTTTGTTGAGATGTTTGCAGATATGGGAACAGAACTTCCTTTAGCAACAAGAATTATGATGGCGGGCAGCGACTTTATTTTGCATAGGTGGTTTATCCTGGTTCCGGTGTTGATTGGTATCGGATTTGGCATTAAGGTTGCATTGGCAACCCCAGGCGGACAGTTGTTTGCGGCTAAGGTCGGTATTAATGCACCGATTTTCAGCGATATGGTTATCAAGTCCAATTCTGCACAGTTTGCAAGAACGTTAAGTACATTGATGGCAGCA
This sequence comes from uncultured Lachnospiraceae bacterium, assembly GCA_947629565.1. Lineage (GTDB taxonomy): Bacteria > Bacillota > Clostridia > Lachnospirales > Lachnospiraceae > CAG-590. The sequence continues at coordinate 37,395 of CANREG010000002.1, forward strand.
GGTATTCCTATGTTGGATGCTATTGAACAGGTTGCCCGGATGATGAGCAATAAGATTTTCCGGGATGGCTTGATGAATACGAAGGCGCAGGTTGCCAAAGGCTTGCCATTATCCAAGCCACTTAAGGATATGGATGTATTTCCAACCATGCTGGTACAGATGGTTAAGATTGGAGAAGAGACCGGTAATATTGAAGATATGATGGAGAAGGTTGCTGACCTCTATGACAGAGAGGTGGATTTGGCAACGGAATCTTTGACACAGGCTATGGAGCCGCTTACTATGGTACTGATGGCTGGTATTGTGGGCATGATTGTTGCCGCAGTATACGGACCAATCCTCAGCATGTACGAAGGTATCGACAATATGTAATCCTTACGAGCCTTGCACGAATATCTGGGAAACAATCTGCGCAAGCTTGCTTGCAGCCAGATTGTTTCGCGGATATTCGTATACGGCGACAAGCCGCAGCGAACTGCGAAGCAGTGAGCTGGCAAGGCTCGGTAGAGCAAAGCGACAAGCCGCAGCGAACTGCGAAGCAGTGAGCTGGCAAGGCTCCTATTTTACAATGGTTAAATCTGCTACTGACCATAGCAGTTTTGATAAAAATATTATATAAGTAAAGGAGAGATGATTATGAAAACAAACAAAGGTTTCTCAATGGTCGAGTTGATTATCGTTATTGCCATCATGGCAATCTTAGCAGGTGCGTTGGCTCCGGCGTTGATTAAGTACATCAACAAGTCTAGAATCTCAACAGATATCCAGACAGGTAACACAATTGCAACTGCAATTCAGACAGCACTTTCAGTTGAAGCTGCTTATGATGATGCTTCTGGCACAACCTACAATCAGAAATGGACGACATTGACTGGTGGTAACGCATGGGGCCATTCCGATTCATTTATGGATGCAATCAAGGATACCGTGGGCGGCAGTAACATGCCTAAGGTTAAGTCAAAGAAGTGTGTTGGTAGTGGTGGTACCAATTATACAGGTGCTAATTTTATGTTCTATGTTGATCCAGCTGCTAACAAGGTTTTTGTTGCTATCTCTAACGGAACAACTAGCCACCTTATATTCCCGACAGCAAGTATTTGCTTGGACACTGACACAACAGTTCATGCAGCATATAACGGTATGGTTAACTAATGTTTAATCTTATTAGGCACATTTCTTTTCGGAAATGTGCCTAATGGTGACAGGAGAGTGTCATGGAAAAGGTTTTGACAGGAGGGGTGGGTGTGCTGCTTGCCTGGTTCGCTGAATTTGCACTCCCGTTATCCGTATTTATTCGTGCAATTGAAGAAGAAACCTTGTGCCGGAAGTGCACTCAACTGACAGATTGTTTTGCCAGGCGGAAGACAAAGCAGGGAGATTTCCTTTATGTTGAAAAGTGGATGTTGATTTCTTTTTTTCAGGTTAGAAAGAAATGTCCCTACATACGCAGGAATACTTTGCGCAACATAATTATAAGTTTTATGGGATGCCTTGGTGTTTATCTCTTTCCTCTTTGGTCAGGAGAAATGGGGATAAGAGGCTTTTTATACGGAATTGCCGCCGCTATGTTATTTTTTCTATCTATAGTGGATTGGCAGACCCAGTATATTCCTTTGGAGTGTAATGTTATAATTTTTTTATGCGGACTGATTCATTTATTTGCAGATTTTTCTAATTGGGTAGATTATTTAATTGGTCTTTTTGCGGTCAGCGGTTTTTTATTATTTGTAGATAGGATTTTCACGCCGGTTCTTCGGGAGAAATATCAGGGTGAAGCGGAGATCGAACATGTAATAGGGGACGGCGACATCAAATTAATGGCAGCAACTGGCTTATTATTAGGCTGGCAACTTAATTTTTTAGCATTGGGAATCGGGTGTGTAGCAGGGTCAGTTATACATTTGATTTTAATGAAAATCAGGAAGGCGGACAGACAATTTGCCTTCGGCCCGTATTTATCTTTGGGCGTTTATATAACAATGATATGCGGTGAACAGCTGATAAGCTGGTATCTGAACATGTTGGGTATTAAGCCCACTTAAACAAAACTTCTGATTAGCAAGGGAGGCTATGGAGATGGCGAAAAGTAATAAAGTCTTAACGGTAGAGATAACAAATGAAAGTATTACAATCATTGAGGTTACGCCCTCAATTAAAAAACAAACCAATGTACATAATGCATTGATTTTTGAGACACCTGAGGATGCATATGAGGATGGCACCCTTAGAGATGTAGAGAAGGTTGCTTCGGCAATCAGGGAGCAGTTAGACTCTAACGGAATAACGAACAAGAATGTTATATTCATTCTTTCTTCCTCTAAGGTAGTAAACAGAGAGGTTCTTATTCCGGAAGTGAAAGAGACGAAAATAAAGGGAATAGTCAGTGCAAATGCGTCTGAATACTTCCCTGTTAACATAGAGGATTATGTGATATCTCATTCTGTCCTCGAGCATTTGACAGATGAGTCCAAAACAAAACAGATTAAGTTAATGGTTGTAGCAGCGCCGATTGCTATGGTAAAGGGATATTATGAATTAGGAAGCATGCTGGGATTGAATGTACAGTCTATTGATTATGTCGGAAATGCAATGCTTCAGTTGATTAAGACCCAGACAAGCGCAACTATGACAACAATGGTAATACAGTTAGGCAGCGAATCTACTATTTTGAATATTGTTAAGGGTGATACCTTATTGCTGCAAAGAACAGTGCCTTATGGTACGAATGCCGTGGTAACGGAGATTATGGATGAAAAGGGCGTGGACGCCACCACAGCTATGACTCTTTTACAGAATGAACGTATGATTACGGTTGATTTTGATGACAATGCGGCTACGGGCGCCTTTCGTTATCTGATTAATAACATCGGACGTGTGATTGATTATTATTCCACTAAGAATCCGGATAAGCCGATTGATGACGTATTTTTGGTTGGTGACGGAGCTTTGATTCGCGGTATTGACGGTCTGTTCAAGATTCAATTGAATATTCAGACAAGAATTATGGACAGTCTGTATAACGTCAAATTTGATCCTAAGATTGATTTAAAAATATATAATCCCGTATATCTGGTGGCTCCTATCGGTGCGGCTTTTGCGCCAATGGGCTTTTTACCTGTGGAGGCTAAGGCTTCACGGAGCGGTAATACGGAATACTTTAAGTATTGCGCTGCCATAGCCGGTGTGGTAATTCTTGCAGCGGCCGTTGCGAGCGGAGTGACTATTGTCTTGAAGAATAACGAGCAGCAGCGCCGAGACAGCATTAATGCCCAGATTATGGCAATTCAGGATATTGATCAGATTATTACTCAATACGATGCAGCAAAGGCCAAATATGACGATATTATGCTGATGTATGACACGACCCGCACCTTGAATGAAAACGTGAGTATGTTTATTGCAGCTTTAGAGGATTGTATTCCTAAGGAGGTTACGGTTCAGACATACAGCTCTAGTGAAAGCGATGTGTCTATTGCAGCGACTTCAGCCAGTTATGATGCAATTGCCAAATTTGTAATCGAGTTAAAGAAGATTGAATGTATATCTGATGCATTTGTAACTGATATTTCTACTTCTATTGATGCAGAAGATGGCACAGAACTGCATACCTTTAATGTGACTTGTCAGTTTGTATCTATGGTACAGGAAGATCAGATTGGCGTGGATGAAGGTGAAACAGAGTCTGATGCTTTGTTAGACACAACTGTAGAATAATAGTAGGGAGGGAATGACTATGAAGTTAAATGATTCACAGAAAAGTATTATTGTGATTTTAATTGCAGCCGTTATTGCAGCAGTTTGCGGTATCTATATAATTAAGCCGAATATTGACGAGACTCAGGCATTGAAAGCAGAGTGTGCCCAGTTGCAGGACAGACTGAATCTTCTTCAGCAAAAAGAAGCGCGGAGAGATGAGTATTTAGCAGGAATTGAGGAATATGAGAATGCATTTCAGGAGCAGATGGCTAATTTTGCCCCTGATTTGAATCAGGAAGTTACCATTATGTTCTTAGAGGGAATTAAGGATAATAATGACTTTGATATCTCAGCTTTGACTTTAGGTGAGCCTGAGCAGTTCTATACATTAGGCCTTGGCGGCGGAGACGCTGCTTTGACAGGTACAACAGATGCTGCGGCAACAGATGCTGCGGCAACAGAAGCAGCATCTACGGAGGCAGCTTCTACAGAAGCTGCATCAACAGAAGCAGCGCCTGCAGAGGGATTGGCAGAAGGCGAGGCTCCAGTGGATGATAATGGATATTATTGCTATAGAGCAGATTTCCCGATATCTTATTCAGGTTCCTATGAATCATTAAAGGATGTTATTGATTATGTCAACAATTTTGAAAACAGAATGACAATTAATTCTATTGATATTACTTATGCGGCAGACACAGAAACTTATTCCGGCAACCTTGATTTGAAATGTTATGCGATTACAGGTCCGGACAGACCGGAGACCAGCATGGATCTTAACGAGGTTGAAACAGGTACAGACAATATCTTCCATGGCCAGGGTGGCGATGCATCCGGTTCAGCAACGGAAGGCATGAATAAGTATGATGAGAATGATGGAGCTGCAATTGAGAGCAACTATGATTTCTATGCAATGTTGAGTCCTGCCACCAGTGATGTTTCCGCTAAGGTAGTAGGACAGAATGGTTCCGGAAAAGAAGCCAGTGTTATTTCTAATAGCGATAACAATGTATCTACTTTGAGCTATGAGTTTTATGAAAAGGATGGAAAGAATTATTGCAAATATACTTTAGCAAATTCTTTATCATATGAAGCTGAGGTTACTTCAGCAGAGGACATCAAGTTATTGATTCAGTCATCTGCCAGAAAGAATGATGAGGATGATGTCGGATTACGGGTAACTATTAAGAATACTACTTCTTTACCGGTTTATGTTAAGGTTAGCGGAGAAGATAGTGTTTCACCGAGAGTTGACATTGTTAGCAAATCTGGTTCTGTGAAGGTTTATTAAGAGAATGGAGTGATTGAACCATGCCAAAAATGAAGAACAAGGGTGTAAGTATGGTTGAGATTTTGATTTCCATTACAATCTTTGCCATATTGATGATACCAATTGTATCGGGTATTATTAGTTCGATGAATAATACTACCAATGCAAAGACCCTTCAGTATCGAAATGAATATATAGAGAATATAATTGAATATGTAAAAGAAGAATCTCTTGAAAATATACTAGCGGGTAAATATTTTTCGGATAATGGTTCTTTCACAGATACCTCTGATCCTGTGAATGTTTCAGTTGACTTTTATAAGAAAACAGACGCTGCTACGTATGATTTAAATCTGAAACCGTTGGCCGATTTAGCTACGGATAAGGGCTGGACATTGAATGTGAAAGATTCTGATGTTATGGATGGCGTGGGTATCGGTGCAAAGTCCGTTCCTTACGAAGTATATACTGTGTCAGGTAAGGTGAAGCTGGGCACAAAGCATAAAACCTATGCCTATAAGATGGAGATAAGCAACAAATATTATGCGCAGAAAGAAATTGACTCTTCTTATGTGAATCCTAACAATTTGGCCTTGGGTGTTGTGGAAGATATCGATCATACAAAGGTTGCATTAATCAACGGAACGATTGCTAATTATGACACAGCAGTATCAAATGCATTTATGACTAAGAAGTTAGAGGTATTAAAAGAGAAGAATCCGGATTGGTATGATATTTATATTAATCAGGCCGAGGCAACGAATTTGTTTCCAAATGATACGGCTACCCGGAAAATTATTCTCAAGGTTTCCGGCAGTGAAACAAAGGGTTATACGGTAACCTGCGGATTGGTATATCATGATAATTCAACGAACAGTACTGTCCAGAGCGCTCTTGCAAATTATAACATTGAGTATATGCCTTTTGAGTATAATTATCCGATAGATCCTACAACAAAGAAAGCAGTACTTCCCAATATATACCTTATGTATAATGTGTGTCTGTATAACGGGCGGTTCTCCAGTGATGATTATATCGTGTTTGACACGACAGAAATGGAAGACGATACGCCAATTAACTGTTTTGTTGTTCAGACGGCGGAGAAGTATTCCACTAATTTGGCGGAAGCAAATCCGGATTTGGATGCTTCAAAGACATTGTATAACAATCAACTGACCACGGATGCTGTTGTAAGAAATGATATCAATATCCATATGGTTGCTGTTAAAGGGTCGAAGTTATCTAATTTATATGTTTATCATAATTTTGACAATGGCTCACCCAATATGGACGCCAATAAAAAGAATGAAAAACTATTGTATCGGAATACAGATGCTGGTCTGTTTGACAGCACATTGCCGACAACGGAATATGTTCCATTGGTTTCATATCAGCCGGGAACCGGTTCGCCAGATCCCAGCAGCAGTGCTGCGGCTGTTGGTTCCTTAGATAGCGCAACGGCGGAGAATCGAGGGCTATATCAGGTTAAATTGTGGATGGCAGAAAGTGATAACATAGATGATGTAGATACATCAGCAAATCCAGTGATGACGGCAACGAAAGGAGGAGATGAGTCTTGATGATGAGAAAAAAGCATGGTAAACGGAAACAGAATCAAGGTAACAGTTACATAATGGTTGTGGCTACAATATCTTTTCTTGCTGTTTTGGTAGCTGCAATTTTAGTGGCGGTAGCGTTATGTTATCGGTTGAAAGCCTTTGACATTAATGCCAGGGATAATTTCTATTATCTTGAACAGGCGATGGACGAAATCTATGCGGGAGTTGGTGCAGATGCAATGCAGCATTTGAACGAGGCATATGATGATACCATTGAAGTATTGGTATATTATGATGTTACCACGCAGGCTTATGTAACTATGGATGATGAGGAGGCTAATCGGATACTTAAAAATACCTATATTAATCTGGTAAAGAACGATCCCAGCTATGGCAGTAGTAATTTGGATGATTTGAAAGAACATTTGAATGGTTTTTTGAGTAATAAATATGCCGATGACAATAAAGAAGGGATACAGTTATCTATTGAGAATCGTGTTACAGATGACGATTCCCTGACGATTGTTAATCTGCTGTTAAAAAGAGAGGCTGTATATAGTACGGTCAATTCCAGAAAATCAGTAGATGACGAGGGCAATGTTACTGTAGCAGCCGGAGATACTTTTGTACAGACAATTACTACAGATTTGGTGATTGGCAAGCCGGAGTTTAATGTTAATTTCAATACAATCTCCTCTGATTTGAACGACTTGTATACGTATTCCTTTGTTGCAGATAAGGGTATTGAAATTGGAAATGCTACTACGAAGGTAAATATTACTGGTAATATCTATGCGGCTTCGGATTTTTATAATAAGGATTACAATATAACCGATACATCCGATCCGAATTATATTTCCAAAAATGATACTGACGGCTCAGCTGTAAAATATGCGGCGGTCAGCAATTATAAAGACTCTGAAGACCGATATAAAAATTGTGATGGCAAACAGGAAAAGAGTATGTATTCCGGTATCTACATTGATGGTGCGGATGTAATTATATCTGCCAATCGTGTAATCGTTCCCGGAACTATTTCTGCGTTTAACAGTGCAAGCCTTACGCTTTCCGGCGCCAGCCAAAGTACCGCTAATGCATCAGAAGTATGGGCAGATGGAATTGCATTGGGCGGTTATTCCTTACTGAAGAGTGCAGAGAGCAAGGATGTGCAGGGTTCCGTAGTGAATATGCGTGCGAAGGCTTATATTGCGGACGATTTGGAGTTAAATGCGAATTCTTCATATTTCAATATGGTCGGAGAATATTATGGTTATAATTATGCTTCTTTAGACAACAGAACATATACGGATGCCTGTATCACGGCTAACGGAGGAAGGACCTTTGTTTCTAACGTAAAGGATACAATTAAAGACGGCGCTACTCTGGAAGGTCAGGCACACTATAACAGTAGTGCTGTTATTGTGAATGGTGAGAATTCATCTTTGGATTTGTCGGGTGTTACTAATATGTATATTGCCGGCCAGGCATACATTGAGACGTCTAAGGATTATGGTGATGATGAGGATAAGGAAGTAACGGTTACTAATAAAAATGGCGAAGAAGAAACAGTAACAACGGATACTTATGATTATCCGGGACAGTCAACGCGTAAAGAGACAGTTGTCACAAAGACAACAGAAAAGGATGGAACGGAAGTAGAAAAGACGGAAGAAGTGGATGTTCCGGATAACTATACGACCAATTCGAAGGACTTTAAGGATGAAGACAAGAATACGAACATTCAGGATTATCGTACCGGTGAAGCAATTTCTATAAAGAGCAACCAGTTAGCGTATATTCCAAACTGGGCGGTTACGGATACGGAAGATGGCTTGTATTTATCCCTTCCGGCCGGACTTAGAAATTATGACATTTTCAAGGATAATTGGGACGATTTATCCCACATTCCTATTATTAAAACAGTTGTTTCAGGTAAAAGGTATTATTTCTTTGACTTTTCTACCGAGGAGACAACAAAAGCCGGCAAGACACAGGATGTAATGAATAAATTTATTGAGGCTTATGCGGATATGTTTACCTTAGAGCCGGAGCAGACTGTTTCAGAAGGCGAGACGGCGCAGCTTACCAATATTACAGATTATGATTATTTTAAGATTCAGATGTTGAAGGTAAATACAACCTATGATGATTCAACGAAAGCGCCGGATACAGATGCATCGGGTAATTATGAGAACATATATTCCAATTCGGCAATTTCAGTGAAGAATGGCGCAAGCTTTACGATTAAGGCAAAGAGCAGCAGTATTAATCCGTTAATTAAGGCTGCCGGCAATATTAACAGCAGTATTAATGAACAGAATAAATATATTGCCGAAGATGCTGCAAAGAGAACGGATTTGGTATCTGAAAATGAAGAGCAGGATGCTTCTGCATTGGCTAATACGGTTACAACCAGACTGCAAAGTGAATATAAGGAAGCTAAGTGGATGCTGACGACAACAAGCCGGAACCAGGCCGGCGTATCTGATGCGCATACCATGAAGGAAAGTGATATTACGCCGATTAATTATTTCTTCTATTTCAATAAGTTAGGAGATAGCTGGAATGATATTATCGTTAAATTAAATTCCGGATATAAAGTTTGGGTTTGTAAGGGAGATGTAGAAGTAACTGCGGAAGATTTCCCAAGCGGCAATGTTCAGGGAATGATTATTTGTAAGGGTGATGTTACATTTGCATCTGATGTTAAGTCCTTTGAAGGTCTGATTGTATCCGGAAGCAAAGTAAAAATCAACCAGACCATGAACTTTATGGCGAATGAGGAGATTATTAAAACGATTCTTCGGGAATGTGATGAATCTCAATTGTCTGCGGATGCTTCTAAGAATTACTTTGAGGTATGTAATTTGTTCCAGCAGTATCAGTCTATATATAAGGTTGATGAAGATTCCGGAACGATACAAACAGAATCTACAAAGAATATTAGCGCAGTGCAATTTGAAGATGTACTTAGCTTTAAGAATTGGAAGAAGAATGTAGATTAGGCGGTGATGGCATGAAGAAGAACAAAGGTTATACACTAATTGAAATGATTATTGTCATTGCTATTATGGCAATATTGACAGCCGTTGCATTTGTTACTTTGGGCGTTATTCATCAGGCAAAATGTAATGCGGCTGTTAATTCCCTGGATAATCAGATTGGAAGCTTGTGGATTAAAACAAAGGCAATATCTCAGGGCAAAACCCAAACCAGTCCCACATCTTCTGAACCGGGCGCAGCATATCCTTTATGTATGCAGTTATGCAAGAATGTCGATAGTACAGATGATATAAGGGATGGATCCTACGAGATTATTTTGGGATATGAAGATGGAACTAACTTTATACAAAAGGAAAAAGTTGAGGCATTGACGGATATTGTTTCAATAAAATATACCGAAACTTCAGGTCATGCGGAACAAAGACATAGTACGCTTACATCTTCTCCAAATGCAGATGGAACAACAGATAACATATTAATTGAGTTTAATAAATCAGATGGCTCTGTTAAATATGGTGCAGGTACGTACGAGGTTATATATAATAACAGTACAGTGGCGTCGATTTATTTGGATAGTATAACCGGAAATCATTATATCAAGTAAGGAGGGAATGCAGTTGGGGAATGCGAAAAAAGCCAATCAGGGTTTTTCATTAATTGAATTGTTGATTGCAATGACAATCCTTTCGATTATAATGATTATGATTGTTCAATTTATGAGTACATCCTCGGGAGCCTATCGCAAGACAAAGAAAAATCTGAATATCCAGACGGAATCCATGCAGGTTATGGAGCAGATGGCGGATACGTTGATGCAGGCGAGTTATGTCAGAGTCAGCACAAAGGATGATGGAATGTATACCATTACGAAGGCTGACAAAGACACAAAAAATCAGAGGGTGGTAGCTGAGGCAGCTTCTTATGATGCTGTAAAATTTGATTTTGTACCGGATAATTACGGTAACTATGCGTTGAATGATACCTTGAAAACTACAAGTCGTGATGTTATAGTCGATTTTACAACCTTTGAGGTATTAGATGGCAGCAGCGGTAAACCATATCCATTGGATACAGACAGTGATTTTATATCGCCTGATGAACCGGTGCGTTCATTCCGATATTTGAAGTCTACTGGAGAGTATCAGTATATCAAACCGGAGTTTATTTACGCAGAATATGCAAGACAGGCTGATGATGGCACTGCCATTACGGTTCACGTGATATATTATATTACGGATATAACAGATACGCGGGATGGAACCTGTTCCATATATGTTAACCGGTATGAGACACAGACGGATGCAGATGCTAAAGCCAAGAATTATGAATGGGCGCGCCAACAGATATTAAGTAAGTTAGGAGCCAGTGTTTCGACAGCAGCGAGTAAGAAGTCAGCTGTTACGGATAAGTTTACTTCGGCTAATACAACTATATCCGGTGACATCGAAGGATTGTTGACAGATCGAGTTTCAGATTTTTATCTGTCGGCAGATTCAGAGGGCAATGCATTCTTAGCGAATATTCTTTTTGCGGATGAAGGATATGAATATAATGTTGCGGAGACGATTAGTTTCAGAAATTCTAACGTCCTGACGGTCCGGCCGCAGCAGTTATATAAGAAAAAAGGAACTGGAACACCATGATTAAGCATGAGTAGAAGAAAGGAAAAGGGAGAAAGATATGTCAAAGAAAAAAGTAATCAATATAATTTCAATTGCCGTCTTGATTGCTCTGTTTGCAGTGGTTTCTGTAGCTTCTTACTCTATTGCAACCAAAGGTCATGGAGAATCAAAAAATAGTATTAAGCTGGCAGAAAATGATATGACAAACAGAGGCGATAATTTGTCAGATATGACCTATATGACAAATATTGACTTGATAATTGACAATGCAATAAATGCAAATGAAAAATTTAACGTAGTTGAAATTATACCAAACGGCGCCACCCAATCTGATTTGGGTGCGTACATTGCCAATGAAGGTTTTAGCAAGTATGTTATATCTGCCAATAAGGATAGTGTGGCCTCAGATATGCCGGCGGGTATGGTTAATTTTACTTTGCTTACCATACATGCCGGAACAGCTTTAAGCGACGTTGTCTCTGGCGAGGAAACGGTTCAGTCGATATTAGATGCAGCAGATTTAATCTATGTAAACAGTCCTGCCTATAATTCCTATGATGGAACCAATAATATGAATGACGATTTGTTTAATTATCTTCATGTGTATGCTTTAGGTCAGGATAAACCGATTATTATGGATTATGTTACGAAGGGAACTACGGCGGCAGCGAATAAGACTTATTATGATTTGGTCAATGCAATCAGCAGGAACCATATTAAATTCCGTACCTATTCATGGGCGGAAGGCTTAACTGCCGAGAATTTCTTCAAGGCAAACGGATCTTATTATCTGAAAAACAACGTGAATAGCAGAACAGACAGAGCGCCCGGTACAGTGCTTGTTGTAACGAATAATGATTCAGCAGCCGATACCATGTACCAAAGAATGTCAGGATATAGTGATGTTATCAAAGATGCATATTATGGTATGAGTGATAAATTGCCGGAAGCAATGAATTATACGGTTGTTTCGCCGAGTGCGCTTACAGTGGCCGAATTGGAGAATGGGTATGATTATATCCTTTTGGAAAATGATATTAAGACTGAGACAGTACCGGAGGATGTCTATAAGAAACTGAAAGCGTTATCAGAGTCTAGTAAGTATATTTTATATGATGGACGGATTATTGGAAATACTTCTGGCGAGGTAGTGGATTCTGGTGCGAATAACTACCTGAAATTAATGGATATGCTGATTAGTAATAAGGGTGTAGCAAGGTATCCTCATGTTCTGGCTATTACCAGCGGTTTCTTTACTTCCCTGAATGAGCAGCAGGCAGAAGGAATAGCCGGCGCTAAGACGGTTGCCGATATTTTAAACGGAGGGGATTATCGCGGTAGCGGCTCAAGAGGTTCTAACGGTAAGAAATTCCGTGTCCTGGAGTTACAGCCCTGTTATCCCATTGATCTGGAACTGGCACAGACAAAACCGGCAATGACCAGCAGCAAGGTGCAAAGTGTATATGAGATGGGTGGTAACTATTATGAGCAGCCTTCCGAAGTGCTTAGCGGCGTTACGAAGGATGAGGTAGAAGAAGGTACGGAGTACTACGCATTCGAGTTGTCGAAGGCAAAGATTGCGTATGCAACAGGTCTTAAAATGACGCAGATTCAGATTGACCAGATGTCTACAGATGAGCTGATTACCAGAAAGGATAAGCTGATAGAGACATATGATTTAATCTATGTAGGCGGTAATTCCTCTGCTCTGACACCGCATATCTTTGCGGATTTCTTTAGAAATCAAACTAAAGCGAGCTTAAAGGATGCATTAAAGGTATGTACTTATTTTGATATGTATACCCATACGGGAATTTCTGTTCCTTTGCGTGTGGCAGCAAGTAATAACAAGCAGGTAGTAACGAACAGTATTCCTTATGGTAATGTAGATAATGAATCAATGAGTACCTTTGTGGAATTAAATGGTAATGACATTACGAAGCGCAAGTTAGATGAGTTTATTGCCTATATGAATGCAGGAATGCCGATTATTTTTGAAAGCCGGGTAACGGAGGCTTTTGAGAAGGTAAAGAATGAGACTAACCGTCTAAAGCAGCTTGAAATGAATGATATTGACCCGGATTCCTTTATGTATGATCTGTTAGATGCAGCTTATGCGGATCAGGATAAGAAAGCTAGTATTCTCTGGGATTTTAAGGCAACAGATGGGCTGGATGATGAGGGGAAGCCATACACTGCTGTTACGCAGATAGATAACTCAGATAAGACTTATGGCAATACACTCGGAGACGTTACTGTTTTCAAAGAGGAGGTTGGCGTTGAGATAAAAGATGTAGTGAACGCCTCTCAGACCAGACCGGTTTTAACTCTGACAAAGGCGCCGAAGGATTATATTGAGGGCAATGCGAATTCGTATAATGAGGCCGGAGAGAAGTTAAGCGTAACCGGTTATGCGACTCTTCCGGGTTCCGATTTGGCGGATATCACAATGAAATTATATGTGGATTATGACGGAGACGGAGTCTTCAGTGATGATGCGGATGAATTGGTAAGCTCCGGAATTTATCATTATAATTCAGCAGAGACCACGCCGACGGAAATGACCTTAACCTATGATGAGATGGATGAAGATTTTTATGGTCTTGTCAGCTGGAAGGTAGTTGCTCTGGCTCAGAGCGGCGCTTGCGCTGTGACAGAAGGCTATGCATACTATCCGAAGAAAGAGGATTTGGAAAAGAAGACAGTCCGTATTTTAGAGATTATGCCGGTTGCAGATACCAACGCATCAGGAGAAGGCGAAGATGAGAATGACGGCCATTCCCTGTATCTGTGCCCGGAATGTCAGATGGCAGAGTACCGCGCTAAGTATAATATATGGTGTAACGGTCTTGATGCACTTGCGGAGAATACATCCGGTGATGATGAGACAATAAATGGCGTGAATTTAGGACTGCATCAGCACAAGTTTGGCATTGTTAAATTTGATTCTACCATTATGGATGAGGATTGGGATTCCAATATAGCTGATATTTTGTTAGAGGACTATGATTTTGAACTGGATATTGTGACAGTTAACGAATTTGAACAAGTTGTCAACGCAGTTGCAGGACAGACAGACGAACAGATTGAAGCGAATAGACTTGCGGCGCAAGAGCATTATGCCAAGTATCTGCAGTTGCAGAAAGAAGTTGACGAAAGTATAGAGCTTGCCAACCTAAAGGAAGAGATGGGAAAATTGGTAGGCAATTCTGCGTATACGAAGTCAGATCGTCTGGAACAATATATTGAGAATAACGAGTTTTATAAGTTCTGGCTGTATAATATAAATGCACAGCAGGGCGCTTTAGGGGGCAATGGCAATTTGGTGCAGCTAAAGAATTATTATAATGCTTATATTGCAAAGAAGGATGAAGCAATTAAGGAATATAATGAATACATTAACTATACTCGTTTATCCGGTAATGCAGAAAATTGGATGTTGAATAACTTTGATATGGTTGTATTGGGATTTGCAGAGGACTTTGGAGGCAGAGATTTATCTTTGAGCGCTTGTGAACAGCTTAAGAGTTACATTGATAATGGCGGCGCTATGTTGAATACCCATGACTCTACAACCAGATACAAGGGCGCCGGTGCAACCAATCTTACGAATGAACTTCGTTCCAGATTTGGTATGGATCGTTTCCATGTAACAGGACCGGATGATAGTATAGCTGCTTCTGCACAGTCATTGTCATTTGTTTTTGGTAATCAGCCAGGTTGGGGAGCACAGAATGAATTTACTGTTAAGGATACAGATATTAATCTGTCTCTTACAAGAAATAATCCATATAATAGTAATATAGACCAAATATCAGCAACAGAGGTACAGGATTCTGTTCATTCGTCTCTTGATGAGAAACTTACAATAAATATAGAAATTAAATATCCAGATGGGGGTGCAGTAGCGAATCAAGATGTATGTATATACCGTACCGATAATCGAGATGTTTATGTGCTAGGGAAAACAGACTCAGATGGAAAAGTGACGTTGCAGTGGGATCAATATGTACGGACAGGAGGTAAATACC
The DNA here is from genome assembly GCA_947629565.1 of uncultured Lachnospiraceae bacterium. Classification (GTDB taxonomy): domain Bacteria; phylum Bacillota; class Clostridia; order Lachnospirales; family Lachnospiraceae; genus CAG-590. Next base: position 52,576 of record CANREG010000002.1, read on the forward strand.
AGAAATATCTGACTGAAGACAAGAGCTTGTATTTCTGGACTGAACGTGCAAGGAATGGCGACAGTACAAGTTTAGATTCTCCATTAAATTGGATGATTTATGGATATCGTTCCATAGTGGGCGTGACAGACCCGATGGCTATGTATTCAACTGTTGAAAATCATACGTCACCGTATTTGTATGTACAGTATGAATTCCAAAATGCGGTATTCTGGAATCAGGGTTACAATGTAGTAAAAGGAAAAGGAACGGATGGAGCTTCACAGGTAAATGACGGTATTGTAACCACCTATCCATTTACAATCAGTTCAGAGCTTCGGATATCCGGCACCCATTCACAGACCCTTGCATTGGATATGGAGGATGAAAACGTAGCCGTATGGTATACCTTGTCCGCAGGATCGTCCGCCAGCTCAAAAGACGGCGCATCTGTATTTGCAGCATCGCCGCATGATGGCATGGATAATTACTTCCTGTACAGTAAAGGCAATATCTTCTACTGCGGCGCCGGTCATACAGTGGTAACCGGTCCGGCACGTGACAATAATGACGAGCGTAGATTATTTATTAACATCATTGTAAACAGTGTTCGTAATAAAGGCTCTAAGCCAAAGATTACAGTTCATGAACCGGATACAGATGGTGAAGTAATTGACAAGACAAAAGATGAGGGCAATATCTTTTTAGATGAAGATGGGAACTATTATTATAATGTTGAAGATGCAGAAAGCGTTCCTGAATTTGACTTTAAGGTAAAAGTGGATTCCACTACAGAGCTCAAGCAGGTATATGTATACTATGATTTGAACTATAATATTCCCGGTGGTGATCTGTTAGATGATTACAGTGCAGATTCAAATCACGTTATGATTGCAGAGTATAATACTCTGACAACGAATAAAGATTTGTTAGGTGGTTTGGATGGCACATTGAAGAAAGGACAGTTAGCTGAGCTGCGCTACGATCCGGAAAAGAAGGAAGGCTTTAAGAATCTGAAACTGAAATCCCAATATTTTGAACCATATGGAGGACAGTATACTTACATTGTAATAAAGGCCGTTGATGGAAAAGGCAATATAGCATACAAGAGGATTAAGATTAAATTAATTCCAAGGCTCTTTGATTTGACTTAAATATGACCAATGATGAGTATGCTATGGTATTATGATTCAGTAATTGTATATCCGTAGGGTTAATGAGAAAGCACCGCCATTTGCCAGTTCTGAAAGGGATGGGCAGTGGTAAGGTGCTTTCTATGGTTATAATGCTTTTAAAGAGGTACGTTATATGAAGAAAAAAATTTCTTTGATTATTCCAAGTTATAATGAACAGGAAAGCCTGCCTATTTTGTATGATAGTCTTTGTGGTGTGGCAGAAAAAATGCCGGATTACGAATTTGAATTTTTGTTCGTGGATGACGGTTCAACGGATGGAACCAAGGCCGTACTTAGGAAATTAGCAGCGGAAGATAAACGTACAATCTATTTTTCATTTTCAAGGAATTTTGGAAAGGAATCGGCAATGTATTGTGGTTTCTGTAATGCAAAGGGCGACTATGTAGCTGTGATGGACGCCGATATGCAGGATCCTCCATCTCTGTTACCGGAAATGGTAAAAGATTTGGAAACAGGGGAGTACGACAGCGTGGCAACGAGGCGGGTTTCCCGCCAGGGCGAACCTCCTATTCGGTCTTTTTTTGCAAGGATATTTTATAGAATTATTAATAAAATTTCGGATGCAGATATTGTAGATGGGGCCAGAGATTTCCGGCTAATGACCAGGGAAATGGTCAATGCAATTATCCGGATGTGTGAGTATAACCGGTTTTCCAAGGGAATTTTTGGGTGGATTGGCTTTCGGACAAAATGGATTCCCTTTGAAAATATTGAAAGAGTCGCAGGCCAGACAAAATGGAATTTTTGGGGATTGTTTAAATATTCTCTCGATGGGATTATTAATTTTTCTCAGGTACCGTTAGTTCTTTCTTCCTGGATGGGTATCTTTTTTACGATTCTGGCTTTTGTCATGATTTTATTTGTAATAGTAAGGAGATTAATTTTTGGTGATCCTGTACAGGGGTGGGCTTCTCTGGTGTGTATTATTACGCTTATAGGCGGTATCCAATTATTTTGTATTGGTATTTTGGGACAATATATATCAAAGATGTATCTGGAAGTTAAAAATAGACCACATTATATTATAGGCGAAACAAATGAGAAAAATGTTAATAGGATAAAATAGGAGATTCATGTATGCATAAGCTTTATCCAAGATGCGCATATAACAAAAAAGAGGATATACCCATTGAAAAATACTATCAACAGGGATTTCGGGGAATATTGCTTGATATCGATAATACATTAGTTCCCCATGACCAGCCGGTAGATGAAAAGGCGGAAATTTTCATTCAGAGATTGAAGGCGGCAGGATTTGGGATTTGCCTGATTTCCAATAATGATGAAGAACGGGTGCGTACCTTTGCAGATCCATTGGGAGTAAAATATGTGTATAAAGCATGGAAACCTTCCAAAAAAGGCTATGAAAGAGGTATGGAGCGGTTGGGAACTAATCTGGAAAACACACTGTTTGTTGGGGATCAGATATTTACGGATATTTGGGGGGCCAATCGTGCCGGTATGTATAGTATTTTATTAGATCCGATTGATCCTAAGGAGGAATTTCAAATTGTTCTGAAACGAATTCCCGAAAAGATAATTAAATGGTTTTATCTAAGAAAAGTTTCCAGGGGAGGAAAATAATAATGAATATTAGCGGAAAGACCAGTGTGATTGGTTTGATTGGCAATCCGGTGGAGCATACATTGTCACCGGTGATTCATAACGGATTGGGAGAGCGGCTTAACATTCCTTCCGTATATGTGCCTTTTTTAGTGGAAAAGGAGGGGCTTAGCGCGGCAGTGAAGGGCGCTTACGCCTTGCATATAAAGGGGCTTAACGTGACCGTACCCCACAAAAATGACGTAATGGATTCTCTGGTGGAGATAGATGAGGCGGCGGCGGCAATCGGAGCAGTCAATACGCTGGTCCGCTGCGAGGAGAAGGGCGGCTATAAAGGGTACAATACGGATATGTCGGGGCTTCGGCGGCAGATGAAAGAGGATGGGATTTCTCTTAAGGGGGAAACCGTGGTTATCTTAGGCGCAGGCGGGGCGGCAAAGGCGGTTGCCTATATGTGTCTCATAGAAGGGGTGGCAAAGATTTACCTTTTAAACCGCACTGTGGAAAAGGCGGGGGAGATTGCTGGGAAGCTTGACCCAGAGGGAAAAGTGATTGTCCCTATGGCGCTGGCGGATTATGGGAAGCTTCTTGAAGGATTGGAGAAATGGATTGTCTTTCAGGCAACGTCAATCGGATTGGCGCCTCATATAGATCAGGTTGTAATTGAGGACGGTTCCTTTTATGACAGGGTAAAAATCGGCGTGGACCTTATCTATAATCCGGCGGAGACCAAGTTCATGAAGCTGGTAGCAGCGCATGGAGGAAAAGCATTTAATGCCCTCAAAATGCTGCTTTATCAGGGAATTATCGCTTATGAGCTATGGCATGATATGACGGTGCCGGAGGACGTGGCGGCGGAGATTTACACTGAGCTAAGGCGCCAGGTGTACCCGAAGGATAACATTGTCCTTATCGGCTATATGGGAAGCGGCAAGACTACCTTTGGAAAAGCTTTGGCGAAGCATTTTGACATGGATTTTCTGGATACGGACGGGTATATTGAGCGGCAGGCGGGAAAGAAGATTTCAGAGATTTTTGCGGAAGAAGGGGAGGAAGCCTTCCGAAAGCTTGAGACGGAAGCATTGACCGGGCTGCGGGATTCCCTGCAGCATACGGTGGTCGCCACCGGCGGCGGTATGCCTCTGCGTCCGGAAAATGCAAGGCTTCTAAGGGAGATTGGCCGGGTTTGCTACCTGACGGCGGCCCCTCAGGTCATTTATGAGCGGGTAAAGGAAGACGGAAACCGACCTCTCTTAAAGGGGGAAGACCCTTACGGCACCATATGCCGGATGATGAAGCAAAGAGAGCCTATGTACAGGCGGGCGGCTGATGTGGCTGTGGACGCAAACTGCGACAGCATTGAGGAAATGTTGGAGAGATTAATTCCGGCTGTGGGCGTAGAATGAGAGAGCATTGAGGAGATGCCGGAGAGATTGATTCTGGCTGCGGGCGATGAGTACCCGAAGTGCAGCCGGGGAAATAAGAAATTGCAGGAACAGGGAAAGGGCAGAGTTTGGAAATGTGGCAGGCAAGAAGGGATTTTTTAAGAGAAAAACTGAAAAGGCAGGGAATGGCGGCTGTGCTGATTGACAGTCCGGCGAACCTTTATTATTATACAGGATTTACCGGCGGAGAGGCGGTATTTTTGATGCGCGCAGAAGACGGACGGGGGGTTCTTATAACGGATTCCCGCTATTATGAACAGGTGGAGAAGGAGTGCCCGGATATTCCCTTAGCGCCGTTAGAGAAGGAACCTTATCATATTGTAGTTAGTAAACTGCTTGGGGAGCTTGTGGGAGAAGGCGTATCAGACAGTGCAGGAGTTGGCGCGAATGTTAAGGCGCATGAGGAACGTGAGGTATCAGGAGGAGCCGCTGCAGGAGGTAGTGTATCCGGTAATGTTAAGGCGGTTGTGGGAATTGAGGCGACGATGCCGCTTTCCCGGTATCTGCGGTTTCGCGAGACCTGTGGAGAATATGAGTTCATTTTAGCACAGGATGCGATTCAGGAAAGCCGTCAGGTGAAAGACGAAAAAGAGCTTTCGCTTATTGCCAGGGCAGAGGCTATCGGCGACGCAGCATTTTCTCATATATTGGAACTGATCCGGCCGGGGGTGACGGAGGCGGAAATCGCCTTAGAGCTGGAATTTTTCATGAAGAGACAGGGCGCCGCCAAGTTAAGCTTTGACACCATTGTGGCAAGCGGCCCTAATTCTTCCATGCCGCATGCGCAGGTGACCGACAGGAAGCTGCAGCCGGGAGATTTCATCACGATGGATTTTGGCTGTGTGTATCAGGGGTATTGTTCCGATATGACAAGAACCGTTGCGTTGGGAAAGCCCTCCGAGGAAATGCGGCGCATATATGAGATTGTGTCCGAGGCAAACTGTCGGGCGATGGAGGCGGTTCGCACAGGCGTGAAGTGCAGTTTCGTTGACGCGGCGGCAAGGGATTATATTGCCGACATGGGCTATGGGGAGTATTTCGGCCATGGTCTGGGGCACAGCGTGGGCCTGGAAATCCATGAGGAACCCCGTTTTTCCCCTAAGTGTGACGTCGTAACTAAAGAGAATATGGTGATTACGGATGAACCGGGAATTTATCTGCCGGGGAAGTTTGGCGTCCGCATTGAGGATTTGCTGGTGGTAAAGGAGGATGGGTGCGAGTGCCTTTCCCATTCCCCGAAGGAGTTGATTATTTTGTAGGGCTCACGGTTTTCTTTCCCGATGGAACGGATTATTTTGTAAGACTCAGTGTGTAATGTCAAGAAAACGCTTTGCTGTGGTGCCGATGGCGTGTTCGTTATACACAAAACCAACGGTGCGTTCCGGGATTTCATAGTCCATGGGAATTTCTATGACCTGGCCGCTTTCAATGTAGGAATCCACAAATTCCCGCACCACACAGGCGACGCCCATGCCAATGGCGGCAAAATCAATCAGCAGATCCATATTGTTAATCTCTAAAATCTGTCCCGGCTGGATGCGGTGCTTTTCTATATAGGCGTCGATGTATTGCCGGGATATATTTCCTTTGTCTAACAGCATGAGATTGGATTTTTCCAGAATCTCTTTTTCTGTAAAGGGGATATCGGAACTCTTTTTCTTATCTTCTTCCGCAAATAGCAATAGACCGGTCATAGGTGGAAGCGGAGAAGCCCCGGCTCCTGTTTCACTGTCGGAACGGGAGCTTCCTTGATCGGCGTCGTATTCCCGCAAAATCAGGTTATCCAGATAAAGCCTTGTGGTGACAAAGGTGTCGTGGATTTTTCGCAGAGGCGCAAAATGAAAGTCTCTGTCTAATTTCGTCTCACAGATTAATCCAATATCAATTTTATCTGCCTTAAGAAGCTGGATGGTCTCAAAGGTGGGATTACATTCAATGGAAACCTTGACATGGGGATTTTCCCGGATAAAATCCTGCAGGTACGACAGCAGCACATATTTGCAAAGCGAGGTGGAAACGCCGATGCGGAGCTGTCCCATGCCCAGATTTTTAATGCGTTTTAAGGTGTTTTCCGCCATGTCGATGGAGGCAAAGGCAGTTTCTAAGTGTTGGTAGAGGGTCTTACCTTCCTCCGTCAGCTTTACGCCTTTTTTGCTTCGGATAAAAAGCGTCTGCCCAAGGGAATGTTCTAATCCGGTGATGGATTTGGAAACAGCGGGCTGGCTGATATAAAGATTCTCTGCCGCCCGGCTGATATTGCCGGTTTTTGCGGCTTCATAAAAAATGCGGTAATGGTTTAAATTCTGTTCCATGGGGTTTTCCTTTCTTCTATGAGTCTAATTGTTTTGCTTTTCTATAATCCGATATGATTTTGTGGTTCTTGTAATCTCTTATGATTTCTGTAGTTATTTTGTGATATTTATAATCTCTTATGATTTCTGTAGTTGTTTTGTGATTCTTATAATCTTTTATGGCTTCGCAGGCATCTGTCTTTTTGTAATTTGGAGTTGCATTATAAAAACAGATAACATAAATGATAGTTATTATAAATTTAAATATCTATACAATAAAATTATATTATATCAATACAATTATTTTTTCAAGTCCGGTTAATGGGACACTTATTTTGATACAATGAATTTATCAAGAAGTTAGATTGAAAAATTAAACCTGTACTTTGACAACTGACGATGGCTAAATAAGTCTAATTTACTTTTGCATAAGAATGTTTTTCATTCAAGGATAATTTTAGGTTGCCTAAGTGTTGACGGAAGATTATAATACAAGGAGGAATGGCTATGGGGAAACAGGAGAATATTGTAGTTCATTTTTTGTCGAGGGATGACCGGTTCGCAGATTTGTTTAATGCGGTTTGTTTTAATGGGGAGCAGGTGATTGATGAGAAGGCGCTCAGGCCATGGAACGAGACTTACCGGACAGTGGTTAAGGATCGTACAGGGATGGATGTGATTCGCAGGGAACGGGATATTTCCAGAGTGGTAACGTTTGGAGACACAAAGCTTTTGCTGATGGTTTGCTGTGTGGAGCATCAGGAACATATTAATTACTGTATGCCCTTTCGGAGCATGATGTACGATTGTCTGGAATATTCGGATCAGGTGAGCCGGGTACAGTACCAACATACACAGAGGAAGGACCTGTCAGGGGATGCGTATCTGGGACGTTTTGCCAAGGAGGATAAGCTGATTCCCGTGATAACGCTGATTTTCTATACGGGAGACGACAAGTGGGACGCCGGCAGGTGTCTGTGGGATATGCTGGATATCGGGTTTCCGGATTTGGTGCGCCCCTATATTGGGAACTGGCCCCTTAATCTGGTAGAGTTTCAGAATATGGGAGATACAGAAGGGTATCGTTCGGACCTGAAACTGGTGTTAGATATTCTAAAGCACCGGGATAGCAAAGATGATCTGTGGAATTTTATTAATCAGAATGTACAATATCGTAATCTGGAAGCGGATACCTATATGATGATATCTAAGTTTATGAAGATGGATTTGATTGTAGATTCAGAGAATTATGAGAACGAGGAAGGTGGGATTGATATGTGTAAGGCAGTACAGGAGATTTTTGAGGAAGGTCAGATGAATGGAAGGATAGCGGGAAGAGAAGAAGGAAGAGAAGAAGGAATACGCCTGGCAAAGAGGATATTTGAGAGAAGGTCAGCCGGAGAGGATATTGAGGAGATAGCGAAAGAGGAAGGTTTGGATATAGAATATGTCAGATCCATTCTGCTATAGAGGATTGGGTGCAATCAAGGGATTGAATACTATGTATGAATTTATGTTATAATATGTATTCTATATATATATTTTAATTATAAATAGGATTATGCTATACTGTGTATGAATTTAATCAATAAGTAAAGGAGAGAATGGTTATGGGAATGACTATGACACAGAAGATTCTTGCTGCCCATGCAGGACTTCCCTCGGTAGAAGCAGGCCAGTTGATTGAGGCAGATTTGGATTTAGTATTAGGAAATGATGTGACAACGCCGGTAGCCATCCATGAGATGGAGAAATTTAAGACAGATAAGGTGTTTGACAAGGATAAAATCGCTATGGTGCTTGATCATTTTACGCCGAATAAGGATATTAAGAGCGCAGAGCATTGTAAGTGTGTCAGGGAGTATGCGGATGCCCAGGAGATTACCAATTTCTTTGATGTGGGAGAGATGGGGATTGAACATGCGCTGCTTCCGGAGAAAGGCTTGATTGTTGCCGGAGAGACCTGCATTGGCGCAGATTCCCACACCTGTACCTATGGCGCATTGGGAGCATTTTCCACCGGAGTGGGTTCTACGGATATGGCGGCCGGAATGGCAACCGGGAAGGCGTGGTTCAAGGTACCCTCTGCGATTCAGTTTGTATTGACTGGGAAACCAAAGAAATGGGTCAGCGGCAAGGATGTTATTTTACATATTATCGGCTTGATTGGTGTAGACGGCGCCCTTTATAAGTCGATGGAATTTGTAGGAGACGGTATTGCCAATCTTTCGATGGACGACCGTTTTACCATGGCGAATATGGCCATTGAAGCAGGGGCCAAGAATGGAATTTTCCCTGTGGACGATAAGACGATTGCTTATATGAAGGAACATTCCAAGAAAGAGTATAAGGTCTATGAAGCCGATGAGGATGCGGTATATGATGAGGTGTATACCATTGATTTAAGCGCTTTAGAGCCTACTGTGGCGTTTCCGCATTTGCCGGAGAATACCAAGCCAATCAGTCAGGTTCCGGATATTGCCATTGATCAGGTGGTGATTGGTTCATGTACCAATGGACGGATTGAAGATTTGCGGATTGCCGCAGAGGTATTGAAAGGAAGACATTGTGCAAAGGGCCTCCGCGTAATTGTCATTCCGGCTACCCAGGCAATCTATTTACAGGCAATGGAGGAAGGCTTGCTCAAGATTTTTGTGGAAGCAGGGGCAGTTGTCTCTACTCCAACCTGCGGTCCATGTCTTGGCGGACATATGGGAATCCTTGCGGCAGGGGAAAAAGCAGTGGCCACAACTAACCGGAACTTTGTAGGGCGCATGGGACATGTGGATTCTGAGATTTATCTGGCTTCCCCGGCGGTGGCAGCAGCTTCAGCGGTAACCGGTAAGATTTCCTGTCCATGCCAGTTAGAGAATTAAGATAGAAAGGAACGCCTGGACAACGGGCATTTATTTAAGGCTGTATATCAGACAGCCGACAGGACAGCATCAGACAGATATGGAGTGTTTGATAAGAAGAATGAGCAAACAGGAGGTTTAAGAATAATGAAAGCACATGGAACAGTACATAAGTATGGAGATAATGTGGATACCGATGTTATTATTCCGGCAAGATATCTCAATTCATCTGATCCGGCGGAGCTGGCAAAGAATTGCATGGAGGATATTGACAAGGATTTTGTAAAGCGGGTAAAGCCGGGCGATATTATGGTAGCCAATAAGAATTTCGGCTGTGGTTCCTCAAGGGAACATGCCCCGATAGCGATTAAAGCCAGCGGCATTAGCTGTGTGATTGCGGAGACCTTTGCAAGAATTTTTTACCGCAACGCCATTAATATCGGACTTCCGATTATCGAATGTCCGGAGGCGGCAAAGGGAATTGATGCCGGTGACGAGGTGGAGATTGATTTTGACAGCGGTATGATTTATAACCGGACCAAGGGAACAGAGTTTAAAGGGCAGGCATTTCCGCCGTTTATGCAGGAGATTATCAAGGCGGAAGGTCTGGTAAATTATATTAATAATAAGTAATTCGGGAGGAAGGAAGATGAATTTTAATTTAGCGGTCATCAAGGGAGATGGCATTGGACCGGAGGTTGTCACAGAGGCAATGAAGGTCTTAGATAAGATTGGGGAAAAGTATGGACATACCTTTCAGTATGACCAGCTTTTGATGGGGGGCTGCTCCATTGATGCTTACGGCGAACCCTTGACAGACGAGACAGTGGAACGGGCGAAGAAGGCAGATGCAGTGCTGTTAGGCTCCATTGGCGGCAATACCAGCACTTCCCCCTGGTATAAGTTAGAGCCTCATTTAAGGCCGGAGGCAGGACTTTTAAAAATCCGCAAGGAATTGAATCTGTTTGCCAACTTAAGACCGGCATTATTATATCCCGAATTAAGAGGCGCATGTCCTCTGAAGGAGGAAATCTCTGAAAAGGGCTTTGACATGATGATTATGCGGGAACTGACCGGAGGACTGTATTTTGGTGAAAGGAAGACAGTTGAGGAGAACGGTAAGAAAAAGGCTATTGATACGTTGACCTACACGGAGGACGAGATTAGAAGAATTGCAATCCGGGGATTTGACATTGCGATGAAACGCAGAAAGAAAGTCACCTCGGTGGATAAAGCGAATGTATTAGATTCATCAAGACTTTGGCGGGCTGTAGTCAACGAAGTGGCAAAGGATTATCCGGAGGTTCAGTTAGAGCATATGCTGGTGGATAACTGTGCCATGCAGTTAGTGAAGGATCCGGCGCAGTTTGATGTAATCCTGACAGAGAATATGTTTGGGGATATCCTATCTGACGAGGCGTCTATGGTGACCGGCTCCATCGGAATGTTAGCCTCCGCTTCCCTCAATGAGACGAAGTTTGGCATGTATGAGCCAAGCGGCGGTTCCGCACCGGATATTGCGGGACAGAACAAGGCAAATCCCATTGCCACAATCCTGTCTGCGGCTATGCTGCTCCGGTTTTCCTTGGATCTGGACAAGGAGGCCGATGCGGTTGAGGCGGCAGTGAAGAAGGTTCTTGAAGATGGGTACCGCACCTGTGATATCGTATCGGAAGGAACGCAGTTAGTTAGCTGTACGCAAATGGGAGACCTGATTGCTGAAAGGCTCTAATAAAAGAATATAAAGGAGACAGATTATGAAGAGTGATAATGTTAAAGTTGGTATGCAGCAGGCGCCGCACAGATCTTTATTTAATGCGCTGGGCATGACCGAAGAAGAGATGAAGAAACCTTTAGTCGGCATTGTATGTTCCTATAATGAGATTGTTCCGGGACATATGAATCTGGATAAGATTGCCCAGGCCGTTAAGATGGGGGTTGCCATGGCAGGCGGTACGCCGGTTATGTTCCCGGCTATTGCTGTCTGTGACGGAATTGCCATGGGGCATATCGGTATGAAGTATTCTTTAGTGACGAGAGATCTGATTGCAGATTCCACAGAATGTATGGCCATTGCCCATCAGTTTGACGCTTTAGTCATGATCCCCAACTGTGATAAGAATGTGCCGGGACTTTTAATGGCGGCGGCAAGAGTGAATGTGCCGACGGTATTTGTATCAGGCGGGCCTATGCTTGCTGGTCATGTAAAGGGACATAAGACTTCCCTTTCCTCTATGTTTGAGGCCGTGGGTTCATATGCGGCAGGCACGATGTCAGAAGAGGATGTGAATGAGTTTGAATGTAAGGCGTGTCCGACCTGCGGTTCCTGCTCCGGTATGTATACGGCCAATTCCATGAACTGTCTGACAGAGGCGTTAGGTATGGGACTTCCGGGCAACGGAACCATTCCGGCAGTATATTCTGAGCGCTTGAAGCTTGCCAAGCATGCAGGCATGGCCGTTATGGATATGTATCATAAGAATATCCGTCCAAGAGACATTATTACAAAGGAAGCGATTTTGAATGCGTTGACCGTAGATATGGCATTGGGATGCTCCACCAACTCCATGCTGCATATACCGGCCATTGCCCATGAGATTGGTTTTGACTTTGATATTTCCCTGGCAAATGAACTTAGCGCCAAGACTCCTAACCTTTGTCATCTGGCACCGGCAGGTCCGACCTATATGGAAGATCTGAATGAGGCGGGAGGCGTCTATGCGGTAATGAACCAGTTAAAGAGCGCCGGATTGTTAAATGAGGACTGCATGACGGTAACCGGAAAGACCATTGGAGAGGCTGTAGAAGGACATGTGAATAAGAATCCGGAGGTGATCCGGCCAATGGATAACCCATACAGCAAGACGGGAGGACTGGCTGTATTAAAGGGCAATCTTGCGCCGGACGGTTCCGTGGTAAAACGTTCCGCAGTAGTTCCTGAGATGATGAAGCACGAAGGTCCGGCCAGAGTCTTTGACTGTGAGGAGGATGCCATCGAAGCAATCAAGGGAGGTAAGATTGTGGAAGGAGATGTAGTGGTCATCCGTTACGAGGGACCAAAGGGAGGTCCGGGTATGAGAGAGATGTTAAATCCTACCTCTGCCATAGCCGGAATGGGACTTGGTTCTTCCGTAGCTCTGATTACGGACGGACGGTTCTCCGGTGCAAGCCGAGGAGCTTCTATCGGACATATTTCTCCTGAGGCGGCGGTAGGCGGACCGATTGCTTTTGTGGAAGAGGGAGATATCATTAAGATTGATATTGACAATCATTCCTTAGAGCTTGCGATTTCCGATGAGGAGATGGCAAGGCGTAAAGCTGCCTGGACGCCGAGAGAGCCTAAGGTGACAACCGGCTATCTGGCAAGATATGCTAAGATGGTAACATCCGGAAACAGAGGCGCAGTATTAGAGCTTGACTGATTCCACCTAAATACAGTACAATAATTGAGTTGTTAAGATGATATATAGATTACAAGAATTAAGGAGACATGTAAATGAAACAGTTGACAGGTTCAGAGATTATTATTGAATGTTTGAAAGAGCAGGGCGTGGATACCGTATTTGGTTATCCCGGAGGCACTATTCTGAATGTCTATGACGCCCTTTATCAGCATCAGGATGAGATTACTCATGTACTGACATCCCATGAGCAGGGGGCGTCCCATGCGGCTGACGGTTATGCCAGGGCTACCGGTAAGGTAGGCGTGTGCATGGCAACTTCCGGCCCCGGAGCAACGAATCTGGTAACGGGAATTGCGACAGCGTATATGGATTCCATTCCTTTAGTTGCAATTACAGCCAATGTAGGTGTTTCCCTGTTAGGAAAGGACTCCTTTCAGGAGGTAGATATTGCGGGAGTGGTTATGCCGGTAACCAAGCACAGCTTTATTGTCAAGAATGTACATGAGCTTGCTTCTACGATCAGACGCGCCTTTAAGATTGCCCAAACGGGAAGACCGGGGCCTGTCCTTGTGGATATTACCAAGGATGTGACGGCGAATCTGGCAGACTATGAATATAAGAAACCGGAACCGATTTCTCCGGCAACCGCCACCATTAAGGAAGCGGATATTGCCGAAGCGGCGAAGCTGATTAAGAAATCCAAGAAGCCCTTTATCATGGCGGGCGGCGGCGTAGTCGCTTCCGGCGCTTATAAGGAATTTCGGGAGTTTGCAAAGCTGATGGATGCGCCGGTCTGTGATACTTTGATGGGAAAAGGCGTTATGGATGGCCATGATCCGCATTATACCGGTATGATTGGAATGCATGGAACAAAGACTTCCAATTTCGGCGTGACTGCCTGCGATTTGCTTGTGGTGGTTGGCGGACGGTTTTCAGACCGGGTAATTGGCAATGCCAAGAAGTTTGCCAACGACGCCAAGATTATCCAGATTGATGTAGATGCGGCTGAGATTAACAAGAATGTGGTTGTAGACGCATGTATTGTAGGTGATGCAAAAGAAGTCTTAACCAGATTAAATCAGGTAATTGAGCAGAAAGATAATAAGGAATGGTTAGAGGAGATTAAAGCGTTAGATCAGAAATATCCGGATACTTATCCGAAGGATATCCTCACCGGTCCGACAATCATTTCCAAGATCTATGAACTGACAAAAGGGGATGCAATTATCACTACAGATGTAGGACAGCACCAGATGTGGGCGGCACAGATGTACCGTTATAAAGAGCCGAGACAGCTGCTTACTTCCGGCGGGCTTGGAACCATGGGCTATGGTTTGGGAGCCAGTATTGGCGCCAAGGTTGGAAGAAGGGATAAAGTAGTAGTGAATATTGCCGGCGACGGCTGCTTCCGTATGAATATGAATGAGATTGCTACGGCAGTGCGCTACAACATTCCCATTATTCAGGTTGTGATTAACAATCATGTTCTCGGCATGGTACGCCAGTGGCAGACTTTATTCTATGACAAACGCTACTCTAACACTGTCTTAAATGATGCTGTGGACTTTGTCAAGGTGTCAGAGGGTATGGGAGCTTTGGCGTATAAGGCTGCTACACTTGAGGAATTTGAGGACGCCTTTAAAAAGGCGTTAGGGGCAGGACGGCCATGTGTAATTGACGCTCAGATTGACCAGGATGATAAGGTATGGCCTATGGTGGCGGCAGGACAGCCGATTTCGACCTGCTTTTCAGAAGAAGATTTGAAGAATGGCGCAGTGTAATGATTGCCAGCCGACAGAATATAATAGATAAGGACTTTTAGGAGGATAAAAAATGGAACGAGTTTACAATTTTTCAGCAGGGCCTTCCGTGTTGCCGGAGGTGGTGTTGAAGCAGGCAGCAGACGAGATGATGAATTATAATGGCACCGGTATGAGTGTTATGGAGATGAGTCACCGCTCAAAGGCTTTTGAGGAGATTATTCAGACAGCAGAGCAGGATTTAAGGGATTTGTTAAAGATTCCTGACAATTACAAGGTGCTTTTTTTACAGGGAGGGGCGTCCCAGCAGTTTGCGGCTATTCCCATGAACCTGATGAAAAACGGCGTCGCAGATTATATCATTACCGGACAGTGGGCAAAGAAAGCCTTTGAGGAGGCAAAGCAGTATGGCAAGGTGAAAGCTGTGGCTTCTTCAGCAGATAAGACCTTTTCCTATATACCGGACTGCAGTGATTTGGATATTGACGAGGATGCAGATTATGTATATATCTGCCATAACAACACCATTTACGGAACCGCTTATAAGGAGCTTCCCAACACAAAGGGCAAGATCTTAGTGGCAGATATGTCTTCTGATATTCTGTCCCAGCCGGTAAATGTAGAGGATTATGGACTGATTTACTTTGGCGTGCAGAAGAATGTGGGGCCTGCCGGTGTGGTAGTGGTAATTATCAGAGAGGATTTAATCAGGGATGATGTGCTTCCGGGAACGCCGACCATGTTAAAGTATAAGACACAGGCAGATGCAGATTCCCTTTACAATACGCCCCCTGCTTATGGCATCTATATTTGCGGAAAGGTGTTCAAATGGGTTAAGGAGATGGGCGGCTTAGAGGCCATGAAGATACACAATGAAAAGAAGGCGGCAATCCTTTATGACTTCTTAGATTCTTCTAAGCTCTTTAAGGGAACTGTTGAGAAGAAAGACCGTTCTTTGATGAATGTGCCTTTCGTTACGGGAAATGAGGAATTAGACGCCAAGTTTGTAAAGGAGGCGACGGCAGCAGGGTTTGTGAACCTGAAAGGGCACAGAACGGTAGGCGGCATGCGCGCTTCCATCTACAATGCCATGCCAATCGAAGGCGTGGAGAAGCTGGTAGAATTTATGAAACGCTTTGAGGAAGAAAATCTGCCAAAATAATGAATAATCAGAGAAAAGATATTTAGGAAAGGAGCTATTATGGCTAAGATTCATTGTTTAAATCCAATCGCCGCCTGCGGTCTGGATTTATTCTCAGATAACTATGAAATTACAGATAATATGGGTGAGGCGGATGCGGTGTTGGTTCGTTCCGCTTCCATGCACGAGTTAGAGCTTCCGGAAGGATTAACCGCCATTGCCAGAGCGGGCGCCGGCGTCAATAATATTCCTTTGGAGGATTGCGCCAAAAAGGGAATTGTTGTATTCAATACGCCGGGAGCCAATGCCAACGGCGTGAAAGAATTGGTGGTAGCAGGCCTACTGATGGCTTCCAGGGATTTAGTGGGCGGCTGCAACTGGGTAAAGGCCAATGCGGAGGATGCAGATATTGCCAAGAGAGTGGAGAAGGAAAAGAAGAATTTTGCCGGTAATGAGATTTTAGGCAAGAAGTTAGGCGTGATTGGTTTGGGCGCCATTGGGGCCAAGGTTGCCAACATAGCGTTTCGTCTTGGTATGAACGTATACGGATATGACCCTTATGTTTCTGTAGATGCGGCGTGGTCCTTATCCCGCCATATCAAGCATATCACGGATGTGGAGGATATCTATAAAGAATGTGATTACATAACCATTCATGTCCCGGCTTTGGACAGCACGAAGGGTATGTTGAACAAGGCGGCCTTTGATTTGATGAAGGATGGGGTACGCATCCTGAATTTCTCAAGGGATACTCTGGTAAATGATGAAGATATGAAGGCTGCGCTTGCCTCCGGCAAGGTTGCTAAGTATGTGACGGATTTCCCGAATCCTGCAATGGCAGGTCTTGACAATGTGATTGCCCTGCCGCATTTAGGCGCATCTACGGAGGAATCCGAGGATAACTGTGCGATTATGGCAGTAAAGCAGATTGCAGACTTTTTGGAGAATGGAAATATTGTCAATTCTGTAAATTATCCTGCCTGTGATGCCGGCGTCTGCACGACCACAGCAAGAGTGGCAATTTGTCATAAGAACATACCGGATATGTTAACGAGATTTACCGGCGTATTTTCCAAGCAGGGGATTAATATCTCCAATATGGTCAGTAAATCCAAAGGCGATTGGGCCTATACAATTCTGGATGTGGAAAATGCGGTAGATGCGAGCAGCGAGGCGGAATTAGCGGCGGTAGACGGCGTGGTTAAGGTCCGGGTAATTGCCGGATAAATTCGTTATAGCCTGTATTTCTGACGTCTTAGTTTCATATAGGACGCAAGATATACCTGACATTGGATTGATAAAAATGACTGCCATACAGATTTGTGTGACAGTCATTTTCCATTTACTTTTCATATAAAAACTTTAGTATAAATCTGTATATGTGATTTCATAATATGGTTAAAGTATGAATATATGGGAGGAAACGAGACATGGCAATTAGTTTGTTAATCGCAGATGATGACGAGTTGCTGCGCAATTTGGTTCGGGAGATATTTGAGGAAAATTCATTTACTGTCTATGAGGCGGAAGATGGGGAGGAGGCTTTAGAACTGTTCTGGGAGCACCCGGATCTTTCTATGGTGATACTGGATATTATGATGCCCAAAATGGACGGTTTGGCAGTATTAGATGAAATCAGGGAAAAGTCGGAGGTCCCGGTACTGATGCTGACGGCGCTTGGGGATTCTGCCAGCGAGTTAGACTGTCTGCGGCATGGCGCCAGTGATTTTGTCAGCAAGCCGTTCCACTATGAGATTCTTTTAGAGCGGGTGAAGAATCTGATGCGCATGACCAAGGCTCAGGATTTTGATAAAATCACTGTGGGTATATTGGAGATGAACCGGCAGTCCCATAAGGTATATGTGGACGGGAAAAATGTTGTGCTGAACAATAAGGAATATCGTCTGCTGGAGTTTCTGATTACGAATCAGAATATTGTTCTGACCAGGGACAGGATATTAGACCGGATTTGGGGCTATGATTATGAGGGAGATATCCGCACCATTGATACCCATATCAAGATGCTGCGGGCAAGCCTTGGAAAAGCGGGGAAATATATTAAGACAATCCGGGGGACCGGATATGCCTTTGAGGAGACATTATGAAGAAATCACTTTGGAAGAAAATCTGCATAACCGGGATTGTGTTAAGCAGTGTCTTCATTTTACTAAATCTGCTTTTAACCTATCTGTTTATGGCGCCTTTTTCCACGATTGCCTATAGAGGGCAGGTAGAGGAGATTGCGGAAGGGCTCAAAAACCGGATCACGGATAATGAACTGGCGGTTAAGGATTATATGGAGGAATTAGATGAGAACCATAATATCAAGGTTACAATCCTTGACGGGGATAAGAATGTAATCTATACGACACGGATCGTTGATATCCGGCAAAGCAAGAGCTGGTCGGATATTGTTGCACAAATGGATGCAAAAAATAGTAAGCTGTCCCATGGAGAAAGCGTATTCCTTGCAAGAAAAACCACAAGGCGAGAGCATCAGGTGGTAAATCTGGTGTTGCTGCAGAAGATAGCGGATGACCGTTTTGTGGTAATTTCCCGTTCCTACCAGAGCCTGATTAACGCCACTTATACGGCGATGGTATTTGAACTGGTTATCGGTGTTCCCATGCTTTTGGTGGTTGTTGTTATCATTTATTATTTAAGTCGCCGTATGGTCAGGCCGATTAAGGAAATGACGGAAACGGCAGCGCAGATTTCCAGACTTGATTTTGACAAAAAGGTGACGGTCACCACAGAAGATGAAGTGGGACAGTTAGGCAATGCAATTAATAAAATGTCGGAGCATTTGGAAAATGATGTGGCCATGATGCAGAAGGAGATTGAGGAACGAAAGAAGCTGGTGCGGAATCTTTCCCATGAGATTAAATCTCCGGTTGCGGTAATTATGGGATATGCAGACCGGTTAAAGACAATTCTGTCGAAGAATCCAAAGAAGGCAGTGGAATATTGTGAAATTATTTCCAATGAGAGTACTAGAGTCGATGTTTTAGTCAGGGAAATGTTAGAGTTATCCAGATTAGAACAGGGCGCGGACGAGGTGGTTCGGGAAAGCTTTCCGGCAAAGCGGTTATTTGATGCTATCAGGAAGCGTTTTCACGAAGAGAATATGGAAAGGCAGTTCGTCTATACGGACCATTTTGAGGAAGAAGATTCCATATATGCAGATTATATATTATTAGAGCGGGCCGTCTACAATCTGATTAACAATGCGCTGCAGCATGGAACCGGCGATGATATGAAGATTCATGTTACAGGCTGCGCCAAAGAGGAGTATTATGAGATCCGGGTATATAATTCCGGCAGCAGGATTGCGGAAAACGAGCTGGCGGATGTCTGGAATGTGTTCAGCAAGGTAGATAAGGCGAGAAGCCGGGGAAGGGGGTACGGCATTGGCCTTGCCATAGTACGGGAGATTGTGGAGGTTCACGAAGGCTATTATTCTGTGGAGAACAAAGAGGATGGCGTGGAATTTTGTATTGCCATTCATAATAAAAAAACTTGCTAAATTCATAAGATTAGAGTATGATTATGTAGATTTATAGCGCAGGAGGAATTTAGCGATGAGCGAGAAATTAAAAGTAGGTATCCTTGGGGGTACCGGTATGGTAGGACAGAGATTTATTGCTTTATTGGAAAACCACCCATGGTTTGAGGTGACAACCATTGCGGCAAGTCCCCGAAGTGCAGGAAAGACATATGCCGAGGCAGTAGGAGACAGGTGGAAGATGGATACCCCTATGCCGGAGGCAGTGAAGAATATTGTTGTGCATAATGTGAATGAAGTGGAAAAGGTGGCGTCTACCGTTGATTTTGTCTTCAGTGCGGTGGATATGACAAAGGACGAGATTAAGGCCATTGAGGAAGCCTATGCGAAGACGGAAACTCCGGTTGTGTCGAATAATTCCGCCCACAGATGGACGCCGGATGTGCCGATGGTGGTACCGGAGATTAATCCGGAGCATATGAAGATTATTGATTTTCAGAAGAAGCGTTTGGGAACTGCCAGGGGGTTTGTGGCAGTAAAGCCGAACTGTTCCATACAAAGTTATGCGCCGGTTCTGACTGCATGGAAGGAATTTGAGCCCTATGAAGTGGTTGCCACTACTTATCAGGCAATTTCCGGAGCGGGCAAGACCTTTAAGGACTGGCCGGAGATGATGGGCAACATCATTCCCTATATCGGTGGGGAGGAAGAGAAGTCGGAAAAGGAGCCGCTTCGTATCTGGGGACATATCGACGAGGCAAAGGGCGAGATTGTTCCGGCACAAAGTCCTTTGATTACCTGCCAGTGTATCCGGGTGCCTGTGTTAAACGGCCACACTGCGGCGGTATTTGTGAAGTTTAAGCAAAAGCCGACCAAGGAACAGTTAATCCAGAAGTTAGTGGAATTTAAGGGCGTACCACAGGAGCTTGAACTGCCCAGTGCGCCAAAGCAGTTTATCCGGTATATGGAGGAGGATAACCGCCCTCAGGTTACTTTGGATGTGGACTACGAAAAGGGAATGGGCGTGTCTGTAGGCCGCCTTCGGGAGGACAGCATTTACGATTGGAAATTTATCGGTCTTTCCCATAACACCGTCCGGGGAGCAGCAGGCGGAGCAGTGCTTTGCGCTGAGCTTTTGAAGGCCCAGGGCTACATAACCGCAAAATAATATAAGGATAGAAGTCCATGGATTCTGATGCAATGAGCAATCAGGCCATACAACAGATAAAAAGAGTCTGGGAGCAAATTTCCCAGACTCTTTTTCTTTTGCGAAAAAAGGTGTATAATAAAAATATTAATGGAGGTGGTCGCATGAGCAAAAAGGAGAATAAGCATGAACTGGCAATTCCGAGAACCGGATTTGTGATTAAGGGAGAATTGTCAGTAAAAGGGGAATTGGCCGTAAAGGGAGAATTAGCGGCCATTAACGAATTAGCGACAAGAGGAGAATTGTCTGTTAAGGGAGAACTGGATAAAAATGCAGACAGTGAGAGGATTATCATTGTAGAGAGTATAGAGGCAGCAGTGGAGTATTTAAAGGATACTAAGGGCAATGTCTTAACGGCTACCGGCGCTTCCGGGATTTATGAATATACGAAGCTTGAGGACTATAAAAACCGCATTTATTGCCGGGTGCCGGCAGACAGCGAGGTTATCCGCTCCTGTGAGAAAATGGAGATTACCGGCAGGCATGTTATCGGCATGAAAAGTCCTTTTTCCAAATTGATGAACTATGCCACCTTAAAGGAGTATGATATCCGGTACTTTGTCACAAAGGATTCCGGTATATCCAGCGGGTTTATCGAGAAGATGGAGGCGGCTTTGGAGCTTGGGGTAACTTTGATTGTGGTGGCAGTCGGCTACCATGAGGACGGTGAAAACGAGGAGACGGTGAAGCGGATAAAAGGCAGCGCACCGAAGGCGTAGCAGCATCGGACAAAGTATAAGAGGCCACTATCAGATAAAGGACGGGAAGTGTTCGGCAGATGACTGCTGGGGAAGGAAACGAGTATCAGTTTAGCAGACGGAGGGAAAAGGATTGGATATTGAAAATGTAATCGCAGGGTTAGACCAGCTTTTTGAGACGAATCAGGGTGAAAAGGTGGAGGACTATTTATCCGGATATTTAGAGCAGGCGTTAAAAGAAGGCGATGCGGGCAGCGCCATAACCCTGATTAATGAATTGATTGGATTTTACAGAGATACCTCCCAGTATGGCAAGGCTATGGCATACTGTGAGAAATTGCCCTCCTTTATGGAGCGGGCCGGTCTTTCCGGAACGGTGCATTATGGAACAAGCTGCTTAAATATTGCCAATGCTTACCGGGCAGCCGGAAGGCTTGAGGATTCCATGAAATATTATCATATTGTGTTTGATATTTATGAACAGGTGTTAGAGCCGGGGGATTTTCGCTATGCCAGCCTGCATAATAATCTGTCCCTGCTCTATCAGGAAATGGGAGAGTTTGATAAGGCGTGCGGGGAATTGGAGCAGGCGCTTTCCATTGTCCTGCATTATCCGGAGGCAATCATTGAGCAGGGCGTGACTTATACGAATCTGGCGTCTTCCTATAACCGGGCAGGAGAGAAAGACAAGGCAAAGGAAATGGTGGAAAAGGGGCTTGCCATATTTGAGGACGGCCACCAGGATGATTTTCATTACAGCGCCGCCCTTTCGGTAGCCGGGGATGTCTGGTTTGCATACGGAGAGTATGAAAAGGCAGCAGACCGGTACGAACAGGCAATGCTTGTATTAAGGCGGCATGTGGGAGTAACTCACGCTTATTTCCGCATTGTCTCCAATCTGCAGACCTGCTACGAGGCATTGGGAAAGCCGGAGGCCTTAAAGGGACTTGTGCTTTGCCGGGCATATTATGAGCAGTTTGGGAAAAAGGTGTTTGAAAAATTGCAAGAAGAACTTAAAGGGGAAGAGACGGGAAATGACGCGGCCTTTACGATTGCCAAGGTAGGCGAGGGCTCCGACTGCTTCGGGCTGGACGACATTTTATCGAAGGACCATGATTTTGGACCGGGCTTTGCCCTTTTTGTCACCAGGCAGCAGTACGGACAGTACGGTGAACGGCTGCAGGAGGCTTATGACGGCCTGCCCCCGGCATTCCGGGGCTTTGACAAACCGGTGGAGCGGACGGATATGCCTCGAAATGGGGTAATCATCATAGAGGATTTCTTCGGGCGGATTTTGAATCTGGAGGAGGAAGAGGTGGCGTATCTGTTAGAAAATGCCGCGCTTACAGAAAACGCATGGTTGAAGGTAAGGGACTGGCAGTTAAAGACAGTGACCAACGGGGAGATTTTTGCCGGAGCAAACGGCGTCTTTGGCCGCATTTATGCGGCGCTAAAAAAGGGATATCCCCAAAAGCTGTGGCGGCGGAAGGTAGCCCAGTGTCTGGGCGAAATCTGTCAGGACGGACAGTATAATTACAAGCGGCTGATGCAAAGGGGAGACTCTCCCGGAGCGGCGGTACTTCTTCATTCCTTTGAGGAGCATGTGCTGGAATTTCTCTATCTCATCAACCGGGAATATGCTCCCCACAAGAAATGGATGTTAAAAGGGGCGGAGATGCTTTCAGAAGGACAGGACATTTTAGGAAAATTAAAGGAACTGCTCTGTAAGTCTCCGGATCCGGCTGTCTATCAGCAGCGCGACTGCATTGAATGGGTGGGGACGGTGAACCGGGAAGACCAGGTGCTTGCTGCCATTGAGGAGATTGCAGCCCTAATCAGCGGACTGCTTTTGGAAAAAGGGCTTACAAAAAGCAGGGAGACCTATCTGGAGGCTCATATTCCGTATCTGCTGGTGGAGACTCTCGATTAAGCGTATCGTTCGATGTTCCCTGGCGAAAGTTACCGGATCATTTTAGCAGATGATTAAGCATGGATAATTAGATTTTCCATTGTGTAAGTGTTACCGGATTATTTTAGAACATGATTAAGCATTCATATCATTACATATAGTATATACAATCAAGGTATAGGAAAGAAGGAGAATCATATGGAAAAAGAAGAATTGGTGGAAGCCATTGTAAAGTTAGAATGGAATGCTTTTGATAAAGTGGAGAATAAAGGAGGCAGGGCGGAGTGCCAGGATGACTGGAATACCTTTTCTCTTATGCGGAAAAGCCAGTATTTGGCATGGCCAAAGGAACTTCTTGAGAGCTTTTACGAGGATTTTGTCGAGGCCAACCGGAAGGGCTGGAACCTGATTACAGAAAAATATGGACGCATGATGGAATCCACCGTCCCGGAGGAATACGAGGCAATCAAAGCACAGCTTCCCCCCTGTCCTTCACAGAAACGGGCAATCGTCAATCAGATTGCGGAGATTCAGGTGCAGTGGATGGAAGATTTTGCAAAGGAATATCCTCATATGGCCATGAATGCCCGGAGTATTCATTCCTCTGAAGATACACCCTACAACACCTCCTATGAGACCTACCTAAAGGGCGAACTGATGACCTACTCTGACCGCACCTTAAACCTTTATGGCCGGTGGATTGTCGACTTAAACCAAAAGGACGAAAACCTTGCCCGCATAATCATGACAAACACAGCGCTCCTTTACGGCTACGCCTCCTTACAGGCCGCCGAAGAAGCCCTTGGCAGCCAACCCCAATAACCCTTCCTTTTTCCCATATCCTTATTGGCGTTTCCCGGCGGCTCCCTTTCTCTTATCCGCATTTTTTACAAAACCGCCTCGGGATAATCCTTTCCCATTTTCCCGCACTGCCATCGGTTTTAAGAAATCCTGCTGCCGGGCTCTCCTGCATATTAGATTGCACGCGCTTACGAAGAACTCGCACCGGGAAGGGGTGACTGGGAAACATTTGCAGCCCCTTTGAAAACGCCGGTACTTGCGAAGGCCCTTTCTTAATCTGTTATTCAGCAGATAATGAACAGGGCCTTCGCTTATGTACCGCTGCGTTTTCGACAGAGCGCAAGCGTGGCTGCATAATGTTTGCCCAGCACCCCAAACCCGGTGCTCAAACACTTCTTCGCGCGTGCAATATGCAGGAGAGCCCGACAGTGGATTTCTAAAAAACCGCGTGTCGGGAAAAATGGGAGAAGGATTACTCCGGGGCGGTAATTTACTAATCATATGGCGGATAAGAAAAAGGGAGCCGCCGGGAAACGGAAAAAGTAAATTTTTGTGTTGAAAAAGAATGGATTATACAGTATAATGCTGATATGTGAGTGCTTATGGCATGGAAGATTGTGGTTATAAGTACAGAGGATATGTGACTTATGGTAAGGAGGATTTTATAATGGCAACAATTTCAGCAGGTGATTTTAGAAATGGCGTAACCATTGAATTTGAAGGGAATATTTATCAGATTGTAGAATTTCAGCATGTTAAGCCGGGTAAAGGCGCAGCCTTTGTCCGTACTAAGTTAAAGAATATTGTGAACGGCGGCGTGGTGGAAAAGACGTTCCGTCCTACAGAGAAGTGTGAGACGGCTCACATTGACCGGAAGAATATGCAGTATCTTTATCAGGATGGAGATTTGTACTACTTTATGGACAATGATACCTATGACCAGATTGCTTTAGGTAAGGATGTGGTTGGCGATTCCCTTAAGTTTGTTAAGGAGAATGAGAATGTGAAAGTGGTTTCCCATGCAGGCAATGTATTTGCCATTGAGCCGGAGATTACCGTTGTCTTAGAGGTAACGGAGTGCGAACCGGGCGTTAAGGGCAATACGGCAACCGGAGCAACCAAGCCATGTACTGTAGAGACCGGAGCAACCCTTAATGTACCGCTGTTTGTCAATCAGGGAGATAAGATTTCCATTGATACAAGAACAGGGGAGTATCTTTCAAGAGCATAAAATAAGTTAAAAATGGTGTATGCAGAATAATATTATGTATAATGACCTAAAAAGTCGGTAGATAAACCAATTATCTACCGACTTTTAAATTTTATTATTGAAATATGTTGTCTGTTAAGTAAATGTATTCATATGCGATAAAGATTATGGAAGAGATACAAAAATTTGACACCAATACTTCTTGCCGTTTATTTCACAATATCCAATTCCGGTAATTGTGGTATCTTCTGTTAAAATTGCTGCTTTGTGGGCGCTTGAACGAAACCATTCATCGACAACGGAATATGCATCTTCTTGTCCATTCGCAATATTTTCGTATGCAAAATCATATATCATTTTATATTCACCGGTGTCCAAAATACTATAAAAATCTGTGCCATCGGGGCGGGTATGACTATACTTTTGGGCGCATTCCAATGCGCGGGCATTAGCGGCGTTTGTTAAATTACGATCCAGTACTAAAGCCGGAAGATTATATTGTGCCCGTAAGTTATTTACATATTGGAGTACACCTAACACATTTGCATCAGTAGTAATGGATTCAGGAGCTTCATCGACAGTATGCCGGTAGTAGCCATCTGTTACTTGAACAGTACAGGAATAAGTCTTTTTCCCAAGCTTAGCCCGGATTGTAGTTGTTCCTGCATTACAGCCGGTTACAGTACCATCGTAAGCAACAACAGCAACTTTGCTATTATCAGATGACCAATAGGGTGTGCGTATTGTGTTTTTCATAGATAACTTATATGAACTTTTCTCTTCTATTTGAATACTTTTTTCACTGATAGAAGGTTTTTCTACATAAACCGTACATTTATATTTTTTCTTTCCGGCAGTTGCGGTAATCTTTGCTTTACCATAGGATTTTGCTTTTACAAGACCTGTTTTGCTTACAGACGCAACTTTAGGTTTGGAAGATTTCCATTTGACCGTTCCGGAGTAATTTGTAAGCTGCAATTGCTGGGTGCGTTTCTTGTCAAGACCTACTTTGGTATAGTTTAAAGAAACTTTCTTTTTGGATGCAGCTAAGGATTGATTAGATACTGGTACAAAATTCAATGACATGCATATTATTAATAACAATAATATTTTTAGAAATGTTGGTATGTTTTTTTTCATTGCTCTAGTCCTTTCTATTGTTGTTAATGATTTTATCATAGCACAAAATTGATAATGATACAAGAATTGGGCAGTAATATTTTTAACCGGTGGACATATACTAAATGTAGGGAGATAATGTTTGTCCCATATTTGTACAGACAAAAAATTCACAGGAAATCAGGAAGGTTAAATAATGCATGAGAAGAAAAAGGAAATAATGAAAATATTATCTGCAAAGCTCAGAAAAATATTAGAAAACTCTGATATAGATTTTGAGCGGCTGCAGGAGCTGCGGCTTAGAATGAATGAACCTTTTATTATCCGGTATGACGGGAAGGAATATTTTGTGGCAGAAAATGGCAGTTTAACGAAGGAGTATGAAGACGCTTATGAAATTAATGCGGCGGATATCAAGGAAACCCTGGAATATATCAGTAGTTTTTCTCTATATGCCTATGAAGATGAAATCAGGCAGGGGTTTATTACGGTACAGGGAGGGCACCGCATTGGTTTAGCGGGGAAGGTAGTATTAGAACAGGGAAGGGTGAAAAGCGTGAAGCATATATCTTTTATCAATATCAGAATGTCTCATGAGAAAAAGGGATGCGGTACAGAGATTATGCCATATATATATGAGGGAAACCAAATTTGTCATACACTGATTATATCACCGCCGGGCTGTGGAAAAACGACGCTGCTTCGGGATATCGTGAGAATGATATCAGACGGATTTAAAAATCATCCCGGCGTCAGCGTGGGAGTGGTGGATGAGCGTTCGGAGATAGGTGCCTGTTACCGGGGAATTCCGCAGAATGATGTGGGAATCCGGACAGATATTTTAGACTGCTGTCCCAAGGCGGAGGGAATGCTTATGCTTATACGGAGTATGTCCCCGGCTGTGATTGCAGTAGATGAAATTGGAAAGCGTGAAGACATTGACGCCCTTGCCTATGTGATGAACTGCGGCTGCCAGATGTTGGCTACTGTTCATGGAGCCTCCGTTGATGATGTAAAAAATAAACCGATACTGCGGAAACTGGTGGAGGAAAAGCTATTTAAGCGGTTTATTGTATTGTCCGGCCGGGAAATTCCGGGAACCATAGAAAGTATATTTGACGAGCGGGGAAGTGTCCTTTATGACGGAAAAATTGCTTTGGCAGGCGGTGCTTAAAAACCGGATTTCAGGCACGATTGTAACGGGGAAGATGTAACAGAGTAAATTACAGCAGGGAGAATTATAACAGGGAGAATTACAACAGGGAGGATTACATACAGGAAGGATTGTAACAGGGAGGAGGAGCAGCATGGTTTTAATCTGTAAGCTGGCAGGAATCATTTTTGTTATGGGCGCAGCCGGATACCTTTCCCTGTCCATGGGGCAGAACCTTGACCGGCGCAAATGCGAGCTGAGAGGCCTTTACAGTATTTTTATACAATTAAAAAGCCAGATACAGTATATGGGAGAT
Source organism: uncultured Lachnospiraceae bacterium (assembly GCA_947629565.1). Taxonomy (GTDB): domain Bacteria; phylum Bacillota; class Clostridia; order Lachnospirales; family Lachnospiraceae; genus CAG-590. Next base: position 80,128 of record CANREG010000002.1, read on the forward strand.
ACCCTGCCGGAATGTTTTGAAATCCTTTCTAAAGGAAGCAAAGGAGCCTTGTCGGATTGGCTTATGGGGTTGACAGAGCGGCTTAATACAAAGCAGGATATGGGATTTTCAAAAATCTGGCAGGAGGAGCTTGACCGTTTATATCAGATTTCCGCGCTGGCGCCGGAGGATGTGGAGCCTTTAAGGGAATTAGGGGACAAGCTGGGAGCAGCGGATATAGCGGCGCAGCTCAAAGCGATTGACTATGCGCTGCTGCATATGGAAAGAAACCGCCAGGCATTAGAGGAGACAATGGAACAGAAAAAGAAGGTAATTGTTACCCTAAGTCTGTTTGGCGGCTTTATGACTTTGCTCATTTTATTTTAATCATTAACAGGAATACATAAGGGGTTTGTTATGCCAAATGAAATGATTATTAAAATTGCGGCTTTGGGAATAGTGATTGCATTGCTGAACCAAGTGCTAAAGCATGCCGGTCGGGATGACCAGGCATTTTTTGTGACGCTGGCGGGAATTATTATTGTGCTCACATGGCTGCTGCCGTATTTTATAGAACTATTTTCTGCCATGGAGGGCTTGTTCGGGGTATAAGGAGGGTATGATGGGCTTTTTTAAAATTCTGTGCGGAGTTATCGTCGGCGTGCTGATTGCCATTAAATTAAAAAGCTTAAACAGTCCCCTTTGGATTTATCTGTCTTTGGCCTTAAGCCTTTATGTGGTTTTTTATATTACGGAGCGGCTGACATTTGTCTTTGATTTTTTGGACAACGTTATGGGGCAGATTGGACTTGAGTCCGGTTATTTTGAAATATTAATTAAGATAATCGGCATTTCCTATCTCTGTGAATTTGCTTCTAATATCTGTCGGGAGTCCGGGTTTGCGGCGGTGGCGGGGCAGATTGAAATAGGAGGAAAGCTCGCTATGATGGTTATGAGTATGCCGATTCTGATGGCTATCGTAGATACCATAACCTCCGTATTGTAAGCGCTGTCTGTCGGCTTGGAAGTAAGCGGCTTGGAAATAACCGGCTTGGAAGCAATCGGCTTGGAAACAACCGGATTGGAAACAGGCGGCTTGAAAACAGCCGGATTAGAAACAAGCGGCTTGAAAACAACCGGCTTGGAATATTTGGGAAAGAAATGGGAGAAGGCGGGAGACAAAATGAAAATGAAAAAGGCAGGCTGGGCGCTGATATGGGGATTTGTAATATGGTGGAATGTGGGCATACAGGCAAAGGCCCAGGAGTATGTGGATTCCTATTATGAGGAGTTCTATGACAGTCTGGATATGGACAGCTTAGAGGAAGAAATGGATAGTATCCGGAGGGAGTACGGAGAAAAAGGGGAACTCTCTTTTTCGGAAATTTTTGAGTTACTGATGGAGGGGAAAGTAGAGGAGGCGGTATCAAGCGCAGCGGAAGGTTTTTATAAAGGGATTACCGGGGAGATTGAGGAAAATCGGGAACTGATTATCCGGCTGACGGTATTGGTTTTAATTGCAGCAATCTTTAACAATTATTCCTCTATTTTGAAGGCCAGTTACATAGGAGATCAGGGCTTTTATATCACCTATATGATGATAGCGGCTTTACTGATCCGATCCTTTACTTTGGTCTACGGCATGGCAGAGGAGACAATCTATTATATCGGAGAAATTATGAAATGCATGCTGCCGGCATTGTATATGTCCGTTATTCTGTGCAGCGGGCTTACCACCTCCCATATGGTAAATACCATGTTTTTATGGATGCTGTCCTTGGTGGAAAAGCTGCTGATTCAGGTCATCCTGCCGGGGATTCGGATTTATTTTCTCATTACACTGTTAAATCAGATTAATATTAAGGACAGATTTTCCAAGCTGGCCGGTTTTCTAAAGCAGGGATTATTGTTTCTTTTGAAAGGCACGGTAACGGGAATTATCGGCCTTAATATAATGAAAAGCCTGCTGGTTCCCGTCTATGATAACGCCAGATATAATGTGCTGCAAAAAGGGCTTTCCATGCTGCCGGGGGGCGCTTCCCTTTCCGGGCTTAGCACTATTTTGCTTGGAGCAGGCGTGTTAATCAAGAACAGCATCGGGTTGTCGGCTGTGATAATTTTGCTGGTGCTTGGAAGCGTACCACTGATTAAAATGTTCTGTTTTTATATTGTATACCGGCTCATATTAGCGCTTGTACAGCCGATTAGCGATAACCGGATTCTGGCGGGGATTCAGGGGGCGGCGGACGGCGCGGGGATTCTGCTTCGGGCCACAGCTACTTCTATTGCGCTCTTTGTGCTGTCTATCGCCATTGTGATTCTGACTACCAATGTCAAACTGTATACAGGGTAAAGGAGTGTTTGTATGGAATGGATTTTTTCATGGGTGAAAAGCGGTCTGCTTTTTGGGATTTTTGCCTCTGTCATTTTAATGCTTTGTCCGAATAAAGCGTACCAGAAACATATTGGACTGGTGGTAGGGATGCTGTTTATTTTAGTGATGCTTCATCCCCTGATGGAACTCTTTCAGGTGGACGGCAGTACCTATGTATCCTATATCCGGAATTTTTTAATGTTGGAAACGGGGGAAGGCAGGATTACGGATTCGGATTTAGAACTCTACGAGGAATCCATAGATATCCAGATTATGGCAAATCTAAAGGAGGCGGGATATCCTGTGAAAAGGGTAGAGTCCAGGGCGGAAACGAATGGAGATATCGACGAGGTTATTATTGTTTTTGACGGGGAAACAGGCGCTTTGGAGGCGTTGGAAAACTATCTTAAAAATCTGTTTGGAGAGGAGGTGGTAATCAGCTATGCATATCGGTAATCTTTTTAAGCTGCCGGCGGAAAAAAAGGAAAAGGCGGTCATTTTATTTTTGCTGGGTGTGTTTTTTCTGTTAATTGCCACTCCTGTATCAACTTTTTCCGGAAAGGAGAAAAAAAAGACGGAAAAGGCAGATGAATCTTCTGCTGCAAAAACCACGGAAATTGATAAAAAAGATGCATATATTGACTATTTGGAGAATAAGTTAGAACAAACTATCGGAGGTATGGAGGGCGCTGGAAAGGTTTTGGTCATGATCACATTAAAGGATAATGGGCAGAAGATTTTAGACAAGAATCAGCCTTATGAGAATAAATCGGTAAAGACTCATGAGGAGGAAAAGGAATCCGAGGAAACCATTGTCCAGAGTGACCCGGAAACTGTCTTGATAGAAGAAGGAGGGGATACGGCGCCTATCATCATTCAAGAGCTTTATCCGGACATTGAAGGAGTTTTGGTGGTGTGTGAAGGCGGCGATAATTCTGAGCTTGCCCTTCATATTAAAGAGGCAGTGGTGGCATTATTTTCAATCGATGCCCATAAAATAGTAGTGTGCAAATTGCAGCAGTAATGCAAATAGCAGAAAGTGAGGATTTTTATGAAAAAGATATTCAAAAAAAATCAGGTGATTATTACAGCGTTGGCAATTATGATTGCCGTGGCCGGGTATCTGAATTTTACCAGTGATAAGCAGGTGTTAAATACTTCCGTGGAGGACATGGAAAGTGAAGGAGCCAGCGGCAATTCAGATGACGCAACCGTTAGCGCAGCTGTGGAGGATACCATAGAAGGACAGGAATTAGCCCTTGAAGATACGCAGTCGGAGGAAGGCGTAGTTGGAGAGGAAGCGGTAATTGACGGACAGGAGGCAGACGGAACCGATATGGCTGCAAGCGCAGACGCCGCAGCATTGGAGGGAACAGAAGGGGAAGGAAACAGTGACTTAGCATCTGCCAGCTTAGATGAAAACGGAGATCCCATTGATTCAGATAAGGTAGGGGAAACTGTGCTTACCAATGCTTCCATTTCCTTGTCCCAGGCAAAGCTGAACCGGGAACAGACACGTTCCAAGGCAAAAGAAATGCTCCTAGAAATCATCAACAATGAAAATCTTTCAGAGGATTCCAAAAAAGACGCCATCAACGAAATGCTCTCCATGACAGAGCGGATGGAAAAGGAAACAGCCGCAGAAACCCAGCTTACGGCCAAGGGCTTTCCGGATTCTATTGTCAGCATATCCGATGACAGCGTAGATGTGACCTTAAGCCTTTCCGAACTGACAGACACGCAGCGCACCCAAATCGAAGACATCATCACCCGAAAAACCGGCTGCGACCTAAGCCAAATTGTAATCACCACCACCAACTAAACATAACCCTTCCCCTTAAACATATACTTAGCCGATTTTAACGGATACTTCTCTATTATCCGCAAAAATATTATTGAATTACCGCCGCAAGGTAATCCTTTTCCCGATTTTCCCGACACGCGGTTTTTTAGAAATCCGCTGCCGGGCCCTCCTGTATATTGCACGCGCGAAGAAGTGTTTGAGCGCCGGGTTTGGGGTGCTGGGCAAACATTTTGCAGCCA
>CANREG010000003.1 GCA_947629565.1 uncultured Lachnospiraceae bacterium
TCGTCCGGATGATTTGCAAATTTTTCTTCTGCTTTTTGTAAATTTTTGATTCCTTTTTCGCTAAAATGTAGTATACTGTTTTTCATAGAGGATACCTTCTTTCGTGTTGTATTTGTTTTTGCACTTATATTTTAACACAAGTTGGTATCCTCTTCTCTATTTTATTTTCCTACAAAAACTTTACGCTAGCTTAAATACGCTGATAAACTTTACAGCCGTTTCTGATGTTAATTGTCTCAAATATTTCTGTCTTATGAGTTGATTTTGCAACGCAAATGGCATATGATATATGTGCAACCGATAAAGAAAGGGGGCAATCATATGGCAAACACAACAAATTTCAGCGTCCGCATGGACAGCAACATTAAGAAACAATGTGCGCGCCTTTACAATGAACCGAGAGAGGTGCAATTGGATCAGCCCAACAAAGAAACGATTGCCGCCATGTTAGAGGCAGAGCGAATTGGGCATAATCCCTGCGTAAAGCATTATTCTGATGTGGAAGAAGCACTCCGGGAGTTGAAACGATGAACCGCAATATTGTCTGGACTACCAGATTCCATCTTAACCCATATGGTTATATTTTTCCTTAAGCGGCCTGTACATAAATTCTTCGTACCGCTTTAATGCAGCATGATAGATACTGCTTGGAATCGCGCCATCATTTCCGACTTCCCGGATTCTTCCTTTTACGATTTCTAATTTTGTTTCATTAATGATAAATGGACGGCTTGTGTCCACTCCCAGTCTCTTCAAAAAATCCAAAATTACAGGCGTTTCTTCTTCATCTATGCTATCTGTCCACCAATGCTGGTCGCCGATATGAATCAGGTCATTTACTGCTCCTACCAGAAGATTCATCCATGCATCATCTTCTTCACTTCCATTTCCATATCCTGTAGAATAAATGTAGGAATCCCTTACGGCAAGTCTGTAACCTTTCCCAAGGTCATACACATTTCCGACTGCAATATTGATACTGTTATCTGCCGGATTATAATCTTTCCTTGTTCGCGTCTTATAGGGAAGTTCAGCAGAACCAAATGTCCTTATCTCTTCCGGCGTGTAATCAAAACCTTTTTCGGAATAAAACATCTCTTTCCCGTTTATGGAATAATTTGAGTGGGCGGCATCAATAATATTTACGCCAATTTCACAAAGATCTCCATTGACAGAAGGTTCAAAAACATTAACATGCAACTCGTTTAGGTACATATCGAACATTTCCATCAAATCCCGCTTTGTATTTTTATCAAAGCCATTAAACGTATCCGGCAATTCCTCTTCCGTTAAATCTCCGTTATACCATTTACAAAAAGCATCCTCTTCCCCTTCAACAGACGATTGCAGTCTCTTTGTATTAACATTATAATAATATGTACTGGCACTACCTATTCCCGTAACATTCATATCGCGTACCTCCTTTGATTTATCCTCCTCATTATACTTTGTGTATCATAACACCCAAACTTATTCTTTGGAACCTAATGTCCCATTTTTGACAATCTTTCCCTTTATCTATACGATATTATTCTACCATAAGTATCGGCATTATCACCTTCAGATTTTATGATAATACATCGTTTAAATAAAGTAATTTAAAAAACATATTTTTATAAATAAGTTTCCAAAATCTCAAGCGGCTTTTTCTTGTGTTTTAAGCTCATTTATTATATAATAAATCCATGCACTGTTTTTTGGGATATGGGGCTGGGAATACTGACATTCATGGGGAATGTCACAGGACATAAGAAAGGGGCAGCTCCACCCGGAACCAGCAAAGACTTACATGAAAGAGAGGTATTATGCGCATGAAATTTGGTTACTTTGATGATGCCAACAAAGAGTACGTCATCACATCTCCTAAGACTCCATATCCATGGATTAACTACTTAGGAACACAGGATTTCTTTTCATTGATTTCCAACACTGCGGGAGGTTACAGCTTCTACAAAGACGCGCGTCTCAGAAGAATTACCCGTTATCGTTACAACAATGTTCCGGTTGATATGGGGGGCCGTTATTTCTATATCAACGATGGGGGAACTGTCTGGAATCCGGGCTGGTCGCCGGTAAAGACCGACCTTGACTCCTACGAGTGCCGTCATGGTATGGGTTACACACAGATTACCGGTAAGAAGAACGACTTAGAGGCAAAGGTTACCTTCTTTGTACCGCAGGATTTCAAGGGCGAGGTACAGAAGGTTACTCTGACTAATACCGGCTCCGGCAAGAAGGAATTTACATTTTTCTCCTTCTTAGAGTGGTGTCTGTGGAATGCAGAGGATGACTCCACCAACTTCCAGAGAAATTTCAACACAGGCGAGGTTGAAGTAGAAGGCTCTACCCTGTTCCACAAGACAGAGTACAAGGAGCGCCGGGATCATTTTGCATTCTATACGGTTAATGCAGAGATTGACGGATATGATTGTGACAGAGAATCCTTTATGGGACTTTACAACGGCTTTGGCAACCCGGACGCAGTTATGGCCGGCAAATCTAACAATTCCAAGGCGGACGGCTGGTCTCCAATTGCTTCCCACAGCATTAAGGTATCTTTAAATGCAGGCGAGAGCAAGGATTACATATTTATCTTAGGTTATGTTGAGAACGGTGAGGACAAGTGGAACGCTGACGGTTCCATGAAGAAGGACAAGGCGTATGCCATGATTGAGCAGTTTAACACTGCGGATAAGGCGGACAAGGCTTTGGCTGACTTAAAGGCAACCTGGGAAGAGCTGCTTTCCAAGTATACCGTTAAAACTCCGAATGACAAGGTTGACCGCATGGTGAATATCTGGAACCAGTACCAGTGTATGGTTACCTTTAATATGTCCCGTTCTGCTTCTTATTTTGAGAGCGGTATCGGACGCGGCATGGGCTTTAGAGATTCCAATCAGGATTTACTTGGTTTCGTACATCAGATTCCGGACCGGGCAAGAGAAAGAATCCTAGATTTGGCTGCTACCCAGTTCGAGGACGGCGGCTGCTTCCACCAGTTCCAGCCTCTTACCAAGAAAGGCAACGACGCTGTAGGCGGCGACTTCTCCGACGATCCGTTGTGGATGATCCTCTCTACAGCAGCATATATTAAGGAAACCGGCGATTATTCTATCTTAGACGAGAATGTGCCATATCGGAACGACGAGTCACTGGCACAGCCTATGATGCATCATTTACAGCAGTCCTTCTACCGCGTAGTGAACAACTTAGGACCTCATGGCTTACCACTTTCCATGCGCGCTGACTGGAACGACTGTCTGAACCTGTCATGTTTCTCTAATACGCCGGGCGAGAGCTTCCAGACCTATACCTCTCCAAAGTACGGTGATGACAAGTATTCAAAGGTTGCTGAATCTTTATTTGTAGCTACCCTGTTCTGCTATGCCGGACCGGAGTATGTTGCCCTCTGTAAGAAGAAGGGCCTGAACGATAAGGCGGAGGCTGCACAGGCTGAGATTGACAAGATGAAAGCCAACATTATTGAGCATGGCTTCGACGGCGAGTGGTTCCTTCGCGCCTATGACGACTTGGGACGCAAGGTTGGCTCCCATGAATGTGAAGAAGGCAAGATCTTCATTGAGCCACAGGGCTTTGCCGTTATGGCTGAGATTGGAAAGGATAAGGGCTACGACATCAAGACGCTTGACAGCATTGACAAGTGGCTGAACTGCGAGCATGGTTTAGTATTGAACCAGCCGGCCTTTACCAAATATTATATCGAGTACGGCGAGATTTCCACCTATCCTGCCGGATACAAGGAGAACGCCGGTATCTTCTGCCACAACAACGCATGGATTATCTGTGCAGAGGCTTATGCCGGACGGGGAGATAAAGCATTTGAGTATTATTCAAAGATTGCTCCCGCCTTCCGTGAAGAGAAGTATTCAGACCTTCACAGAACCGAGCCTTATGTATACGCCCAGATGATTGCCGGTAAAGATGCAGGACGCTTTGGCGAGGCGAAGAACTCATGGCTGACCGGTACTGCTGCATGGAACTTTGTGGCAATTTCACAGTATATATTGGGTATTATCCCTGACTATGACGGTCTGAAGATTGATCCTTCCATTCCGTCAGCATGGGATGGCTTCAAGGCTTCCCGTACCTTCCGGGGTGATGTATTTGATATTACCATTACCAACCCTAACCATGTATGCAAGGGCATTAAGAGCGTAACGGTAGACGGCAAAGCAATCGAAGGTAATATCCTTCCTGTATTTGGCGATGGCAAGACTCATACGGTTGAAGTTGTTATGGGTTAATCGCATCTATTGTAAGTAACTGAAAGAACCGCCAGAATATGGCGGTTCTTTTTATAACCAAGCGCAAGCGTACCTGCGTTCGTATTGTTCTATATGCACAAACATTCCAAAAATTAAATACGTTTCGCAAACGCAAACGCCTGCTATAACATGATGAGAAAAAGGAGAATCTTATGAAAAGTTTAACCAAAAGACATACCAAAAAATTATCTGTTTTGCTGCTGATAACCTTTGTGCTTTCTGCCCTCTCCACCGGCTGCAGCTTCGCCAGCTTTGACGCCAGCGGCTATGTAAAAGCCTGCTTGGACGCAAATGCGCATGGGGAGTTTGATGCCTATGCGGAAATCACCAATACTTCAGTAGAAACCGCAAAACAGCAGTTTGACCAGCGGATGGATACGGAGCTTTCCTATTTAGACGCCTATCATATTGACGAGGAACGAAAGGAAAAGTTCCGGGAATTATTTATCAATATATACGACAGCTTTCAATACGAGGTCGGTGAAGCCACTAAAAATGACGACGACTCATACACTGTTCCGGTCACAACTCATAAGCTGATGGTATTTAAGGATGTATCGGCAGAGGGAGAAGCCTATCTGAAAGACTACGCCCAAAAGGAAATGGATGCCGGACGCACTCCGACACAAGACGATTTGTATCTTGTGGCTTCTGATTTTATGTATGACTACATTTCCCAGAATTTAAGCACTTTAGAATACGCAGAACCCGTCAATACAACTGTAACGGTTGCGCCAACCGCCTCTGATTCAAAAATATATTCCCTTGACCAGAATGAACTTCAGAATTTATTAGAATCCATGGTGGACATCGAAAACGCAAACTAGCGGTCACAAGAAGGGAAGGAATTATTATGGATTTATGCGAACAGTGCGTTCATTACATATATGATGAAGAATGGGAATCCTATGAATGTGATGTTAATTTAGACGAGGATGATATGGTGAAATTCCTTCAGGGTAGGAACACTACCTGTTCCTTCTTCCGTTTAGATGACGAATATGGGGTTGTCCGCCACCAGATGTAAGGGATATCTGTATAATGGGAACGCATAAAAACAAGGAACTGTTTACCAACAACCGGAAACAGTTCCTTATTTCTTATCTCACCTGTCAGCCAAGGCATATCTTAAAGTTCAACGCCATGTGCCTTTAAGTACTCAACAATATCCTCAACCGTTGCGATCTTCTCTAAATCCTCTGTAGGGATCTCAACATCATACTCTTCCTCAAGAGCCATAACCAATTCAAATAAGTCTAAAGAATCAGCCTCTAAATCCTCCTTAAAATTAGAAGTCAACTCAATCTCACTGGCATCAATGCTAAGCTGCTCAGCAATTATTTCTTTCATCTTCTCTGGCATAATATTGTTCTCCTTTATTGAAATATTCTTGGCCAAGTTATCGTATCCTTTTGGTAAACCCCCTGACCTTACTACCAAAAAGACTATACAACATGCATTATCCCATGTCAAGTTTTCAGAGTAAAAAAAATTCATTTTCTTGATTATACGCAACCAATGTCCATTATATAGGCGTATCAACTATCTGCTTCGTTCCTCAATCAGCAGCCGGTTAAAGTCCTCTAAGGGCATCGGCCTTGCGAAAAAGAAGCCCTGCGCCACATCACAGTGGGTTTCCTTTAAGAAATCCACATGTTCTTTGGTCTCCACTCCTTCCGCCACTACATTCAGCTGTAAATCCTTTGCCATGGCAATGGTATGGCTGATCACAATCTTTCCCTTATCCGTAGTCAGCTTTTGATCCAAAAAGTTCTTATCTATCTTGATGGTATTCACCGGAACATTCCGAATCATATTCAAGGAAGAATACCCTGCCCCAAAATCATCGACCTCTAAACGGAATCCCATATCCTGAAGCTGCTGTAAAACGATATATAAGTCTTCCGAATCATTAAAAAAGGTCTCGGTAATCTCCAGCGTCAAATCGGAGGTCGGTATATTATATTTGCGAATCAGATTTTTCCATACCCTCACCAGGTCGTTATTTTTGATGTGGTATCTGGAAATATTGACAGACAATGGAACTGTCTCAATCCCTGCCTCCCGCCAGTCTACCAGCGTCTTACACGCCTGCTCCCACATATATTGATCCAGCTTAAGGATAAAACCGTTGCGCTCAAACAGAGGAATAAAATCATTGGGCTGAATCAATCCCTTTACCGGATGTTTCCAGCGGGCCAGCACCTCTGCGCCGCAGATGCGCCCGGTTCCCAGATTATATTTGGGCTGCAGATACATAACAAACTGCCTGTCTGCCAACGCCTGGTTCATATCCATCTCAATCTCAGTGTTTTTGATAATCTCATCCCGGTACTGCTCGTCATAAAAGGCACAGAACTCCACTGCACTGCTCTTTACGGTTCTTGCAGCTAAAGAGGCCCTGTCGCACATCAGGTTAATGGGCACCGCCGTATCCTTCACCAGATAAATACCAAAAGAAGTATTAATATCAAAGGAATATTCATTCTTATATATCCGTTTTCTAATCCGCTCAATTAATTTAATCAGGTCTCCCCGCCGGGTATAGGGCGTACAGATAAAGAACACATCAGAGTGTACCCTGCAATAAAGGGTGCCTGCCGGAAGAATCTCCTGCAGCGACCTTGCAATATGCTTTAACACCTCATCTCCGGTATTCATGCTGAACAGGTCGTTGATTAGCTTAAACTTATCCACATCAAAGGAAATGACCGCATACTGACAGCTTAAATCCTCCCGAATCAGGCTGCTGGCATCTATGTAAAACCGGTTCACATTGGGTATTCCCGTCAGGGTGTCAAATTCAGACTGATACTTTAATGTCTCATGAGAACGGGTAACCTCGTCCTCATTTTTCAGGGTTCCGATCGCCCGAACCGGATTTCCCTCTGCATCCCGGATAAATTGGATACAAATACGGTACCAGACCACCTTGCCGTCTAACTCCTGCATCCGGCAGGTTACCTCACGAAAGTCATCCTCACGATTTACAAATAACATCTTATAGATATCCATATCCTCCGGATAAATCAGCGCACTGGTTGCCGGAGCTTTAGAAAAATCCACATTTTCAATGGCGTCTAACCCGAACTTTTCCCGGAAAAGCAAGGAGGTATACGAGGTATGCTCCCTGTAATTATACTCAAACACCATTGTCCGAAGCTGGCTGACCACCGTATCGTATAACTCGCCGGACTGTCTCAGCTTCTCCGCATATTCTTTTCTGGCCTGCATCTCGTTTCTGTACTTTGCCTCTAACAAGATGTCAGAATCCAATATCTTAAATAAAACCGCCTCCTGTCCATTCTCCCAGACAAGAGGGTTCGCCTTCACCTTTACCCTCCGGTCAAAGAAATCCAGATAGCGTTCCACAACCTGTTCCTTGTCCTCCTTTGACACCACGAACGGACAGTCAATACATGGGAGCTGTTTCACCGCCACATTCCCATAGCAGGTTCCCTGCTCTAAGCCGTCCCCAAAAATCTCCTTCGCTTTCGGATTTGCATACAGAATACGGAAGTCATTTTTATCCACCACATACAATGCATGTTCTGACACATCCATAATCTGGTAAGCAAGCCCCATTTCCCCACTCATACTCATATTGATTCACCTCATTTTCACCGAAAATCTCAGCAAATTATCCTTCTTAAATTATATTCTTTATTATACAACAAAATTTGCCATTATTAAAGGCTGATTTCAAACTTTCTTTTGTTTTGGTGCCGGACGACAATGCATATGTTACAGTTTAATACCTATTCTTCCTTTTCATCATATATTTCCCCGCCTTCATAATATACATGATCCCCTGCGAAGATTTCACTTGTTGCCTCCACTATGACAAGCTCTCCCTCCGGAAGCCCCTCAACTGCACAGTATAATTTATCCGCATCGAGCAAATCCACTGCCGCTCTCGCCGCCTTATATCCATTCCCCAATACGCCGTCATCTGCCTGTAAGGTAAGAACATAATATCCCTTGTCATCCTGTCGCAATGCTGCAATCGGTAACAGCGTATCATATAAAATATCATCATTTTCAGGGGGAATATCTGCCTTTTTTCCAGTGATTGATGTTTCCAACCTCCCCTGTTTGGGTGATGCGACAGTAACAACGGGCAGGCGGTAATTATATAGTGATTTTGAAAAAAATGTCAACACTGCCGTCATTCCAATAAACCATATAAACATCCTGCCAAAAATACGGTTTCCTTTTTCTTCTTTATCTTTTTCTTTCCTACTCATTTTTTCATTCCCTTTCCCGATTTTTACTGAAGCGGCAATTACAACACGCTTAACCCGCTTTGCAACTACCTTTATTTCATTCCTGTAATTGCAATTCCCTTCTTTAAAAATTCCTGTCCATAGAATAATATGAGCAATACCGGAATTGCATAAAATGTGGAACCTGCAAATGCAAGCCCCAGTTCTCCACTATTGATCTGCGCCAGAAATGTAGATAACGGCTGCTTATCTGCCTCCTGTATAAAGATAACCGCCTGATCCACAAGATTCCAATAATCCAACAAGGTCAGCATAGCCAATGCGGCCAGACCGGGCTTTAACATAGGCAGGATAATAGACCATAAAATCCTTCCATGTCCCGCCCCATCCACCTGCGCTGCCTCTATATAGGAAAACGGCATGCTCTTCATATACTGTCTCAGCAAAAAAACGCCAAAGGGATTGAATACCGCTGGCAAAATAATTGCCAGATAACTCTCCTTGATATTCAGCCAGTCCGCCACAATATAATTCGGCATCAGGGTAACTTGTAACGGCAGGAGCATTACGATAATATAAAGGAGGAATACCACCTCTTTTCCTCTGAATCTCATCACCATAAATGCATATGCCGCCAGGACAGACACAATGAGTTGCCCCAAAACAATCGGCGCTACCAGCTTTACCGAGTTCCAGAACATATTCAAGTATACCGGACTGTCTATCAGCAGTTTGGAATACTGGGATAATGTCACTTTTTCCGGTATGATATTCATATCAATATATTGTTCCGAAGCTGTACTGTAATTTTTTTCGACCTCCCGGCTGCTCATAAAAGAGTTGCTTAATGTAACGACCAACGGCGCCAGATAGACAATGGCAGCCACCCAAAATAATATATAACTTATCCTTGCCCTTTTTTCACTCATCACTTTTTCCGGCCTCCTTTAACTGATTAGATTTTCTGATATTTTTTTCTCAGCCATAAAGATACATGCCACAAATAATACCATTACAGACGTCAGGATATACGTTGCGCTGGCAAGCTTTGGGTAATTCAGTGATAAAAACATATTATTCATATAATGCTGTAACACATACAGGCTGTCAGGCGGGTATTCGCCTGTCATGATGTAAATCTCCTTAAAAATCTTAAAGGAATTTACCACCGTCATGATAATTACAACAAATGTAGTTGGCATCAGGTAGATTAGCGTAATATTCTTAAACTTCCACCACCTTCCCGCTCCCTCTACATCCGCATACTCGTAGTACTGCTCTGGTATGTTGGAAAGCCCGCTTAAAAACAATGTCATATCGTATCCTATATTTTTCCAGATAAATATAAGTACCATGACCAGCATACTGTATTTACAGTCAAGCCAGTTCACATCAGGTACATGAAATACTGCCAGAAATTTATTCAGCGTTCCATGCAGCCCAAAAAAATTCTTCCAAAAAAAAGCAGCCGTTGCAGAAGGGATTGCCAGTGGGATTAAAAAAATCAGATTAAACATACCGGAATGTTGTTTCATCCCCCGAAGTCCCAACGCCGCACACAGAGAAAGAATGATATTGATGGGAATGCTGACTGCCATAAAGAATCCCGTATTTTTTAACCCTTTCATAAAGTAAGGATTTTGAAAGAGTTCCATATAATTTCCCATGCCGCAGTATTCTTTGGTAATGGGATTATCCACTACCGAATAATAAAAGGATACCGCAAACGGAATGACATAGAAAGAAACAAAACCGACCAGGCTGAGACAGAGCATATACAGAGGAATCTTCTTATTCCAGTTATGTATCTTTGTTCTTTGCATTTTCTCTTTATCCATCTTCATTTCTCCTATTCATTGAGATATTGCTCAATCTGCTTTTGCAATGTCTTCGCCGTTTCCTCTGCCGTCTGCTGTCCGTTAAAAAATTTTTCATTTTCCAATTCCAGTAAAGACTTAATCGGCCCATCCAGCATATCGCAGGTGTTTACCTGTTCCACCCAGCCTTGCAACAGATTCCGGTAATCCTCCAGACTTCCGCTGATGTCGTGGCTGTTATACCAACGTTCCACTGATTTTTCAAATCCCCTGCGGTTTACGGAAAGACCGGACACAGAGGGCAGACTTTGCACCTCGTCTGACAGCAGATATTTTATAAATTCCCACGCCAGTTCTTTATGCTCTGATGAACTGTTTAATGCAATACAGTTATTTGCATTGACTGCTACATTTCCCTGCTTATCCGCTAACGGCATAAAATAAGACATTTTTGACTGTGGATTCACCTGGGCCGCCGCCGCATCCATAGCAACACTTGGACTCGCAGCTATATAATATTCCGTATTGTAAAAATCAAATTCGTCCATGTTAAGCCAGCCTTCATCCACAATGTTTTTAACGGAATTCAGCAAATCCATGTATTTTTCAGTATCAAGGTGTACCTCTTTTTTCTCCTGTTCAATAAAATCGTTGCGGGAATCATTTATCAAATCTTGTATAATTTGAACTGTACTCCTGCTGCCAATCAAAAAGACATTCTCACCCGGATTTTTCCCCGCTACCAGCCGCTTTGCAAAATCCATTACTTCAGAAAAGCAAATATTCTCCTTTCCCCGCAGGGCATTTTCTATATCTTCATGCTCCTTTAACAGCTCTGTTGAAAAGCCAAAAGTCTCGATAAATGCCTGATAAGGAATTATGTATATTTTTCCATCTTTGTTTTGAGCAGCTTTTAATACATTCATATAATAATTCTCATCATTCATTTCCGGCGTCTGACTAATATATGTGCTGAGATCTTCGAATGCTCCCATCTCGCCATATGTTGTAACAGGAAGAAAACTGTTGAAAACGATATCTGCTCCATCCCCGCTCATCAATCCTGTGTTAAACGATGTCTGATACTCATCCTCTCTTGGCGTATTGGACTGTTCCATGTAACCATTTATGACTATTTTTACATCCGGATATTGCTCCATAAATTGTTTTGCTGCAGGTTCTAAAAATTCTGGCTCTATAAAACAGGAAATTCTAAGCTCACCCTTCATTTCCGGTTTTGTATATTCCGGTGTGTCCCCATCCTGTCCCTCATTTTGCATTTCCTTGTCTTGGGAAACATCCTCCGCACCGGAATCCGACTTTGCCTTTTTGCCTGAATGATCTGCACAGCCACAAATAACAAAGGCCAAGACAGACAAAAATATCAACAAACTCATTTTTTTCTTTTTCATCATAAAAAAAACCTCCCTTGATAGATAATATAAGATTATCCTATCAGGGAGATGTCAAATAGTTTCGTCAAAGGTGTCAAATAGATTCATCAAAATATCAATTTTTATTTTTTACCTTTGTTTCGAGCCAGAGACAGAACCCAAAATGCGGATTGTCCCTGACTTCACCATACCTTTGTAACATAATATACACACTTCCATTTTTCCCTATCTCATAATAAATACCATTTTCAAGATGTGCGGACATACCGCTGTCTCTCCAAGAAAAAGAAGGAAATGCCATACCTAACAATCTTTCGTCCATACATTCTTCATATTCTACAGATTCCTTATCCATAGTTATATCTGCCATCCAGATTTCCCCACTCCATGCATGAATCCTCATGTATATCTTTACATCATTTTTTGTATATGTAATTTCCCACATACTAAGCATCTGCATTTCTATATCTGTGTCATTTTCCAGGGTAAACAGTTTCGCAGTTATGTTATCAAAGGGAGTTGTGCGCATTTCATCCGGCAGTATCTTCGCTTCTGCCAAGTTAGCAATCCACTGGCATCCTTTATCTATAGCCTGTTTCATACTCATCTGCCCCGCGAACGGCTCATGCGGTATTTGTCTCCCGCCTTCCTCCCAGACAGACAGCACTTCGGCAATTTCTTCTTCTGATAATACCTTTCCCGTAAAATCATTCTGATCATTTTCCGATACCATAATGTCTGCACTTCCATTTTTGTCATCATTTATAACAGATGGTATAGCAACCTGTCCTTTTTGGCTTAATATCTGATTCTGCTTTGCACTTAACAGCTTGTCCATAAGAAACCAGCCGCCAAAAACAACAAGAAACAAAAGGGCCGCCATAATCAGTGTATATCTGTTTCCTTTTTTCATCCATTCCCTCCATCACAACAGTTTAACCGGATGCGGACGCTTGTCCCCGATATGCCGTCACTGTCAAATTCCAATGTGCCTCCATGAATCTCCGCAATCCGCTGTGACAATGCCAGTCCAATACCGGCGCCATGCAATTTTCTGGAACGCGATTTATCCACCATATAAAAGGCCTCTGTTATCCGCTTAATCTCATCTGCCGGAATCCCCGTCCCATCATCTGCAATCTCAAAAACATAGAGTCCTGACTCCAATCTGCCAATCACTGCAATATGCCCGGCATTTGCCTTGATCGCATTATCAACCAGATTCAAAAACAATGTCTTAAATAAATCATACTCTACTCTTACATATGCTTGTTCCGCATAACCGTCAATTGCGACGCCTTTTTCCTCTGTAAAATATTTTACATCATCTATCAGTTCTTCCAACAACTGCCCTGTTTCCATTTCCTCCAAAAGAAATTCCTGATGATTTAATAAGGTCAAATCCATTAGTTTATGCGATAAAGATTCCAGGCGCATTCCTTCATTCCAGATATACCATGCCGCCTGTTTCTGCTCTGCTCTCGGTAAATCCTTCTGATACATTCGATCTGCATATCCGATAATAGAGGTTAACGGCGTCTTAAGCTCATGTGCAAAATTTGCCACAAAATCTTCCTTTCTTCTGGCACTTTCAGAAAGCTCCACCACCTTTTCCTCAACAGCAGCCGACATCCTGTTGAAATCTGCGGCAAGCTGACCAATTTCATCCTGGCTGGAAACCGGAATCCGTTCCCTATAATTTCCGTCCGCTATCCGCTTTGCCGCCCTTGTCAACGCATTAACCGGTCTGGTAAAAAAGACGGACAAGCCCAGGCTTAAGCACAGCCCAATCACAACAGCTGCCACATATACCCATAGAAATTTATGCTGAATCTGTTTCTGTTGTTCCAACACATTTTCCACATCAATCCCTGTAATCAGATACCACTTTGTGTCATCATACCTGATAACTCCCGTTACCATGATATAGGTTCTGTTTTCTATTTTATCAAACTGGTAGTTGCTTTGATCCGGTAGTGTCTTGGAAAGCAATGGTTCTAATGCTGTATCCTTGTCAAATTCATTATAAATTTCCTTATCGTCTCCCGAAAAAACTGCAATAACACCATTCATTTCTTCTTTTATTGCACTGATATTATAGAATCCCTTGGTAACACCGGTATCCCAATATTCCCCTTTTGTAATCAGTTCCGATTGAAGCACGAATTTATTATACTGATACTGTTCTAATGCTGCCTGAACCTCCCTTTCCATTGCATTTTCCAAAAAAAAGGAAAGCAGAATATATCCGCCTGCCAGAAAAATCACACTAAATGACAACATAATACTGCAAAAAAATTTTATCCCAAGTTTCATCCTATCCCTCCAAACGGTACCCTATACGGAATACCGTTTTGATATACTTCTCCCATCCTAACTTTTTCCTTAATCTTTGTATATGGGTATCCAGTGTTCTGGTATCCCCCATAAACGGTTGTTTCCAGACCTTTTCATATAATTTATCACGTTGCTGTACTATGTTTCTGTTTTGTATCAAATCCACCAGCAAATCAAATTCTTTCATGGTAAGTTCAATCTCCACACCATTTTGTAAAACCTTTCTGGATTCCAAATCTACTATGACATCTGAAAAGGTAATCTGATTGATGCTTTTCCCACATCTGCGAAGCACTGCCGCCATTCTTGCAATCACCTCTCCGGTCTGAAACGGCTTTACAATGTAGTCATCCGCTCCCAGGTTAAGCCCCTGTATGCGTTCTTTTAACGCTCCTTTTGCTGTTAAAAATATAACGGGAATTTCCATTGGTTTGATGTATTCCAGCAATTCATAACCGTCTATTTCCGGCAGCATAATATCGAGCAGTACCAAATCAAAATCCATTTTTTCTTCCAGTATGTCCGCTGCACACTTTCCGTCATATGCACATGTGCAATCATATCCGGCATCCTTTAATTCTACATATAGCAAATTGGCGATTGCTTCATCATCCTCTACAATCAAAATGTTATACATTCTTCTTACTCTCTTTCATTTATTTTTACATGATTAAAACATTTATGTGCCACAAAATTCTATAATGCGCCTGTAACTTATATATACCACCCACTTGTGTCATAGTTGTATCATAAGACTTTCTTCCGCCTCGTCCCGTATTTTTATAATCTGCAAACGAAAAAGGCTCCCAACCTTATAGGTTGGGAACCCAACATTAAAAATCTGTTTCTACTCAATAAAAAGTAATGGATCGATTGCCTCTTCACCCTGTAACATCTGGAAGAACAGGTGGCTGCCTTCCTCGGCAAAACTGTCTGTAGGATTGCCAATGGTTCCGATGGATTCACCGGCCCTGACAAAATCCCCCTCCTTGACATAGATTGTATCAAGCTGTCCATAGACAATGCTGTAATCGTTGCCAATATAGAGTGTCACCATATTGCCGTACATATTATCGCTGGTTACCTTTGTGACTTTTCCAAGAAATGCATTCTTTACCGTAGTGCCATTGCCCGCCGCAATCAGCATACCCGGATTGCACTGATACTGATTGAGCGTCTTAAAATACACCGTTGTTTCCATGCTGTAGGGTAAGATGACTTCCCCGTTTACCGGCCAACTTATGGTCTTTTCACTGGTAAAATTCAGTTCGCCGGCGTCTGCAGTAACCGGAATCTGCTGCTGTTCTTCTGTAACTGCCTCTGTCGTTGCCTGCTCCTCCGTATCCGCTTCTGTCGTTTTTTCTTCTGTCTTTTCCTCTGTCGTTATCTTTTCCGTAGTCGTTACTGTGGTTCTCTTTTCTGTTCCTGTCTGGTTCGCGGTTCTTCCGTTGGTTTCCTCTACCCTTTGCTCTTCTGTGGTAATTGCAGAATAATCGGAAGCCCTGTTCAAATCCACATCATTGCTGGCAAGCTGGTCCCCGTCCCGCCGGGCCGTATATACCCCGACTACAGCCAGCACTGCTAAAAGTCCTACGCCCAATGCCACATAAAATGCATTGTCCTTAATCTTTTGTAACAAATTATTATCACGACTATTCATTATTCATCACCTCTACAGTTAGGTTTGCCACAGAGGAAATGAATTATTCAAAATCAATTCAATTTTTTCATTCTCATTTTTAATTTTTTAGCTGATAGGTAACGCTTAACGTGGTTACATTGCCAAATTCATCAGCAGCGCAGTATATTACAATATACGGTTGTCCTTCTGTATAAGTTAATGGGCGGCTTACGGTAACGTCAACCTTCCCGCTGTTATCCGTCGCCTCCACCAGACTTAAAAGATATTCATCGCTTAACATTTTTGATACATGAACAGGTCCCTGCTGCTTATTTTTGAGTTCCAGTACAGGCGGTTCCATATCCACATCCACTGACAATACCACCACCTCAGATGCATTGCCCTCCGAATCCTTAGCGCAATATTTGACATGGCATTTCCCATACCCTTTTTCCAATATCTCAGAATAATCTACGGTAATCGCATCACTCTCCAATTCCATAGTGCCGTCAAACGCCAATACATTTTCAAGCAGCAATTCATGGAGTTCCTCAGCAGTAGAAGCCTCATATGCGCCTATTCTGGTAATCTTCTGATCCACATACAACACCGGTGGCTGCTCATCCTTTACTATGATATTCGCTGTGGCAGTTCCGGTAATGTTTGTCTCATCTGTTACCGAATAGGTAACTTTATAGGTCCCACAGGTATTTACATCCACTTCCCCATCTACATTCATGTAATTCGTTACATCCTTACCGGTAGAATCTAAAGCCGTGATCCCCGCCGTTTCGTCAAAATCAGAATACCTTTCTATCTCCCTGTCATAAGCGCCTAAAATTACAGGAATATTTCCCATATATGGGTTGTCCCGGTCCGGATCGGTTGGGTCCCAGTTGCCCTCCTGGCCGCCGCTGCTTATAACTGCCGCTACCGGCTTTCCCATAGGCCCTTCATATTCGCTTTCAAAAATCTCCACATAAGTGTCCTGGCTGCAATTATCGTAAATCCACTTCGCATCAATGACCGAAAGGCGAACGCAGCCTGCCGACACGCTCTGCCCTAATTTATTATATTCTTCTATCTCCAGATCGCCTTTATTTTCCGTAAAATAAGGAACGGAATGGAACAGAATACTCCCCTCGATTACCGTCGCATACTGCCCAAATACTCCATCCTCCAAGGCAAGCCATTCCTCTCTGTCACCCAGATTAAAAATGCCGTCAGGCGTGTTATTTCCCTCGCCTACAGAACAAATCATGGCTTTCACCGGCTCACTGTAATAACCATCGGCCCCCACTGCATAAACTGTCACCACATTGCAGGTCTTATTGACCTTAATGCAGTAAGGCAGGCCGTTATCTTTTAAATTGGTTCCATTATAAAATACCGTCTCCGGCAGCACTTCATTACCGCTTGTCCCGCCATCCCGGATAACAGAACCCGTATACTCGCCCAAATCCCTGGCGCCCTTCTGGTATCCTGTCATGACTACCCTGCCGTCCAACTGTCCGGCCGCCACAATCAGAACGATACTGACCACAGCCATAAACAGGATATCTGACAGAAATGATGTATGTTTCATATTGCACACCCTTCTATTATACAATGAATGATTATGTCAACTATACGGATAACATAACAATTATTCCATAAAATTATCTAACTGTCAACAACTGCAATAACCGGAAACCGGCTGCTGCCACAGTCAGGAGCTAAAGTCAACGACACTTACCCCCTGATAATAATATTTTATGATTTCCTCCGCTTTTTTCCCGTCTAAAGCCATGCGGTTAGCCCCATACTGGGAAAGCCCCAGACAATTTCCTTTTCCGAGACAGACAAAGCGGATTCCTCCCTCGACCTCCTCCACATAGAAATTCATGGATGCCAACGAAAACAGTTCCATAGCTTCTTCCCCGGTATAACCGGTTCCGTTGACGGAAACCTTCTTTACAAAACCGTTTTCTGTACTCTCCTCTACCGTGATCGGGATTTTTTGCCCGTCGCTTTCCTGCGCGGGGTTCGGCACTGCTCCTCCCGCCTGTTCCTGCGCGGGATCCGGCGCTACTTCTCCCGTCTGTTCCTGCGCTGTCTGTCCTTCCGTTGTCTGCCCCTCTGCTGCTGTATTTTCCTGTGTGGCTTTATTAAGCATCTGTCCTAATTCCTTCCATGTATACACCACCAGATTCATATAATTCTTTGCTTCCACATCCAGGCTGCTGTCCACCGATTGCAGATAGGAAACCTCCTCGCCGAGAATCTCCTTGGCGCTGGCCGTCTTTCCAATACTGACCTCATGGTAAAGCGCCATAATCAGGGAATCCTCCTGCTTAATTACCTTACCTGCCGTATCTACTACCGCCCGCTCAAAATAATCCTCATATTTTTCGTAATTCTGCTCTCCCCAGAGGACAATCCGCTCTTCCATGGTCAGATAATGGTAGGAAAGGTCAGCCGCATCCGTCGTGTTTTTCTCCTGCATTTCCTTCAGCACATTGGTGCGGACTAAAATTGCCTGCACCTTTAACGCCTCTATATCATAGTCGGCAGAAATGGTCCCTGCCAGCACACCTAATACATACTCCTCCACATCTATGCTTTTATATAGTCCCTCTGTTTCAATCTGTATCTCTTTTCCCAACAGGCGGCTTTCCAGAGTATACCCGCCCCGTCCAAGTCCGGCCCTGTCACTGAAAAGCCCTGTTATTGTTATCAACGACAGGGGAACCATTATCATAATCAATAAAAAAACAATTATTTTTTTCATAAAAAAACCTCTCCCACTATTCTATGTGGGAGAGGTCTGAAATAGTCCTTATATTTCGTTGTAAAACCGCTGTTACTTGCCGGATTTCTTAGTTGTCTTAGGCATAGTCACCTCAACCTTTTCCAGATGCCAGATCTCCTGTGCATACTGTTCAATGGTTCTGTCTGAGGAGAACTTACCGGCGCAGGCCGTATTCAGCATAGCCATCTTCGCCCAGCCCTTCTCATCACGGTACGCCTCATCTACTTTCTTATGTGCCTCGCAATAAGAATCAAAATCCTTCAAGGTAAAGTATACATCTTCCTTAATCAGAGAATCATAGATATCTCTGAATATCTCGGTATCATCATTAAAGGTTCCATTGATTAACTGTGTCAGCACCTTGCGGACATTGGCATTGCTGTTAAAGATATCCTCCGGATGGTAATTCTTATCCCGCTCATAGGCCATAACCTCGTCTGCGGATAAACCAAAGATGAAGGCGTTCTCCTCGCCAACTTCCTCTACAATCTCCACGTTAGCTCCGTCCATGGTTCCTAACGTCGGTGCGCCATTTAACATAAACTTCATGTTACCGGTACCGGAAGCCTCTCTGGAAGCAGTGGAAATCTGCTCGGAAACATCTGCCGCAGCAAAAATCAGCTCCGCATTGGATACCCGGTAATTCTCGATAAATACCACCTTAATCTTGCCCTTAATTGACTCGTCATTGTTAATCACATCTGCAACGGAGTTAATCAGCTTAATTGTCAGCTTCGCCCGCTTATAACCTGCTGCCGCTTTAGCGCCAAAGATAAAGGTTCTCGGCACGATATCCATCTCCGGATGCTCCTTAATCTCATTGTACAGATACATAACATGAAGAATATTCAAAAGCTGTCTCTTGTACTCGTGAAGACGCTTAACCTGTACATCAAAAATAGAACGGGGATCTACCTCAACGCCGTTATGCTGCTTGATATAGGCTGCCAGACGAACCTTATTCTGGTATTTGATATTCATAAACTCCTGCTGGCATTTTTCATCATCCACATAGACTTTCAGTTTGGCCAGATGCGGAAGGTCTGTAATCCACTCGTCGCCAATCTTGGAAGTAATCCAGTCTGCCAGCAGCGGATTTCCATGTAACAGGAACCGTCTCTGGGTAATACCATTGGTCTTGTTATTGAACTGCTCCGGTCTCATCTCGTAGAAATCCTTAAGCTCGCGTTTCTTCAAAATCTCAGTGTGAAGCTGCGCTACACCGTTGACAGAGAAGGAACCGGCAATGGCAAGATGCGCCATCTTAACCTGGCCGTCATAAAGAATCGCCATGCTCTTAACCTTTTCCGGATTATTCGGATATTTCTCACGGATTTCATTGACATATCTTCTGTCAATCTCCTCGATAATCTGATATACACGGGGAAGAAGTCTTGAGAACAGCTCAATCGGCCATTTCTCCAAAGCCTCCGCCATAATTGTATGGTTGGTGTAAGCACAGGTATGGCAGGTAATATCCCACGCTTCATCCCACTCTAAGCCTTCCTCATCCACCAACAGACGCATCAACTCTGCAACGGTTACTGTCGGGTGGGTATCATTTAACTGGAAGGTTACCTTCTTCGGCAGGTCGTGTAAATCCTTGTTATTCTCTTTAAATTTATTCAATGCAGTCTGAATGGAAGCGGAAATAAAGAAATACTGCTGCTTTAATCTTAATTCCTTACCTGCATAATGGTTATCATTCGGATAAAGGACCTCAACAATGGTTCTTGCCAAATTCTGCTGCTCCACCGCCTTCTGGTATTCTCCTTTATCAAAGGAATCCAGATTAAAGTCCTGAATTGCCTCTGCATCCCAGATTCTCAATGTATTTACCACATGATTGCCATATCCGATAATCGGAAGGTCATACGGTACTGCGCGGATAGATGAATATCCTTCCTGTATAAACTGGTTCTTGCCATCCTTATATTCTACCTTGACATGACCGCCAAATTTAACCTCACAGGCGTACTCTGAACGGCGAACCTCAAAAGGATTGCCATCCTTCAACCAGTCATCCGGCTTTTCAATCTGATAACCGTCTTCAATCTTCTGCTTAAACATACCGTAACGGTAGCGGATACCACAACCGTATGCCGGGTAGCCCAAGGTAGCCAGAGAATCTAAGAAACAGGCTGCCAGTCTTCCCAGACCGCCGTTACCGAGAGCGGCATCCGGCTCCTGGTCCTCGATTACGTTCAGGTCAAAGCCCAATTCATCCAACGCCTCTTTTACTTCGCTATAGCAGGTCAGATTAATCAGGTTGTTGCCTAACGCCCTTCCCATCAAAAATTCCATGGACAGATAATATACTGTCTTGGCATTCCTTTTCTCATATTCCTTATGGGTTGCAATCCACTGGTCAATAATCGTATCCTTGATTGCATATGAAACAGCCTGAAATACCTGCTGCTGCGTTGCATCATCAATGGTCTTGCGATAAAGAGTCTTTACATTATTAATGACTTCCTTCTTAAAGGCTTCTTTATCAAAGTCTAATTTCCTAGCCATGCTTTGTCTCCTCCTTTTGTCAATTCGGTAATTATTCTACCAAAAATAAACAATTTTAACAAGACCTAAGTCTATGATTTCTTATGACTATCGTTTTTTTGTGCGAATCCCTTTTGAATTCACATAATATTTGCCAATCCACTTATTTTTCTTCATTTTTCCGCTGGTCTTGTCAAAATAATAATAATTTTTGTTAATCTTCTTCCAGCCCTTAACCATGGCTCCGTTCTTCGGGTTAAAATAGTATTTGCTGCCCTTATATTTCACAAATCCGGTCTTTCGCGCGCCGTTAGAGGCAAAATAATACTGCTTTTTACCTATGGTTACAATCTTATTTCTTGCCATGACGCCGGTTTCTGGATCAAGGTAATAATATTTTCCCTTGTACTTCCGGGAGCCGTACAGCATACGCGCGCTCTCCGGATCAAACAGATAATATTTGCCATTGACCTTCTGCGCTCCGGTAACAAGATAATTCTTCTTACCCACATAATAATTGGCCCCGTCTAACGTATACAGTCCCTTTTTCGCCTGCTGTCCGGACTGCTGGAATAAATACAAATGAATGCCGTCCCCATAAATTTCATTCTTTGCCAGCGTTCCATTTCCTTTAGCCAGATAAGAATCTTTTCCGACCTGAAAAGCGCCGGTTATCAGCTTACCGGTAGTTGGATGCAGATAAAATGTATCTTCTCCCTGCATCAGAAATCCGGTTACCATATTTCCCTGCGTATCAAAATAATACCAATTGCCCTCGTATTTTACCCAGCCAATAACCTTTCTTCCATCCTCCGCAATATAGCAGGTAGAACCATTTTGTTTGTTTAATGTTCCCTTTATAACCGGTTGTGACAAATTATAATAGGAGATAATCGCATTTGCATCTGCCTGTCCCACTTTCTTCCTTTTGGCAGCCGTGTTAAAAAATTTGCTGCAGTCAGAAGCGCTGGTTACATAGCCATGCTCAATAATCACACTAGGGATATTCTGCACCACGCCGTTGCGCACAATAGAGTAATAATCTGCCAGTTTTCCATTCGCATAACGGTTGCCCGTACCGGATTTGCGCAGCAAAAATCCTCTGTTGGCAATACCCAGCTTACTTAACTCTTTTAATGCAACCCTGCCAAACGCCTGGGTTTCCTGCCGTATCCTGTCATGATAACCGGATTTATATGCCACCAGCAGATTAGCCCCTGTAGATCTCCCCGCATTGATATGCATGCTCACCAGAAAATCTGCATTTAACATTTTGGCATAATTATTGCGGGCAATCAGACATTCTCCAAGGCCTAACTCTGCGCAGCAGCTATCTGCATCACGCGTTATATACACGGTCACATCCCCATATTGGTTCAGCTTGTCCTGACATGCCGCAGCAATATCATAAACCACTCTTTCCTCCCGCAGTCCATTCGCGCTTGCGCCCGGATGCCGTTTGCAGTGGCCGGGATCGAGAACAATCACTCTTGCGGTGGCCGGAGATAATTGTGATTGCATATACTGGGTTTCATCAATCTGCGCTGTCTGCTGTTCCGTTGTTGCCTCCTGCTCGCTGGATTGCTGCTCCGTCGTTGTCTGTTGCTCGGTGGTTGCCTGTTGTTCAGTCGTTGCTTGTTGCTCTGCCGTTGTTGGCTGCTCTGCCGTTGTTGGCTGCTCTGCCGTTGTTTCTTGCTCTGTCGTTGTTGGCTGCTCTGTCGTTGTTGGCTGTTCTGCCGTTGTTTCCTGCTCAGTGGACTGTCCTTCAGTCGTTGTTCCCGGTTCGCCGGACTGCTGCTCAGACGTTGCCTGCTGCCCGGTTCCAACCCTTTGTAATGTATCCGCCACTCCTATTGCCTGTACAGGATAACCAGAACCCACCAGCATGACAGCTACCAATATACCTGAAATTACTCTCTTTATCCTTCTCAAATTCCCAACTCCTGTTCTTCATTTGCTTATTACGTATAGAATATTTATTCATTATAACCTTATTTTTAAAGCGGCGCAACCTTTCACGCCAAAAAATGGTACTATACAAATCAGAAATTTTTGTTAAAATAGGTAATATATTACTAATAGTAAAAGGCTTCCCGATATTGGGAGCCGCAGATAACAGGAGGATATGAACATGGAATATGTATGGAATGACCGAAAGAGAACTCTGTTTGGACTGCCGTTATCCTTTACCAAGTATATGCTTTCAGAAGACCG
Organism: uncultured Lachnospiraceae bacterium; assembly: GCA_947629565.1. Taxonomy (GTDB): domain Bacteria; phylum Bacillota; class Clostridia; order Lachnospirales; family Lachnospiraceae; genus CAG-590. The sequence goes on from CANREG010000003.1 coordinate 23,183, forward strand.
GCTTTTTATCGAGCAGGGATTTCTGAATAAGCGGGAGGACGAGGTGCGGCTTTACCGCATTATGGACGTGTCCCTAAGCAGGAGCATATGGCAGCGGATTTTTGGCGTAGGAACCATTCACTGCTGCTCCGCCGACAAGACTATGAAGGACTTTGATATTGTCAGCGTGAAAAATTCAAAGGAAGTCAAAGAACAGTTGTCCCAGTTAGTAGAGGCCCAGCGCGACGCCAAACGGGTTACCAACCGGGAATATATGGACGACGACCACGACGATGCGGATTTCGATTCCATAGATTAATCCGTATCCTTTTTCAGAGAATATGCATATTATAGTCATAATGAATATTACATAAGGGCATCATTATGACAAGAGCCGACGGTCTATGAAGTTCTCATAAAGTCGTCGGCTCTTATTATATCATTTATCCCAGCTTAAAAGAACGCAAACACAGCGACAAGGGATATTACGTTTCCAAGAATGTGTGAAAGGGTGCTGATAACGCAATTACCCGATTTATGATAAATCACCGAGAAAATCAAACTGTCGATGAATACACCGGCAACATCATAAAGCACAACTCCTATGTTGCCTGCGGCAATATGCCCCGCTGCAAAAACAGCCGATGAAACAACCGCGCAGAGCCAAATCGGAAATATTTTTGAGGTTTTCCCAAAGAAAAAGCCTCTATACGCAATCTCCTCGCCAAATGCCGCAATGATAACCTGACCTGTCAGCAGCGCAATTTTATCAAAAGACAGTCCCACAGAACTTGTCCTTTCCATTAGATGGGAAACATTCTCTCCGCCGAAAATCAGATTTCCAACAACAAGCGATACAATACCACTCACACTTGGCAGCAGCGCCCAGACAATCACACCCGGCTTTTTAAAATCCTCCACAATAGTATGAAAACGCAAACCCGATTCGGAATCCTCTGCTTTACTGACAGCTTCCGTAATAAAGAAAAATGCAATCCCCACAAATACGGAATACCCTGCTATTTTCGAGGATGGCACAACTTTTGTTGCCGTCAATAATATCATTATTGCCACACCGATAATCGTTAGGACAACACTCTTTTTGTTCTTCTCAATAACTTTCTGGTTTTTCATTCCATTTCCTCCTGTACTGCCAATGCGCCCCTATATGCCCGCTCCAAATGGGATTTGATAAGCTCCTCGTCGTATTTCAATGAGTTGTTAGCGATGATACTCGCATATCCATGAGCAAATAAAAAAACTGTGATAAAGATTTCTTTTACCTGCTCTATACTTCCTCCAACTGCTCCCTGCATTGCTAAAAGAACAGGGGCAAGCTCTTCGGCATCTATCATTTCAAGCAAAGTCGTTCCGGTAAAGAAGTTTGATTGAAAAAGGAAACGGAACAAATGCGGTTCCTCAATGGCGAAGCGGATATAATTCAACCCGATTCCGAGCATAACGCCTTCCTGCGGGCTTTCAATATTCATCAGGTATTCGGAATGATAACCGTCTGCTTTTGCATAAGCAGCTTTTTTCAACTCCTCAATCGTTGCAAAGTGATACATAATCGGCTGCGTAGAACATTTCAACTTTTTTGCGACTGTTCTTGCGTTAATATTTTCCGCGCCTGTTTCACGAGCAACCTCAAAGGCAGCGTCAATGACCATATCTTTTGTGATTTTAGGTTTTGGCGGCATAGTTTTCCCTTCTTTTTATAATTCTTGTTATATAACAATAATTATATTATAACAGGTTTATCAGGAAAGTAAAGAAATAAGTGATAACTCAATCAATAGAAACGGTAAAGGTAAGCGTGTCAGTGTAATCTCCCGCATACAGAATATGATCCTTTTGCAGATCGGTGGCAAATTTGAGAATTGCCCAGCCCGTACTTTCTCCGGCTGGAACAGTCAATATTATATGGTTATTTCCCTCAGGAACATCATTATAGTTAATCATCAGCCGGTATGCAATATACCCGTCGCCGTTCATCATCTTAAAATCATTGCGGCTTGCCAGGTTCACATTCAGGGCAGTGCCCTCATCGAGTACCACATCGCTTACCTGAAGTGACCGCTCCACCTGTTTTTCCGCATCTGAAAAGGTTACGCTGGCAGGAATGGTTACGGTATAGGTCACTCCCGCATTATAGTCTACCGTAATATTTCCGCTGTTTTCTTTGGAATCCTGCGTTATCGTTTCCCCTGACGCCAGCGAAACCGTTAAGCTGCTAAGCGTGAGGAATACAATCAAAATAACAAATACCCATTTTTTCACTTCTATCCCCTCTTAAACAAACTCCATTCATATCCTGTTTCATTTAATCGACCAGCAGCCTGATTCTCATATCCGCATTATTGGTAAATGTCTTTTCCTCATTCATGCGATAAGGCTGCACATGAATCACTGCGTCATACTCCCCTTTGTCAAGCTGGCGGGAAAGGGTAATGCGGTTAATGCTTTTCCCCGGTTCAACAAGGCCCGATGTGTACAAAACCTCGTAATCCTGCCCCTTGCTATCGTACAGCCTGAGTTCAAAAGTCAGATAATACATCTGCGCGTTTTCTTCCGGATTCACAAAACTAACCTCTTGCTCCTTTGTGTTTGCAGAAAAAATCATAGAGTCCCGGCCGGCAATTACCACGCCCTGTTCCAAATCCTGCTCCGTTCCGGACGGCAGGCCGTTATTCTCATTCGGATCAATTACCAGTTCTACGCCCCCTGCCTTTTCAGATGAAGCAGGATTTTCCCCGTATCCGTCCTTGTTCCGTTTTTCCGTCAGTCTGCTGCACGTCACAATGCCAAGCAGTAAGAAAATCAGCAAAATCAAAAAAGCAAGCCGTTTTACACCGCTGCTTTTTTCCTGCTTTTTGCCTTTCACATTCATTCCCTCTCTCCCACAGCATGATAGCAATGTCTACCTTCATTATTTATCATGGCCGGAAAATTATCTTATTGCTATAAGCTATGACGATATTTGACATTTTGTTACTTAAAACTACCAATTCTTACGAGGAAAACCTATCATACACTTAGCTTATTTAAATAATTTATGGAATAACACATTTGTATTCCAAATTAAGAAAACTATAATGTATTTTCAGCATACAATTTACAATCTTCGTGTTCAAGTAAGAAGTATGGAGCACAACTGTTGTATGGATTCAATCTCCATTTTGCTCCCCTATAACATAATCTGCTGACTTATTAGGCTGATACTCACTAAAATACTTGTGTTCGGCAGGAAAGTATCTATTTTGGTACTTATCAACTATTTGCTGTTCGTTACCTATATATGTATCACGTTTTAATACTCTTTCTAATCTGACGGTTTCAGGAATATCAATATAAACCATAAAATCAAATATTCCCTTCAATTCCTTTCTTTGCAAAAATATCCCTTCAACAATGACTACTGTGTGCTCTGTTACATCATAAGATTTCTTATAGTAATTATCATTATCTTTATCATATAATTCTATTTCAAGCTGATTTTTTGTAGTGCCATTTTTGATTTTATTGATAGTCTCAACAAAGTATTTATATCTCCATTGCAAATCATAATAACATTGCCACTCGGGATATGATGTATTATATCTAACCTCTCGCATGGTAATAAAATCATCAATATGCAGTAAAATAATATTGAATTTATAACTCTCAAGTTTTTTGCAGATTTTTTCAGAAATTGTGCTTTTGCCAGCGCCTCCCAATCCATCTATGCCCACAACAGTTACTTTATGATTATCTGCAATTCTTATAATTGAGCGGCATACCAAATTTTCATAAGACATGTTATCATACCTCCAAGTATTTTTTATAATATATCACAATGCTTTATGTAATTCAGCTTGCGACGATGCCGTTCAAGCCAAACAATTTCCTGACAATGGGAATTATTCATACTGTTATCTCAATTTGGTTCCCTTCTATCGCAACTATACAGCTCTCGTAATATCCATCCCCCGTTGTTCTAGGACCGCTTATAACTGAAAAACCATCTGCTCTCAACCTGTTCGTCAATTCATCAACACGCTTTTTGTTACCGACAGAAAAAGCAACATGTGCATAACCGGTACGATTCAATGTTTTCCCAGCATCTACCATTTCTGGCTTTGTCATTATTTCCAGTCTTGCTCCATCATCGAAGCTGATGAAAAAAGACCGGAAGTCTGTAGATGTGTTGTGATAGCCATCATTGGAATGACCTCCAAGGTAAGTGACAAAGAAATCTCTGGCAGCTTCCAAATCTTTCACATATAGCGCAATATGTTCTATTCTCATATTTTCCTCCATAAACACCTATTTGCCTAAATAAATTCTAATTTTCGTCCCTTCTGCTCACTCGCTTTAAAAAACTCCGACTCAGAAACAGGGAAATAAAGAAGGTAATCACAAAGGCTAACGGCTGGGCCTCCTGAATCCCCGCCATTCCCCTGAGATTTGCCAATAGGAGAAGTACAGGGATAAAGACTACGCCGCTTCTCATGGAGGAAGCCGCAATGGCCATTACCCGCTGTCCTGTACTCTGGAAGCCCATTTCCGTAACCATGGTAAGGGGGACAGCAGTTAATGTGATTAACTGAAGCCTTAACGCCCGCAGGGCAAGGCCTACCACCTCCCCATCGTCCCGAAACAGACGGACCACAGGCTCCGCATAGATATAGACCGGTATTACAGTAACGATTAAGAGTACTTCGGAAAGCGCAAAGGTAAACCAAAATGCTTTTTTCACGCGTTCATATTTTCCTGCGCCATAATTAAAACTGCTGACCGGCTGGAAGCCCTGACCGATTCCAATAGCAAGGGCCATCATAAAGAAACTGATCCGGGACACAATGCTCATGGCAGCCACAGCCGCATCTCCGTATACAGCCGCATGGGAATTTAACATAATCGTCGCCACACTATTAAGCGCCTGGCGCAGTAGGCTGGGAAATCCGGTAGCCGTCACATTGCCCAGGGTTCTAAGCTGCCAGTCCACACAGGAAATTCTGATTTTCGTCTGGGTTCTGCCGGACAAAAACATATATAACAGAATCAAAAAACTGATAAACTGGGAAACCGCAGTGGATATCCCCGCGCCCTCCACGCCTAAATGCAGTCCGAAGATTAAGAGAGCGTCCCCCGCAATATTCAGCACGCCGCCTGTCATCAGCCCTAACATACCGAGCTTTGCCCGCCCCTCGTACCGCAGCAGGTTATTCATCGTCAGGCTGGCGGACATAAAAGGCGCTGCCAATATAATCCAGAAAATATAGGTTTTCGCATAGGGCGCAATCGTCTCCGTACTGCCTAACGCATACACCAGCGGATTCAGAAAAATCAAGCTGAATACGCCAATCAGCGCCCCCAAAATCAGCGACATAAAAAATCCGGTGGACGTATACCGGGTAGCTCTTTTCTCATCCTTATGCCCCAGACTGCGGGACATCACGCTGCCCGCTCCCTGTCCGCACATAAAAGCCACCGCCTGCAAAATGGACATAAAGCCAAAGACCACGCCTACCGCGCCGCTGGCGCTGTTGCCGAGCGTTCCCACAAAAGCCGTATCCACCAGATTATATATGTTGGTAATCAGCATACTGAGCACCGTAGGTACTGCCAGCGTTGCCACTAACTTCTCTACCGGCGTTTCCGTCATTTTAATATACTGTCTGTTCTGAATCTCAATTTCTGTCTCCGTCATACTCTCACTCCCATAACGCTTGTTACGCACCTGCCATAATAATGTATTTTCCATATAGAAAAATGTGCAAACCAGTCAGAACTACCTATTCGTCATGGCTTAGTATTTCGTTTATGGCTTTTTTAAGCATAATATAATGGTAATCTTTAAGGGGAATGGTGTCAAGATTTTTTGCAAGTCGGGCTACTACTTCCATTGATTATTTTTCTGACTATTATCAATAATTTTTCACTTCTAGACTTTCGACACCGCTTTACACTTTTTTATTGTTTCAAAATTTCAAAAAGGGCTTCCCGATTTCTCGAAAATCCCCATAAAATCTAGCTTTTTATTGCTTATTCAATGATATGAGCAAGCCTACCAGAGCCAATCGTTCTCCCACCCTCATGTTGCTACGATGGAATATGATACATCGCAAACCCTAATAAAATGGGAACTGTTTTTACTTATATAAGCCACAATATCCGTGTATTTTTGTGGTTTTTAAAAATTTTAGAATCATGAGCTTGAGTAAATCTTGGATAACCTCGAATAAACCTTGAATAAACCTTGAATAAATTTATCCAAGGTTATTCAAGATATTATTTCAATACCCAATACGAGCGTTGTTGATTTGATGAATCCGTGTTAATAATACTGGCTTTCTTTAACGCCGCTAATAAATTACTTACTTTATGCTCTTTTTGAGCATCTGACAACGCATCCGGCAGCTTATCCCAAAGCAATTCCCGAATATCTTTCTTTTTGGCCTTTCCATACTGTTTCAAATACTCAACAATCAAATCTTTATAATACTTATCATCAAACCCTTTGTTTTTGATATAAGCAGCACTTTCATCAATGCTTTGCGCCGCTGATGCCGACAAATACAGACTCGACAGCCTCCCCTCTACAAGTTTCTGACTACGCAGTTTGTCAACATCTTCCCTTTCAATAGGTAAACCTTTCTGTATTCGATCAAGCAAAAACACCGTCTGTATATCTAAATTCGGATGATCATACAATATATGCATATAGCTATCATTCAAAGTCTTCCCATATATCGTAACTTCAACATGTGTCCCAGAAGTAACATCATAATCTGGCATGGGAAAATATTTTGCTTTCTGAATGTTGTATGCTCGACGGATACCAAACGACGCAGTTTCTATCATATGAAATGACATCATTGTATCTGCTAAAAGTTTATTCCTATAAAATGGCGGTTGGTAACTTACTTCTAAAACATTTTCAATTTTCTGCGGAATAAAATCACCCGGATTACTAAATTTAAGCTTATCCTCAAATTCATCAACATAGATTCTGCCACCGAGTTGATAATTAGTATGCGCAATACAATTATTCAGCAACTCTCGCATCAGCCAACTATCATATTGCTCCGTTTCCATTGGAAACAATGTCATCTGATTCGGCATATATCTGTAAGTCAGATTCCTTACCTTCTCAAACACCTTGTCTACCACATTGATAAATGGAATTTTGAAAATCGCATAATCCCTATCCATATTGTCAGCACCGTATAATCTCCACATAATACTCGGCGCAGACTGAAATATATAATCATAATCTGAATTGCCTAATAAAAGCATTCCTGCGTGCGTGATTTTTCCATTTATCATGAGTTTCAACTTTGTTAAAAACTGCTCATCACTCATGGTATCCACTTCCTCAGAAATGTGCTCTTGATCCATTTTTTCCTTGTACTTCTCTCTTGCTAAAGCAATCGCACCCTTATCTAAGTGCTCTATTCCTGCCTGTTCCAAAACTTGCTTTGACCAGTCTCTGCGTTCCTGTGAACGTATCGCATCTATTTTATATTGCTTTAACGGCACAAGGCTCTCTCCTGCACGTTCATAATAATTTGTCTTCCAGTCAGTCGGTATGCCCGTTGCTGCTGCCGGAATTTTGAACATAAGCACTCTATACTCTTTGCCATTCACAACAGGAAATATCTCAATAATATCGTAGAATGTCATTCCGTTAGTTGTATCTCTGGATATTTCATATTTGAAACGCTCTAACAGACTATTATCACCTTGCTTATATGCTGTTCCTACAATCTTTTTCGTCTTAGTCCCCTGCTCCTCACCGACACCAAAAACAAGCCAGCCATATTGCTGTTGATGCAAATTTGCTTCGTTACTGATTGCAGAAAAATATCTACCTATTTTGTCTGTGTCATAGCTGCTTTTTGCTTCCTTAAACTCTACAATTTCATATTCCCAACGGTCTATGAGATTTTCAAGTATTTCGTAATATTCAACATCTTTTACAGTTTGGTTATATTCAAAATATGGCATACCGCACCACCTTATACAAAAATTTTACTATTACCACAAAATCTTTCAAATACTTTCATTTTTTGATTAGACTAAGAAGTTTTACAATATTATTTTTAATAATCCCTATGTCCTAATCTATGTTTTCAACATACATTTCAATCCATTGCTTATATGCCAACACCATGATTCAACTCCTTATACACATATCTTCAAATTGCGTATATGCGTGCTTAAAACATAGTATTATACACATTTCCCATCATCACAATGTGAGCCTTTATTTGATAATTACCTATTTCTTGAATTTTATTTTATCTCGGCAACATTTGCAATTTTTATATTTCTAATTAAATTATCTAACTTAAACAAATGATCATAAACACACTTTACATCAGCACGTTCAAATTCCTTTTGTTCATCTTCAACATGCGTCCCTTTATTCAGAATACGCCAATTTTCAGGTTTTTTAAGACTTTTTAATTCTATGCTAATATCTTCCATACCTTTTATCTTAGCAGTTTTCTTAATCAGCGCATCAACTATAGAGCTTAAATCCGGTAAACTTTTAGGACTTCTCATTCCTACAGATATCATCGCATTTGAAGATTTGGCGATTAAATTCCACAGATTATACGCAATGCTTTCCATTGCCTGGCGACATTTTGAAGCGGCATCTTTTGTTTCATTTTTATTGTACTTATCTTCCGCTGCCATCAATGGCATTTTTGAATCAGAATATTCCACTATCACCCCTCGTTCTTCTAATGAATCTGTCGGCATAAATTTATACACTATTGCACTATCCTTTACTCTCTGTAAACCCAACTTATCTTGCAATTTAAAAATGAATTGTTCCCCATGTGTAGACAATATAATCTGTGTATTTGCAAAGTCGGCATTATTCATCAATAAATCTGCCACACCATTTCTATGATCGTCATCAATGGCATTTACAATATCGTCAAATATAATAAAATTCAGATTGTCATGCACTGCTTTAGCCAAAAGAATTGACAATCCTAAAATTTTAATATGCCCTTCGCTCAAAACTTGTAACGCCTCCGATTTACTACCATCAGCAAAAGTGATATACATTTTGTCAGAAACTGCACTTGGCAAAATCAATTCTTGTATTTTTTCAAACTCTGCATCATCCTGATTAATCATATTATAATAATCAACAATTTTTCGTTCCAAATCTTGTGCTATCTGTCTCGGCAACTCATTATTATAATCAACTAAACTACCAATTATCTTATTATAAGCCTCTATAATTTTTGCATTAAATTCACAGATTCTTTTTTCTTCCTGAATTTTCTTTATTATTTCTCCGCTTTTTTCATCAAATTCTTTAATTTCGTTTTGACAATTTTTTATTATCTGTTTCTTTTCAATCATCTGTGTTTTTAATGTAGCCAGTGAATTTCTTATAACCTTAAGTTCAGCAACTTGTTGATCATATTCAGAATTTGATTTGCTCGCCAAATTATTGTATTCTTCTATTTTATTTTGAGCAACTTCCTTATCAAATTCCTTGAATTCTTCGCAAATTTCAAACCACTTACGCACAGGTCCTGCAAACATTCGAATATCTTCCAATTCTACAGATACGAATTTGTCTGTTTCAATTTGTAATAGATTAAAAAATTTTTGATTTTTCGAAGTGAACTCTATTATCTCTCGAATATTTTGTCTAGCGTTTTTAGCAGCATCATTAATATTTTTTTGTATTCGTTCAATTTTAGAAAATGTTTTCAACTGCGCCTTAGCATATTTAAATGGATTCCTTTCGGCATTCGTCAAATCCGTTCCGCAAGCAGGGCAACTTGTCGTTTCATCCAAATTAGATATAATCTCATACAAATTCCTATAATTTACTTGCAACGCCATATCAGATAATTGAGTTCTATTTTCATTAACAGTTTTAAGATTTTTCTGCAATTCAATAATATGGTTTAAAAAGTTTTCAACATACTCTATCGGTATTGCCGCAACATATCGTTTATCTCGCTCTGCAATTTTTACCGTCAAAATCCCCGTAATAGGATTATCAAGATAATCTAAGACAAGATCAACTTCAGTTATTTCTTGCACCTTAAGTTTTGTAATTTCTTTTTTAATCAGATCATTAATTTTATCTAATTCCTTTTTGTTTTCTATAAGTTGTTTTTCCTTAATATCTCTTGATAGTTTTTTTTCTTCAAACAATTTCTCCGTAGCAGAGTTTGTTGTTAAATATTTCTCATCAAAATTTACCGTGAATCCCTGTACAAACTCATTAAATGTTGACAAACCAAACAAAGCAGCTATTCTTTCACTCTGATTTCTAGAATTCAGTACGCTAATATGAGAAAAATCCGCAATTCTATTTTTTTCTACAAATGCAAACCTATATGCATCATAATCAATTATGGCTTCATCTTTTGAGCCATCCTCATATGTGCAAATAATCGTCGGCTTTTTCCCTTTTTTAGTAACAGTATTTTTTATATAAGTAGATAATTTAATTTTATTTGCATCAGCATCTTCAATAATACCAAGCAAACTATATTCTAATGCTTCACTAAAACTAGATTTTCCAGAACCGTTAGGTCCATAAAGGAATACATATTGTTTATCAAGATTAAATATTCGACTCGTTGAAAAACCTCTAAATGAATCTACTTCTAGAGTATTTAATTTCTTTATCTTCTTTGTATTTATTTTCGGTTCAACTAATAAATTTTCAAAAGTTTTATCACATACGCCGTTTTTCTCATTGATATACTCTGCAAATTTATTAGCCCTTTTTCCACCAGCAGTTCCGCCAGCTTCTATAAGCTCATTATAATGTTTCAGCAAAATATTGACCAATGTAATATCATATTTATTCAGTCCTTCTAATGTTTCCGCCCAATGTTTTACTTCTCTACCTACAATTTCGTTCATTTGCATCCTCTCCAATATCTTAAATTAATTCAAATTAGTTTTTTATACATCTTATTCTCCATACTACCTGTACTCAATCAATGTCCTCCGCAATCAGCAATATTATATTATTGGTCATAATCTGTGATATACGATATTTTGAATTATTAGTGCTTCACCCAGCCACGACACATTCCGTATCTACAAGCATTTTAAGATATCTTCGCACTATTGCAACCGATTTCTTTGTAATATTTTCAGCTTCTTTAGGATTAATTTCCCCATTTTTATCAATAAAGCCAATAATTCCCATCATTTTTTATGATTCTTTTATTAATTGAAGGTATTCTCGCCCTAATGTTGTAATTCTATATGTATCTACAGAAGATATCTTTTTCAATTTCGGCAGCTTTATATCTCTCGGTCTACTCCTTTTCCTCTCTCTTTCAATATCTTGCAAATATTTTACTATTTGCTCTAAATTATTATCACTAATTTCCTCATTTTTACTTTGCAGTAAGCCAAACCTCTCAAGTTTTTCTTTAATATATTTTAACCGTTCATAGCTTATTTCCAATTCTGATACAGTATCATGAGCCGTTTCCTCTGTAGTAAGCGAATATAATCTAAGCACTCGCAAATCTAAATCATTTAACTGTGATAAAGTCTTAAAAAACATCAATGCCATGTCTTCATTTGCATTTGTTTTAATCAAATTAATATAGCCATTTACATTATAATCCACCTTCTGCTCTTGAATTTCATCCACTATCTGATCCAAAAGCATCTCTGAAAGTGTAGCTAAATATTGTTTTGTTTTTTCATTACTTTCTAACTTTAATAATCGTTCTTCTAATTCTTCTTGTCTCGTACTGAAATGATAAAGTGCCCTATTTATATTTCGCTCCAAACGATTTTGTTTATATCCAAGACGAATATTATTAATTCTAGGGCATATTGCTCCCACAATTTCTCCTGCCAATGTTGCCATGCCTTCCCCTACAATACACTCACCATATTCTTGAACCACTGTTGGCAAAACCTCACTTAAAACTACACTGCCTGCTTCTTCATTAGAAGCATGAAACAAATCCAACATCTTATACTTGTTCATAATATCTCCGCCATTTCCTACACTTTTATAAAAAATCTATAACATATATATTTTATCTATAAGAATCCTTTGACTTACTAGCGGCATCAAGCGTTTTTTCTTCAAGTAATGATTCCAAAAATTTTATACAGTTTTGTGCATTCTCCGGAATGCTCTGCGGCATAATCGGGTTAGAACAATTATAAATAAAAGTTTCAGCTCCATATTTTATATTGAGCTTTTTAAGATATATATCAAGCTGATTCCATTTTGAACTATTCATTAACTGTTGTATTCTTTTTTTCTCAAAAATAATATCCTCAATTTCCTTTCCACTCTTGACTTCTTCTATTTCATCCATATCATTTACAGTCCTTCCTACAAATTTTATTATCTATTAAACTCACAAAATTTCCTCTACCGTGTAAATTTATGCAGATATAATTTTTGTCCTATCATTGTCCATTTTCCTCAAGTCCCTTTAATATAACATTAATTCTATGATTTGCCATATTATCGCACTTATTTTTAAGTTCGCTACAATATGCCAAAAGCCTATTTTTGTCTTCAAAATATAGTACATACATAATATTTTGAGATATTCTATACTTTTCTTCCGTCACACCACAAATCGGAAATAGCTTCTCATTATATAATGCATCTACAGCCCCACGGATAGAATCTTTTAAATAGTTGTTACTTGCAAACTCTCTCAAGAAATAAGAATACTGATAAGCTTTTTCACCTTCTGCATTTTTTGAAAGATATTCAACATAAGCTTTTACAGCCTCCTTCTTAATGTCCTCATTTAATTCTTTCACTATTTTTTTATTTATCGGCGACTGTATATAAAATGATTCAATTCCATATGTTAAATACTCTATTTTTCCTTTCATTACTTCTGCATAAATTATATCGTGCAATCTTTCTTTATACTCATTTAACATTTCTTTTATATCGATTTGCAAATGCCCACCCCAAATAATGTATTCATCAGCATATCGCATTAATTTCGCAATATTTGTCTCATGTTTAATACTTTCAGCCAAATATGGCAAAACCAGTTCTAATTCTTTATCAGATTTATAAAAATTTGCTTTTTCACCTGCATGAATAAAAATCTGGTACTCTACTTCAATCTCGTCTTCCAGTAAATCAATTTCATTTTCATAATATTTTTTCAGCAGTTCAACCATGTTCCTACTAATTCGTGTTCCTTGAAGATAATTTCTATTGACTCTGTATTCAAGCAGGTTACTAATATTTTGCACTATATGCATTTCTAAATCACTCTGATTTTTTTCAGGTTCTTTATAATACAAATTATCAATCGACTCTACAACTATTCCAAAACATGCTAATCGTATTTCATCGCAAAATTCATCCTTATAACCATCTTTCAATTTCAATTTTACATCATCATAAAAATTTTGTGCCTTTTGAAGAGTTCGCAAATTCTTTACAGCATGTTTACGCAAAAACTGGTTTATGAATCCATAATGAATATTTAATTTTTTCCAATCAACATTCTCAGAAGGTTCATTAATATAATATACTCTGTCAATAACCTTTTCACTGTATTTATCAAATATTTCTCTTTGAGATAATTCCAAGATATTTGCCACTAAAATTATTTTAACATTGCTACATTTTTTTAATTCTTCTATAATACCAAATACTTCTTCTAAATTAATGCTGTCACTCATTCTTTCCAAATCATCTATGACTATGAGATGAAGATCATTAAACTTTTCCGATGAACTCAAAAAAATCTCTTTTTCTTTTATCAGCAAAGTAAATACTTTTTTTACAACATCCATTTCTTGGGATATATCAGCCGCGATATCTATTATCCTTGATGTCATTTCACTAATTTTTTTCTTACCGTTCAACGCTAGCTGAAAGAAAGCCTCATGATAAATTTCTTGAGCATCTTTAATTCCAAACATTGAAATATTACAAACATTTTTGCTATCAGTTAGTGTTTGGCTAATAGCATACGATTTACCAACTCCCCAAGGTCCATCAAATAAAATACATTTATACGGTAAATCTCCATATTTATCTATAATTTCTTTAATATAATCTGCTCTCATGAACTCTCCTCAAAAATATTTTTTGTGCTGCTTTCACTTTTTACATTTATAACCCCTTCACAATCTCCATAAACCGATCATGTGAATACGCACCCTCATATCCCGGTTCTTTTCTTTGAAACACCATATAATACTTATACAATCTCCCTAACATAGAAGCTTTCGCCGCCCACTTTGAGCCGTTCTCCGCCTTCACCCTAGATTCAGAATTTTCCAGCTGGTCGCCTTTGGTTTCAATCAGTAGAATTTTTCCGCTTTCCGTCATTACAATCAGATCAGGATATGCCGTAACTGCTCCATTGATTGCAAATCCTTTTCTGGAACTGTTTCTGTGCCACCACTTGACATTGGATAAAGCAGACAACTCCCATACTACCTTTTTTTCATAATCATTATCAAATTGCTCTTCTTCCTCATAAAGAGACTTGGGTATAGTTGCTATCGTCTTAGCTGGAGCAATTACTTTTGAAAAATAGTATGTTGGTGCACACTGAATACGTTCCTGCTCTAGCCATAGGGCAAACTGTTCCGCCGCATATTCTTGTAATAATTGTTTTACTTTCTTCTCTACAGCAACAATGTACGGATATGGTGATTGCTCTAAATCAGTCAATTGATCCTCTGTCATATTAGCCATAATTCGACTAACATATTCTTCCAATTCTCTGTCATTGACAGCATTTATTTTAGATATTTTTTTACATATCATACCTTTGCACAGTCTTCTTTTTTTGTCTGATGGTTGTGTATCAAACCATTCTTTCAAATATTTTCGATCAAATCCCGACAACTGCCATGCCTTGGGCATTCCATCAACAGAATCTTCCACATCAACCTTGGCAATTTCTACAGAAACAGAATTGAAATCAATTTCCGTATCTTTGCTTTTCAGGGAAAAGCCTTTATATAAATCCTCTTTTTCCAATAGAGCTGTTTCGCAATCTGAAAACAAACTTGGCCCTGTTTCAATCACAAATTGTGGAATTTTTATATTTTTAATTTCATCTCTGAATTCTGGTTTAACTTCATATGTTTTCATTTTAACTTTTTCTTCTTCCGGAATACCTTGTAATATATCTTCATCATCATTATTCATTTCTTCCCAATAAACATTATTTTGGGCTTCTGCGTGGCTTAACATTGCTGTTATATCTTCCTCCACTTTAGACACTGTACCTAACATTTCCCCTTCATGTATAGCAGATGCGTCCTTCAGGATATCAGGAAACACACCTGTTAGCATATCGGTATTAATATCAGGCATGCCTTTTTCCACCATAACATCCGGCTGAGTAATGTTCTCCAATGATAATTGAACCCCTATTGGAGATTCCGTCACACATGCTTCTTCATCTCTTTCCAGAACTCGATAATCTTTTTTACTAAATCCTGCTGCATTCAGACCTTTTACAACCTGTTCACAGCTTGCAAGAAAATCTGCGGATGAAGTGATAACATAAGAAAGATTTAATACATCCCGCTTACTAGCCTTTGTATAGGGCATTCTCAATACTCGCCCTAATATCTGCTCTACATCTACAACAGAACTTCTATTTGCCACCGTTGCTAAAATATAAGCAAACGGACAGTCCCATCCTTCCTTTAGCGCATTAATAGTTATGATATACCTGATTTCACAATTTCTTGACAACAAATCCTGCTTCTTAATATCGTCCCTATCGGCTGTTTTTATCGCAATCTGTTCCTCAGGTATTCCAATATCCAAAAGTATCTTTTTTATTTTTTCATAAGTGGTACTGTCATCCTTGTTTTTCGGTTCCGCCTGAAATAATACAATAGGGCGGATATATTTCCCGTCCTCCATCTGAGCAGCTTCATTTTCAAGTTTCTGTCTTAATCCAATTGCACTAAGGAACACATCTTCCTGTGTCTTCCTATTATAAACAATAACCGGGAGCTTGATCATCTCTTCCTTTTTCAACTGCTTGGCATCAACAAATGAAATGATATTGCTCCTTTCTTTTGGCGTAGCTGTTAATTCCAGCACAAAGGAAGGGTTAAAATTTTGCAGCATCTCAACACTTAAATCGGAAGTGGCATGATGGCTCTCATCTACAATAACCACCGGATTTAATTTGCGTATGACCTGTATCAGCGCTGTTTCGTCAGTATTTTCAAGTAATGTTCCCTTGTCTGCTTTGAATCCGGCAAACTCAGCCAAATATCCATTTTCCTGATACGCTTTCCTGCCTTCTTTTTTGCTTGTCCGAAATGAATCGTAGCTCAATACAAATATGGATAAATGTTCCCCAACGCTCATCGGATTAAAATTCTGTCCAGTTAACAGTTGTTCCTTGGTATATACCTCGATACTACCGCCAAAATCTGCATTTATTTTCATCCGATATGGGTGTCCGCTATCCTGTAGGGCGTTAATCGTCTGCTGCAAAATAGCATCTGACGGGACAAGCCATACAACTGCCATGGGATGAATATGCGGCATAGAATCAAAAATTATTTTTATAGAACTTGCCGCTATAAATGTTTTGCCTCCTCCAGTGGGGACTTTCATACATACATGTGGAACACCCGATAAAACGGTATGATAAGGCGGCATCCCCTCTATTCCTACCGAAATCCCCTTTTCTTCCCATAATGTATTGTATGCCTGCTTAATGTTTTGCTTTTCGATCAGCAAATCTAAAAAATGTTTCAGATCACCTAATACATTTTTCTGATATCCTTTTAATTCCATCTATTTGTCTCCTACAATTTAGCTATGTCTCTGGGTATTTTCTTAAAAGTAATATTGTATTTCCTTAACAATTCATCGGACAGTGTACACATATCCGCATAAATCACATATCCATCAGCTTTTGTTTTAACTGTTGTCAAAAAATCTCTATCCAATATAGTTACTATTTCTTTTTCATAATAAAAATAGTAAGCAACATCATTATATGTAGATAAATAATAGACATTATCCTCCAAAGCACTATTCGCATATCCGGTTTTCGTCTCCATATACCAGATATAGTCACGAATTTTCTCCACATCTGCATTGGGATTCAGATCGCCGTATTCAAGAAGAAGTCTCTCTCCTAATTCATAAAAACTGAAGTCTCCCCCTGTGCCTTCTACTTTTTTACTTTCTTCACCATATCCGTCAATAACCCTACGAACACGTTCTGCCGTAATGCTTTCCGCATAATCCATCATTTCAATCAAGATAAATTTGCGGTTACCGCCATCCGCTTTGTTCATGTTGAGGACGGCATGGGCAGTAGTTCCTGAGCCGGCAAAAGAGTCTAAAATAATAGAATCTTGATTAGTCACACATTTTAGTACAAATTCAATTAATCTGCTTGGCTTAGGTGTATCAAACGTCGTTTTACCGGCAAAAATAGATATCATTTCTTTCTTAGCCTCATCCGTATGTCCGGTCTCCTCATAGGACCAAAAATTAGTCACAGTCCTTCCTCCAACCTGATTCAAGTATGTTTTCTTTGCAATTCCTCCCATTCCGCCCTTAGTAAAGTAATACTTAGGCCACTTTCCTCTTTCATATACTGCTTGAGCTTTGGTTCTAGAATTTTCAAGTGTATCAACAAGAACAATTCCTTTTACATCTTTCCTAATATCTTTTACTGAAATTCCACAAACTTCTGCTCTTTTCGCTTCATCATGTAAATCCGCCAATTTATACCTACACCAGCCATTCATTATTTCTAAAGCTTGCTCCTGCCCAAATGTCCAACATCTTGCATTTCCCGGATAAATAAGTTCTCCTGTAAATGGATGTTGAATTGCGTAAACCATTCCCTGATGTGTTATTGCTCCCGGTGCAAATGCATTGTCAGTTCTCCAATCAGATACATCATTATCTGGATTAGCATATTTTGCATTCATTTCTTTTGTTCTTGGCAATCTGTTTGGATTCCAATTAGGACATTTGCTATAAACCAGTATATGTTCCACCGCATTACTAATTCCCTTAGAATCATTTCTAGCTGCATATGTTCTTTGCCATGAAACATTAGATACAAAACAGTTTAAGCCAAACACTTCATCGCATATTAATTTTAAATTATAGATTTCATTATCATCAATGCTAATAAAAATAGCACCGTCATCTGAAAGCAACTTTTGTAACAGTCTAAGTCTGGGATACATCATGCAAAGCCATTTATCATGTCTGGATAAATCTTCGCCTTCCTTTCCCACTACTTCTCCAAGCCACTTTTTAATCTTAGGATCATTCACATTATCATTATACACCCACCCTTCATTACCTGTATTATAAGGCGGATCTATATAAATACACTTAATTTTTCCTTCATACTTTGGCAGCAAAGCCTTCAACGCTTCAAGATTATCCCCATGAATAATCATATTCTGGCTGCCATTATCCTCTCTTGTCATCTTGCCATTTCCATAACTATATTTTCGTTCCAACATGCGATATGGAACTTCATTATGATGATTGATTACTTTATCTTTTCCAATCCAATTTAATGTAGGCATACTACCCTCCGTATTTACTGATTTTCTGTATTACACTTTCTAGGATTATGCGGTTTCTCTACATCTTTGGAAATAAGTCAAACATTACCTTTCAATATTGCCCCGCTAATACGCCCCTCTTTGGAACACATCTAAATCCTGTGTGGTGCTATATTCCATATTCTTTCTGATTCTTTGGCTACTAAGTATTCCCTTACACATTTTCCGCAAAACATCAAATCATTTAACTATATTATATTTGTTATGGGAAAGACTTTCAACTATATTTTAAAATCAAATTATACAAATATTTCATGCCACAAGCAACCTCTCTTTCATAATCGTATTATAAAATTCACTGTCCGGGTTAATTTCATGAATTTCAAACACATCAACTTTCTTATTTAGCACCTCCCGTAATTCCTCTGCAAGTGCAAAAACCTCAGTGAGCCTAAAGTTTTCTCCTCCATAAACCAAAAAATCTATATCACTATCTATCCTTGTTTCTCCCCTTGCATATGAACCAAACAAATAAATCTGCTACACCTGATATTTTACCAAAACTTCCAACCACGCAAAAAGGGATTCGGAGCCAACTCCGAATCCCTTAATTTTACTATGATTTTATCAATTACTCAACAATCGTAGCCACACGACCAGAACCAACTGTTCTACCACCCTCGCGGATAGCGAATGTAAGACCCTGCTCCATAGCTACCGGATGAATCAACTCGATTGTCATCTCTACATTATCGCCAGGCATACACATCTCTGTACCGGAAGGTAACTCGCAAACGCCGGTTACGTCTGTTGTTCTGAAGTAGAACTGTGGACGATAGTTATTGAAGAATGGTGTATGACGACCACCCTCGTCCTTGGTCAGAACGTAAACCTGAGCAGTAAACTTCTTATGGCAGGTAACAGTACCTGGCTTAGCTACAACCTGTCCACGAACAATATCTGTTCTCTGGATACCACGAAGTAATGCGCCGATGTTATCACCAGCCTGAGCCTCGTCTAACAGCTTACGGAACATCTCGATACCGGTTACAACTGTCTTCTGTGTCTCTTCCTTAACACCGATGATCTCAACTTCATCATTTAAGTGAAGCACACCACGCTCTACTCTACCGGTTGCAACAGTACCACGACCGGTAATTGTAAATACGTCCTCTACAGGCATCAGGAATGGCTGATCTGTAGCACGCTGTGGATCAGGAATATACTCATCAACAGTGTTCATTAACTCTAAGATCTTGTCGCCCCACTCGCCTGAAGGATCCTCTAATGCCTTAAGAGCGGAACCCTTAACGATAGGACAATCCTTGAAACCATACTCCTCTAACTGCTCGGTAACTTCCATCTCAACTAACTCGATTAACTCGTCGTCATCTACCATATCGCACTTATTTAAGAATACTACGATATAAGGAACGCCAACCTGACGAGACAATAAGATGTGCTCCTTTGTCTGAGCCATAACACCGTCAGTAGCAGCTACAACAAGGATAGCGCCGTCCATCTGAGCAGCACCGGTAATCATGTTCTTAACATAGTCGGCATGACCCGGGCAGTCAACGTGAGCATAATGTCTCTTCTCTGTCTCATACTCAACGTGAGCGGTAGAAATTGTGATACCTCTTTCTCTCTCTTCCGGAGCCTTATCGATATTCTCGAATGCAACAGCCTCACCAGTACCTAATCTCTCATGAAGAGTCTTTGTGATTGCTGCTGTTAAAGTAGTTTTACCATGATCTACGTGTCCGATTGTACCAATGTTACAATGTGGTTTCGTTCTTTCAAACTTTGCTTTTGACATTTTATAATTCCTCCTTAAATTCGCCTCTTTGGGCATTTTTAATCAGCTAATACTGATTATATTAGATACATCCAATATTTTCAAGTATTTTCTTTGTTATTTTACCTAGTTACCCTTCTTTGCTGCCACAACTTTCTCCTGAATATTCTTAGGCGCCGGTTCATACTTCTCAAAGAACATAGAGTAATTACCACGGCCCTGTGTAGAAGAACGGAGCTCTGTAGAGTAACCAAACATCTCTGCAAGGGGAACCAAAGCCCTTACAATCTTACCGCCGCCAAGGTCATCCATACTCTGAATCTGGCCGCGCTTAGCATTCAGGCTTCCGATTACATCACCCATATACTCCTCAGGCATAGTAACTTCAACCTTCATAATCGGCTCTAACAGAACCGGTGACGCCTTTGTCATTGCATCCTTAAATGCCATGGAACCGGCAATGTGGAATGCCATTTCGTTGGAATCGACTTCATGATAAGAACCGTCGTATACGGTAGCATGGATACCTACAACCGGGAATCCTGCAAGGATACCGGCCTTTGTAGCCTCCTCGATACCTTCTCCGACTGCCGGAATGTATTCCTTCGGAATCGCACCGCCGACAACCTCAGAATCAAACTTGAACAGCTCCTCGCCGTTGGCGTCCATAGGCTCGAACCGAACCTTACAGTGTCCGTACTGTCCACGACCACCGGACTGCTTAGCATATTTGCTGTCTACATCTACCGCCTTGGTAATGGTCTCCTTATAAGCAACCTGAGGCGCACCAACATTAGCCTCTACCTTGAACTCACGAAGCAGACGGTCAACGATAATCTCTAAGTGAAGCTCACCCATACCGGCAATAATCGTCTGTCCGGTCTCCTGATTGGTGTGGGCTCTAAATGTAGGATCTTCTTCCGCCAGCTTAGCCAGCGCCTCTCCTAACTTACCCTGTCCGGCTTTCGTCTTCGGCTCGATTGCAAGCTCGATAACCGGCTCCGGGAATTCCATAGACTCAAGGATAACCGGGTGCTGCTCATCACAGATTGTATCACCGGTTGTCGTAAACTTAAATCCGACAGCAGCGGCGATATCACCGGAATATACCTTGTCTAACTCTTCTCTCTTATTTGCATGCATCTGCAAGATACGGCCAACACGCTCTTTCTTGCCCTTTGTTGCATTTAACACATAGGAACCGGAATTCATGGTACCGGAATATACCCGGAAGAACGCCAGCTTTCCTACGAACGGGTCTGCCATAATCTTAAATGCCAAGGCAGAGAACGGCTCCTCGTCAGATGAATGTCTTACGACCTCATTGCCATCCTCGTCAACGCCCTTAATATCCGGAATATCCGTCGGCGCAGGCATGAACTCCAAAATTGCATCTAACAGCTTCTGGACGCCCTTATTCTTGTAAGCAGAACCACAGCATACCGGAACTGCCTCACAGGTACAGGTACCCTTTCTCAAAGCCTTCTTTAAACTGTCAATAGACGGCTCCTCGCCCTCTAAATACTCCATCATCAAATCATCATCTAACTCGCAGATTTTCTCAACAAGCTCTGTATGATAATTCTCGGCATCATCCTTCATGTCGTCAGGGATATCGACAATAGAAATATCGTCTCCCTTCTCGTCATTATAAATGTATGCCTTCATCTCAAATAAATCAATGATTCCCTTAAAATCATCTTCCTTGCCGATTGGCAACTGGGTAATAATCGCATTCTTGCCAAGCCGCTCGCGAATCTGATCCACTGCGCCATAGAAGTTTGCGCCTAAAATGTCCATCTTATTGATAAATGCCATTCTCGGTACATTATAGGTATCTGCCTGACGCCATACATTTTCTGACTGAGGCTCAACACCGCCCTTAGCACAGAATACGCCAACCGCACCGTCAAGTACACGAAGGGAACGCTCTACTTCTACGGTAAAGTCCACATGGCCCGGAGTATCAATGATATTGATACGATGCTCCAAAGCGCCCGGCTTTGCCTTGCAGTTCTCCTGCTCTGTCCAGTGGCAGGTCGTAGCTGCGGAAGTAATTGTAATACCTCTTTCCTGCTCCTGCTCCATCCAGTCCATGGTAGCAGTACCCTCGTGAGTATCACCAATCTTATAATTAACACCGGTATAATATAAGATACGCTCTGTAAGCGTGGTCTTACCAGCATCAATATGCGCCATAATACCGATATTTCTGGTTCTCTCTAATGGATATTCTCTTCCAGCCAAGATTTTTTCCTCCTTGTTTTAATACTATCAAGATACGACTAGAATCTGTAATGTGCAAATGCCTTGTTTGCCTCTGCCATCTTGTGCATATCTTCTTTCTTCTTTACTGCTGCACCCGTATTGTTGGCTGCATCCATTAATTCTTTGGCAAGTCTCTCCTCCATTGTCTTCTCACTTCTGCTGCGTGAGTAAGTAGTCAGCCAGCGAAGAGCCAATGCCTGTCTCCTGTCAGGTCTTACATCAATAGGCACCTGATAGGTAGCGCCGCCGATTCGTCTTGCCTTTACTTCCAATACCGGCATAATGTTGTTAAGCGCCTCTTCAAATACTTCCAAAGCAGGCTTGCCGGTCTCATTGGCAACACGCTCAAATGCGCCATATACAATCTTCTGGGCCACACCCTTCTTACCATCAAGCATAATGTTGTTGATAAGCTTGGTAACCACTTTGCTATTATAAATCGGATCCGCTAAAACGTCTCTCTTTTGAATATGTCCTTTACGTGGCACGTTACTTCCCTCCTGTTATATTTTTCGCTAAACCGATATCCAATCGGTTTAAAGGTACTCATGTTCCGCTTGGTAACCGCTGAGGGTTCGCTTGGGGAACCTGTTCGTGCGGGCGTTGCATAGCTTTCTATCGTAACTACAATGAAAAACATAGCCATTACCAGCACTATTAATCTGTTTGACTTACTGTTACCTATTTCGCATCCTTCGGTCTCTTGGCACCGTACTTAGAACGCGCCTGCCGTCTCTTGGCAACGCCTGCCGTATCCAAAGTACCACGAATGATATGATATCTGGTACCAGGTAAGTCCTTTACTCTGCCGCCGCGGATCAAAACCACGCTATGCTCCTGAAGGTTGTGTCCCTCACCGGGAATGTAGCTGGTAACCTCGATACCGTTAGACAAACGAACTCTGGCAATCTTTCTAAGCGCTGAATTAGGCTTTTTAGGCGTAGCAGTCTTAACTGCGGTGCAGACGCCACGCTTCTGCGGTGCGGCAACATCAGTCGCTCTCTTCTGTAAAGAGTTGTAACCCTTCTGGAGAGCCGGTGCAGTAGACTTTTTCTCTACAGTCTGTCTTCCTTTTCTAACTAACTGGTTAAATGTTGGCATGTTTTTCACCTCCGTTCATTCTGAATTTTGGGCGCAGGAATCCCTATGGATTCACGCACACTTTGACATTATAGCCATATCATAATCCAGTGTCAAGGGATTTTGTGAAATTTTCGGGCTCTTTAAAAAAATATTCTTCCGGACACTGGTTACAAATTTGATGCATTCTGTTTTCAAATTATATGCATTTCCCTGATATCTTAAATGCAGACAACGAAACGTCGGAGAAAACAGGAGGTTTTTATGCCTGCACTTTTTATAGACCAGAATATTTTGAAAAATAACATTGAAATCACAAAAGAACTTGCAAAAGATTCCCAGATTATCGGAGTGGTAAAGGAAAACGGTTACGGATTAGGGCTTTGCGAATATGCCCGTCTGTTAGTGGAAAACGGAATTAATATTCTGGCAGTCACCGATATAGACGAAGCCGTCGCCTTACGAAAAAGCGGTATCCACTGCGATATCCTGATGCTCACTCCGCTTTACCAGCGGGCCGAGCTTGAATGTGCTTTAGCCAACTACATCATATTATGCATTGCCTCCTGTGAAGGCGGGGAGCTGGCGGAAAGCATTGCCAGAGAGCTTAACACCTACGCCCGGGCGCATATCTGCATTGATACGGGCTTTGGCCGGTACGGGTTCCCCGACAACCGCCTTCAGGACATTATATATACCATTCACCATATGCAGCATATCTGTGTCACCGGCATTTACTCTCATTTCTATGCGTCTGCATGCCGGAAATCCCAGTATACCCTGGAACAGTTTAACCGTTTTACCAATCTGTGCGATAAGCTGGAGGAGGCGTCTATATTTACAGGGTTCCGGCATATCGCCGCCACCTGTGCGCTGCTTAAATATCCGGAAACCCGGTTAGACGCTGTCCGCATTGGCTCCGCCTTTCTCGGCAGGCTTCCCTTTCCCGACCAATGGGGCTACAAACCGGCGGGAATGTTAGAGGCCGCCATTTCAGATATTCATACACTGCCTGCCGGACATAACATCGGCTATGGCCACACCTACATTACCAGAAAAAAGACCACCGTTGCCATTGTTCCGGCAGGCTACTCCCATGGACTTGATGTGCGGCGCGCCAATCCCTGTCCGGGAATTGCGCATCTGCCCCGCCATATCCTGCATCTATTAAAAAACGCCCTGTTCCCTGAGAAACTATATGGGTTCCATAACCGGCAGGCTTTTCCGGTTCTGGGCCGGGTGGGTATGAATTCTGTAGCCGTTGATATTACGGGCGCTAACCTGTCTGTGGGAGATGTCATCCGCTTTCCGGTCAATCCCATTTTTGTAGACAGCAACATTCCCCGCAGATATAAGCTTTGATCAGCGCGATTTTCCACCCATGTTCAATTGCGACGCAATGCCTCCATGGGACTTAATTTGGCAGCCTTTCTGGCAGGGTAGATGCCAAAAAAGATACCCACGCAGGAGGAAAATGCAGAAGCCAGTAGTATGGTGCCAAATTTTAATACCGGTACGAAACGCATATTCGGCACTAAAAGTCCGATAATCCCGGCGATTCCCCATGCTCCGATAATACCTGCCATAATCCCGATTATGCCGCCAATCAATGTAATAAAAGCAGATTCCGCTAAGAACTGAATCGTGATAGAACCCGTCTTTGCCCCTAACGCTTTCCGGATACCAATCTCTCTGGTTCGCTCCATCACTGATACCAGCATAATATTCATAACGCCGATTCCACCCACCAAAAGGGATACAGAGGCCACAAAAGCCACAAATACCGTAATCAGTCTGATTACCGAATTAACGGATTTCATAATATCATCAAAGCTCTCATACATATACTCTTCTTCCCCCTTGCAGTGGTGGGCAGTTTCCAGATAATCAATGATATCCCTGCAGAGCTTTTCTGAATCCACATCATCTTCCTTTAAAATATAGAAGTCCGTTATATCATTTTTTATGTCTAATCCCGTAACTCTTGTAATCGTTTCCGGGGGAATTACCACCTGAATATAAGGATCAGAATAAAGGGCCTCAACTGTATTATTCTCTTTTGATTCTGTAATCCCCATAATGGTCACCGGTATATCCAATGAATCATACAACCGGATAGTCAAATCCATACCCACCACATTGGTGGAGCCGAACAGTTTCATGGCGTCCGCCTCCGAAATCACACATACCGGCCTGCCGTCCTCCGCCTCTTTTTCCGTAAAGGCATTCCCCCTTACAAATTCCCAATCCATAATAGCAAAACCGTCCGGGTTAATGCACACGATATCCGCCTTAAAATCATCCTTTTTGGTGCTGGTGGTTCCTTCAAAAAAGGTCTCGGTAGCCGCCGCCTTCACACCCTCCATCTGGCGGATATGTTCCAACTCTTCAGCCGTAATATAATACTTATCCTGATAGTCCATAAGATAAAAAAAGACCTGCCCTTTACCCAGATTCCCAAGCTCTTTGGAAATCAACTCCGTTGCGCCGTTTCCCACAGCCATAATCAGGATTACCGAAGAAATTCCAATGATGATACCAAGCATAGTAAGAAATGTTCTGACTTTATTGGCCCAGATATTTTTCAGCGCCATTTTGATATATTCACCAAGCTGTATCATATGCTCCTCCTATTCCGCCGACATATCAACCGCTCCGCTTCCCTGATACAGTTCTCCGGGCTTCATATCCGCAGTTACCTTGGTAATTACCTTATCCCCCTCTTTCAGACCTTCCGTAACCTCATAATAAGAATCGGAATAAAGGCCTAACTTAACATCCCGCCGGACAATCCGGTTATCCTCATCTAACGCCAGCACAAAGTCCCCGTCAACATCTGTATTTAATGCCTCATAGGGAACCGCCAGCGTTTCTTTAGACTCTCCTACAAATATATATACCTTTGCAGGCACACCGACAAAAATTCCATCATCCGGGTTAGCAATCCGTATCCTTCCCTTAATGACAGCGGCTGTTGAATTCTGCACCATGACGGCGTCACTCACTGCAACCCGGCTGATATAATCTACAGCGCCGTCATACTCATTGCTGCCTACCACAACCCGGGCCTTCTGCTCAGGCGATATATAGCCTAAATCATCCTTAGCTACAGAAAACTCTACCCCTATAGAATCCGAATGGATAATCGTCATTACTGTCTGCGTCTCATTGGCATATGCTCCCTCGATTACCTCCACAGACTCCACAATACCGTCCGTTAATGCCACAATCCCTGCCTCTGCCTCTTCGTAGGATTCCTTTGCCTCGTCTACACTCATATCGGAAAGCTGCTTTGCCGCATCCATCTGAGCCTTTGTGCTTTCAGATACTTTTACATCCTTATTGGCAGACACAATTCCCTCCTGCTCCGCCAAATCGGCCTGCTTGTCGGCCAGCTTCTCCTGTTTTTTAGCCAAATCCTTATTCAGACTTCGGATTTTCTGGACAATGGGCTTTGTATCGGTAAGTTTAGGCGCTCTTGTGGTTCCCTCCTCTGTAGGCGTTGCTGCAGCCGCCTCTTCCTTTGCATTATCCTTCTCTGCTTCTGACAGCTTGTCCTCCTGTTCCACAATCTGGTCATTCAAACTTTCCACTTCTTCTTTCAGCTTTTTAATGTCCTTTTCCAGTTCCTTAATTTTTTTCTTCGCTCCGCTGACTTTGCCCGCTGCCTCGTCAGCCATCTCATAGCTCTCATTTCCCGCTGCCTGCTCAGACTTTGCCTGAAGCCGCACCTTTTCCAGATTATCCCCCAGTTCTGCCGCATCATAGGTCAATAGTACATCTCCCTTTTTCACCGTCTGCCCCGGCTCCACGCAGATATTCTGAATCCTGGCTGTCACCGGCGAGGTATAGGCATCTTTTTCTATGCCTATGGTAGTGCCGGAGGTCGTAATCTCCTGCCGTACATCCTGTTTTTTCACCTCATAAATAGCTTCGTCTTGTACCGCCATCTGCTCCATGGCTTCCTGCATACCCCTTGAAAGGCTCTTTAGTCCCGCCACTGCAACGCCAGCCAGCAAAACAACTGCCACCACCACAATTATAACGACTGTCTTCTTTTTCTCCCCTGATTTTTTCTTATTCTTTGGTTCCTTATTATTCATCGTCTTTCCCCTCATCTTCCCTCGTAATATCAGATTCTATCTTCCCATCCATAATCCGAACCACCCGTTTGGCATTGGCGGCAATCCCTTCGTCATGGGTAATCAGCACAATCGTATTGCCCTGCTCATTCAGCCCATTTAAAATGCGCATAATATCCTGAGAAGACTTCGAGTCCAGATTTCCCGTAGGCTCATCTGCCAAAATCAGCGGCGGAGATGCTGCGACAGCCCTGGCAATGGCAACCCGCTGCTGTTGTCCGCCGGACATCTCGGAGGGCTTATGCTTCATCCTGTCCCCTAAGCCAACCTTCCTAAGAGACTCCTCTGCCAGCTTACGCCGTTTCCCCTTGTCCACCTTGCGGTAGATTAACGGCAGTTCCACATTTTCCAATGCAGTTAAATTCTGTATTAGGTTAAAGCCCTGAAAAATAAAGCCGATATAGCTGTTCCGCACCTCTGAAAGCTCGTTATCCGTAAGGTTTAATACATCCTGCCCGTTCAGTATGTACTCCCCCTCCGTAGGCACATCCAGACAGCCCAACATATTCATCAGGGTGGATTTGCCCGAACCGGAATGTCCCACAACGGCTACAAATTCCCCTTCCCTGACCTCTAAGTCTATGCCGTCTAAAGCCCGGACTTCATTTTCTCCGGGATTGTATATCTTATACATATTTTTAACTTTAATTAAGGCGTCCATTTTCTCTTTTTTACTCTCCTGTTCCTTTCCGGGAAATTATCACCCTGCCGGCAACGGGGTTATCCCGTATATATTTCACATATTAACATAAGCCTGTTTTTTACTCAACTCTCATTCTTTTCCCGCAATAATCCTTTCCTTAATATCCGGCAGGAATACGCCGGAGCGAATCATGGCAATCTCCTGTTTATAGGGCGCATAGGATTTCTTCGGGTTTTCCGGATCCTTCACATAAGGGGACTCCAAAATCTTAGGCACCTCGCAAAAATCCTTCTGGTTCATAATGTACATTAAGGCGTCAAAGCCAATATGCCCGCAGCCGAAATTCTCGTGGCGGTCCTTTCCGGCTCCCGGCTCATTTTTGCTGTCGTTCATATGGAATACGGCAATCTGCTCCTTTCCAATCAGCCGGTCAAACCGCTCCATTACCCCGTCAAAATCATGGATAATATCATAGCCCGCATCGCTGGTGTGGCAGGTGTCAAAGCACACCCGCAGCTTGTCGCTATAGACAACTTTGTCATATATCATCGCAAGTTCCTCAAAGCGCCTTCCGATTTCACTTCCCTTTCCCGCCATAGTCTCCAAAGCCACCTGTACCTTCGTATCCTTTGTAAGAACGGAATTTAGGCCAAGGGCAATCTGGTCTATTCCCTTTTCCACGCCCTCCCCTACATGGGAACCGGGGTGAAGCACCAGAACGGAGGAACCCATAGCCGCCGTCCTTTCTATTTCCAGCCCCAGAAACTCCACAGCAATCTCAAAGGTTTCCGGTTTCACCGAGTTGGCCAGATTAATAATATAAGGAGCATGCACCACAAACTCCCTGATACCATGCTCCTTCATCAACGCCTGCGCCTCCCCGATGCGGAGGGCAGACAGCTCTTTCCGTTTTGTATTCTGGGGCGCCCCCGTATATAGCATAAAAGTATTCGCGCCGTAACCTGCCGCCTCCTTTACGGAGCCAAGCATCATTTCCTTTCCGCTCATGCCTACATGACAGCCCAATTTTAACATTCCGTTTTCTTCCTCTCTATTATCTTTTATCTGCGAAACGATCTTATTCCCAGGCCAGGTTTCCCGCCTCTAATCTAAAGCGCTATCGTAAGCTCCACAGGACAGTGGTCCGAGCCCATGACCTCCGTTAAAATTCCGGCCCCCTGCAGCTTGTCCCGAAGACATTCCGACACAAGGAAATAGTCAATCCGCCATCCCGCATTTTTCTCTCTGGCTTTAAAGCGGTAGGACCACCAGGAATAGACTCCCTCCTGATCCGGATAGAAATAGCGGTAGGTATCAATAAATCCGTTATCCAAAAGCGTAGTAAATTTCTCTCGTTCCTCGTCGGTAAACCCCGCATTTTTCCGGTTGGTCTTTGGATTTTTTAAATCAATCTCCTTATGCGCCACATTCATATCCCCGCAGACCACCACAGGCTTTTTCTTCTCTAAGCCCTTTAAATACGCAAGAAAAGCATCTTCCCAATCCATGCGGTAGGAAAGCCTTGCCAGCTCGTTCTGGGAATTAGGCGTATACACCGTAACCATATAAAAGTCATCAAACTCCAAAGTAATTACCCGGCCTTCCTTATCATGCTCCTCCACGCCTATGCCCAAGGCGGCGGAATGAGGCTTTTTCTTCGTAAAGATTGCCGTTCCGGAATATCCTTTTTTCTCCGCATAATTCCAGTACTGGTAATAACCGGGAAGGTCCAGCGTAAGCTGGCCCTCCTGCATTTTTGATTCCTGGATGCAAAAAATATCCGCATCCGCCTCCTTGAAAAAGTCCATAAAGCCCTTGCCTGCACAGGCTCTTATTCCATTTACATTCCATGATATCAGTTTCATGCCATCCTCCATTACTGCCTGTCAATTCATCTGCCTATCATCACATCTGTTTACCATTGCGGCTGTCTACTTTCATCTGCCTATCATCACTGCATATCTAACAACTGCGGTTCCGCATATTCCTGCGCCATCAGATAAATCAATGGAGAATTCCAGTAAATGGTAACCTCATTGCAGGAATAGCTCTGGGTGTTATCCACATAGCATTTTGCCGCCGGAGTGTCCTTAAGGACAACCTTGGCGTAAGGATCCTCTAATGCGCTGTCCGGTCCGCCTGCCAACATTCCCGGCATCGGCTTACCCAAAGCCTCGGAAGGTCTGTGGTGCGGATGAACCGGGCTTAAGGTTCCCTCGCCGGTCACAAAGCAGTAGCCTGTGGCATTTACCCCTAACAGGTAGTTAAGCTGCGCCTTGGCTGCGGCCACATACTCCTCGTTCGGTTTAATCTCATTTGCCAGATAAAGCAGCATACCGCTGTTGGCAACTCCCATGTTAGAACCCCATTCGTAGCTGTCTTCCCGGTTTACCTTATATGCATTTCCCTTGCTTGTGGCAACCACACTGTCAGCTGCCTCAAAAAATGCCTTGTCGATATCCCGTAACAGGTTAGTGCTGTCCGCCGCAAGCTCCGGCGTTGTCAACGCGGCATAGGCTCCATAGGCTCCCACATCTGCCCAGCCTAAACTGCCCAGATTTGTCACCTCCGGCAGGACCTCTGCCATAGCTGTTTTATACTTTTCATCCTGCGTGGTCTTGTAAAGCTCTGCCGCCGCCCAGAAATATTCGTCCTTGCTGTTGCCGTCGGGATACTCGCCGGTTGCGACATCCGTTGGGTTCTGGAACCCTCTCTCATCTTTATGGGCTTCATAGTAGGCAAAGGCTTTCTCAGCCGCCGTCAGGCAGGCTGCAGAAAAGTCCGCATACGCACTTTTTTTGCTGTCGCCATAGATTCTTGCCGCCATAGCCATAACTGCCGCAAAATCCGCGGAGGCCGTCTTAGACAAAGGACATACGACCAGTTCGGCAGTCTCCTCCTGCGGCATCACCATTTCCGGAAATTCCTTGCATGTCACCTTATGATATACGCCGCCGGTCTCCCCGTCCTGCATTTTTAACATCCAGTCTAATTCGTATTTTGCCTCCTGCAATGCATCATTGATCCCGTCGCCGCTTTCCGGTATTCCGCATTCGTCTCCGAAAGCCTGCGGCGTTTTCTCATAGGCCAGCAGCAAATCCGCCGCTGCCTTCGCCCCCGGCACCACATACCTTCCGTAATCTCCGGCGTCGTGCCAGCCGCCGCTCACATCAATCTGCTTGTCGGTTCCGTATATCACAGCCTTCTCGGCGTGGCACTGCGGGTGGGCAAAATCACCGGCCAATTCCTCGGTAAGTTCCATGCCGCAGCGCTGTAGATACAGCATTTTCACCACATTTTTAAAGGTGCTGTCATACACATCAGCGCCAATGACAAAGGACGGGGATTCCTCTCCCTTTCCGGTCACAATCTTATAGGTTCCCTCCTTCGTCACCTCCGAAAAATCACCTGTGCAGTTGGTTTCTCCCGCATACGGGTTATCCTCCGGCTCTGACAGGCTGCCCTCAAATACAGACTCTCCCGTACTCTCCTCCACCACCTGAAATGTGGTGTCATCCTCTTCCAAATCCGCAAATACCGCAATCTTTTCAGCGTCCGGCTTATAGCCTATCTGGTTCACTTTGACCTTGGGCAGCTCCACCTCCTCTGCCTCCACCGCACCGGAGGCGTCCACCACGGTCAGGGAAAGATTATCTAACATAATCGAATGGGTCCCGATAGACGCCGCGTCTAAACCTGCCTCGGCCATGGAATTGACATAGCCCATATTAAAGCAAAGCCTCGGCGCCGGGTCCGTCGCCTCTTCCATGGTAAACTGAGAGGAGATATGCTGCACCTCCTCCGTCACAGAAACGGTCTCTGCATGGTACGCATGATAATCGCCACCGTTTAACTGTATCCGCCAGTCAAAATCGCGCTCCATGCTTCCATGGACATCAAATTCAAACTGATAAACCGTCCCCTCTGTCATCTCGAACCCGTCATAATACACCTGTACCCCATGCTCTACGGTTCCGGTTGAGGTGATATCCACCTGTAACTCACCGGCGCTGTTATCCGTAAGGGAGGCATTTCCTCCATTGGTATACATTTCAAAATGATTGGTGCCGTCTGAAAAATCTCCATTGGTAATCAAATTACCCTGTGGGGCCTCCGTCGTTGCTTCCTCTGACACTGCCTCTGTGGCTGCCTGCGTAGTTCCTTCTGTTGCAGCCGTCTGCTCTTTCCCGCAGCCCGCCAGTCCAAAGACCAGAGCCGCCGTTAAAATGATTCCTGTAACCCTCTTTAATCTGTGCATATTTCCTCTCCTTATTCCTTTTTCTATCTGTCAGTCCCTTGCAAAATACATTTTACAATCACTGTTCCTCTAAAATGCGCACCGTTGCGGAGGTGCCTAACCGGTCTGCGCCCGCCTCAAGCATCGCCTTTGCCGTCTTTAAATCCCGGATGCCGCCGGACGCCTTTACCCGCACCCGCTTATGCGTCCTGCCGGTTTCTTTTTCTAACGCCATGGTTTTGGCGTCCACGGTCTTTCGCATCAGGGCCACATCCTCTACGGTTGCGCCCCCCGTGCTAAAGCCTGTCGAGGTTTTGACAAAATCCGCCCCTGCCTCTACGGCAGTCTCGCAGGACAACACTTTTTCTTCCTCCGTCAGCAGGCAGGTCTCAATGATTACCTTCAGCGTCACATCCCTTCCCATGGTGTTGTTGGCGCACACCTCTTTGACTTCCGCAATATCCTTTTTCACAAACTCCCAGTCACCGTCCTTAACAGCGCCCACATTGATTACCATATCAATCTCTGTGGCGCCGTCCTCAATGGCGGTCAAGGTCTCCAGCTTCTTGGCCATGGTGCTCATGGCCCCTAACGGAAATCCCACTACCGTACACACCCCTATGTCCGTATCCAACAGCAGGCTTGACACCTGTTTTGTTCTTGCGCTGTTGACACAGACCGAAGCAAAATGATACTGTATTGCCTCCCGGCAGATTGCGTTGACCTCCGCCTCAGTAGCGTCCGCTTTTAAAATCGTATGGTCAAAATATCTGCTGAATTCCATATATCTATCCTCCCTATCATTTATTAACAGTTATATTTTTCACATTCCAACTCCATTCGCTTAAAATCCAGGCACTGTTTTCTGGCGGCAAAATTCTCTCCAGTAATATACTTTTGATAAAGAACATTTGCCGTATTAGTCAAATCACTTATATGTTCGTTACACCATTCTAATTCTTTAATAAGCAGTTCTTTTTTTCTTCTCGTGTCCATATTATCATGTTTGCGGATTTTTGTATCAATTCGTTGTAGTTGTGCATTTTCAACAGGTATCATAAGATTAAAATTTAAAACGCCTATCAAAGAGCCATTATATATAATTTTCTTAAAATCTATCTTATCACGCATTTTTTCATGCTTTTTCTTAGGTTTTGACATCGGGACACAATACTTGTGTTCATTACATATAATGATTATGCCAAGAAAAGGGCGTTCATCTTTCCCTATCTGTGGCGATACGGAAAAGATTCTATCATCAATATTATGCAGATTTCGGATGTATTTCATGTCTATCCGATAAACTTCTAATGGTAACTGAGTCATAAATTTCTCCTGTAAAATATTTCAAGGACTATGTTGCCATAGTCCTTGAATGTAGTGTCACCGCAGCGACGCTAACGCTTTTTGAACGTCCACTTGTTGGCAGGACTCTCCTTTAATAGTATTCTATCAAATAAAATTATTTTGTCAACGATTTTTCCAAATTTCCGGATTATTATGACAGACCTAAAGCCCCCTTAGCCAGCCGGTCCGCCATCTCATTATATGTCACGCCGGTATGGGCAGCCACCTTTTGAAAAGAAATGCTGATTTCTTTCCGTTTCTCAGCGATAAACTCTTTATAGCGTATGGTCCCTGCTTTATTGGCTTTCCAAACATCATTGGCCCATTTTTCAATCCCCTCATAATCATAGTAAATGACAACCTCCCGATATCCATGCTCTATAGCCCACAGCACGGCTCGTTCGCTGCCGAGTATCTCTCCTGCCACATTCCGCATTTCCACATAATCCGAATCTTCGCCGCTGCCATTTAATGTAACGACCTCTTCCGGAAGGACCAGTGCGCACCCATAGGCATACTTCTTCTGATCGGGGTCATAGCTGCCGTCCACATAGGCAATTAAGCGGGTACCTGTGCTGACAGGATTGGTTTCCACCGTATTTTCCCCTATGGGCGCTTCCTCCGCTTCTTCTATCGAATAAGAGGATATACCGGCCTCTTCCATAAACACCTTTGCATCTTCCAACGCTGAAAAGCTTTTATACTTTGCGCCGGAAACCTGATCTACCTGTTGCTTACATGCCTCCCATGAAAGATAAATTCCGGGAGTTTTTCCCTCTGCTACTGCATAATATTTTTTACTCATTTTTATTTCTCCATTTCTTTTCCTCACATATATTTATGCCGGGGTTTCTTACGCCCGCAAGCTGTCACCCTCTCCGAAAAGGCTCCAGTGGCAGGCTTGCTCCATTATAGACGTTCACCACTCCGAAATCCGTCCAGCCATACCGCACGGCAACCGGTTTGCGGACTCCCTCCGCATGCAGCTTCAGTTTAAGGCCCACCGTTGCCACTTGCGCCGGATAGAAATTCACCCCGTCCTCGCTTAGCTCAAAGCCCCAGATCATATGAGGCGGAAGAATCTTTGCCGGCACCTCGTTATCCTCATACAAGGCGGTAAGCGTAGACGAATCCGTCACTCTCGCCCGGATTTCCCCGTAGGTATTGCGGAAGGTAACTATGGCTGTATCATCAATAAAGGTAACCTGGTCAACACGGAGATTGTCAAAACGCTCCACCTTGCCATAGATTCTCCCAAGCGCCTGCAGCGCCAGCCGCTCGCCCGGCGTCTTCTTATCGGTGGGATGCACGTTGTCCCGCTCTCCGCAGTCAATAAGCACAGCCATACCCATATTTTCATTGTTGGCAAACACGCGGCTCTGCTGTTCCCGGATTTGCGCAAACACCCGGTTGTCCTCCTCCCCTTCGGCAATATACATCGGAAGCTGCGTCAGCAAAAACGGAATGTTTTCCTTCTCTCCAAGGGAAAAATCTTCTCTCCATTTTTCTATCACGCAGGTATTTAATTTCTCATAGCACTCTGCCCGGCAGCTATCCTCCTCTCCCTGATAATACAGGAAGCCTCTGATTCCATAGGGCGCCACCCGCTTTACCATGCTCTCATAAAGACCAAAGGGACGGAAAGGTGCACTGCCCCCCATAGGCGGCGGCCAGGGACACGGGCCGGCAATCTGGTTAATCTCCGGCCATTCCATATCCGGCTTCTCCCTCTTTAGCACATCCACCTTGTTATTCCAGCTGTCAAATTTCTCATTAAATTCCTGAAGCTCCGCCTGATACTGCTCCTCCGATTTGCCTGCAATCAGATCGTCCCACTCTTTGATGTAGTCCTGTACCTCCGGCACAGCCGCAAAGCTTTCCCTCGGCGCCCAGCAGGTGGCGGAGGTGCCGCCACAGTAACAGTCAATAATCCCCACAGGAACCTGCAATATATCATATAATTTTTTTGCAAAATAAAACGCTACTGCGGACACATCCAGACACTCATTGCCTCTGGCATATTTCCACCGAGTCATCGCCTCTAAATGTTCTAATTCCCCGTCCACCTTAGGATGCTTTGGCACATTGTAAAAACGAATCCAGCCGTAATCCGCCTGAGCTGCAACCTGAATCCCGTTATCGCTGTTTTGAAGCTCCACCTCCATATTGGACTGTCCGCCGGCAAACCACACCTCGCCCACAAGGATATCCCGAATGACAACTCGCTCCTCGCCGGATATTACGGTCATTTCATAAGCCCCGCCCACCTTGGCAGGAGCCAGATCGATATACCATTTCCCTTTCTGCGCTCTGGTCTCATAGGTTTGGCCGAGAAATTCAATTTTTATGGTCTCCCCTTCATCGGCTAAGCCCCATATCCGGTTAATCTGGTTTCTCTGCAGTACCATGCCATCCTTAAAAATTGCCGCTAATTTCATATGCATTACCCCACTTCCATTTATGTAATAAATATTATCCGTTCTTTGCTACCGTTCTGTCCTTATTCTGCTTTGCAACATAAAGCTTCT
Source organism: uncultured Lachnospiraceae bacterium (assembly GCA_947629565.1). Classification (GTDB taxonomy): domain Bacteria; phylum Bacillota; class Clostridia; order Lachnospirales; family Lachnospiraceae; genus CAG-590. The sequence continues at coordinate 59,739 of CANREG010000003.1, forward strand.
CATCCGCATAGGATAAAGCGTCTTCTAACTCAATGTTCTCATCTACCGAAAGCTGATAAAGCCCCACGGAAACGGTAACATTATAAGGTTTGTCGCTATCCCGGTTATGGGCGGCAAACAGGGCGTGAATCCGCCGTTCCACAGATTCACTGTCCATGCCCTCCGTCGTAGTCAGGGCAAAGGAATATTCATCTCCGCCAATCCGGCCCACAACACCGTCATTGCCTACAATATCCGTAAGCTTCTGACTGATTAAGCACAGGGAATAATCCCCCTCCTCATGACCGTACCGGTCGTTGATAATCTTTAAATTATTCATGTCCACATAGGCAACCAGCGTATCCCTGCCCCATTTCTTGTTGTCCTCAATCAGCTGCTTAGCCTTTTCCATATATCCCCGCCGGTTATTAATGCCGGTTAAGGAATCCTGCTTGGATAGATAATCAAGGGCAATATTATTCTCCCGCAAAAAGCTGATTGTCTCCTCTAACTGCTGCTGAATCTGCTCATTTTCCTTCAGCAGTTCAATCATATGTACTGCCGCTCCGGCCTGGTTCGTAAGGAACTCCCCATTGGAATAAATCTTTTCGGTCAGGTCGCAGAGCAAAAGTCCATACTGCATTTCATTATAGAATACGGGCAGCAGCACGAAATCATACCTTTTATCTTCGACATATTCATTATTGAAAATATCCTGTACCGGTATCTTCTGCCTGTTAAGCGGCACGGTATTTAACTGGCCTTTTTTGAGATATGCCTTTAACAGCACATGGTCCGGTTTTACAAATTTCTCCTGATATAAATGTGTAATCGGTTCCTCAAAGACATAGAGATATGCGTTATATATCTGCAGCCAGTCCATAAAGCCGAACAGGGCGGTATAGGCGGTATCATTTCCCTTCCGAAACTGTAAGCTGTCCCGGACAAAAATCTTCATGGAATACACATCCTCATACCGTTCCCGGTTGACCCGGCTCGCCCGGAAATCCATGTTATGAATGATTCGCCGGTATATCGCGTCAAAGAGGTTGCGGACTTCATATTTGTAGTCTATCGTACTGTGAACGCCGCAAATTTTCTGAAAAATATATTCCAGCCGCAGTAAAAGATCGTCCATATCCGCATATTCCAGCGCATTGTACTCCAAAAAGCTGTCCATCTTCTTCATCAATCCGGGGGTAACCTCTTTAAGCTCTCCGGGGTTATCTGCAATATACAAAAGCTGCTCTAATATGCTTTTAAACATCAGCCTTAATCGGCCGCCGTCTTCGCTTTCAATGTTCTGATAGCGCTGAAAAATGGAGTCAAAATAATCGTCAGCCTCCTCTGACAGCCGCAGCCGGTCTTCCTCCTCCTCGGCATAGGTGGAGCCAAAGGAATTTCTCAACACAAATCTGGCCGGCAGCACAACCGGTTCCACCTCCTGCCCGTCTAACATGCGGCACAGAACCGCCACGGCTTCCTCGCCTAACCGGATTGCATCGGAGCCCACAGAAGACAAGGAGGGCTGGGCCTTAGCCCCCGCAGGCGTATTGTCATAGCCGAGAATCTTAATATCTTTTCCGGGAACGATACCCCGTTTGCGCATAACCTCGTATAACCCCAGAGCCGAGTCGTCATTGACGCAGAAAATGGCCTCCACATCCGGATTGTTGTCCAACAACTGGTTACACTCCTCCGGGTTATCCCGGTTATAGCTTGCATAGACAATCTGCTCTTTTGTCAACGGAAGGTTATTCTCCTGCAAAATTCGGATAAACGCCTCCTTCCGTTCTCTTGCGTCCGTACTGTCGTCCGGTCCCGCCAGCATCGCAAAATTCCTGCAGTGCAGATTGTTAATCAGATACTCCATTCCCTCCCGGACGCCGCTTTCGTTATCATAGTTCACGCTGATATAGCCGTCCCATTTCGAGGCAGTCAGAACGCAGGGAATGTTGCCATACCCCTCTAACATTTCCTGCACCCGCTCTTCCCCGGAAAAGCAGCCGATATTGCCCGCCGACACAATCAATCCCTCTAACTCATTCGGCGCCACATAGTCAAAAATCGTATTAAACTGGTACTCATACATAATCTCCGGCTGTCCGGAAAGATCCCTGTCTAAATATTTTCCCGGAAAGGCAACCACTTTAACTCCCTGCTTCCTGCACTCCTTAATCACCCCCCGGCATAAGGATTCTGTAAAAGGATCCATGATTCCGCTGACTAACAGCCCGATTGTCCGACATTTTTTCCCCATAAAGCTTTTCACCCCATTTCATTTTAAATGTTTTATCTATGTTTGGCCCGTACCTTTTCCCAATCCTCATACCGGGCGGCATACTGTGCATTTAACCATTCCACAAGCTGCTTTTTTCCCGCCTCGTCAAAGGGAAAGGTCTCTACAGTCTTTTGCTCCTCAGGCGTTGCGTCAAAGCTATAAGGCTCCGGCCAGATTATCACCTGAAACAGCGCCTCCCCCTTTTTATCCGGCGGCTTTAATGCCACATCCTCCATAGGATCTCTTGCAATGCGAAAACGCATTCCCCTGTGGCTTCCATAGTACGGTATTCCATGTTCATACCACGAAATGCCATAAGAGGCCTTATTTTCGATGGGAATTATCTTCTCCTCCATATGTGTCCTCCTAGTGTACATTAATATGATAAAGCTCCAGCGTTTTCCTCACCTGGCTTCGCAGCTCCGGATTAGTCTTTAGCAGCTCCTTAATCTCCTTTAATCCATTTAACCGCATTTTATCATTATAGGCAATCTGCTCCCTTAGCTTCTGCCTGCGCACATTCAGGGAATGTTTGACCTCCACCATCTCCCGGCTGTCAATCAGGGCTAGGGACTGCTTAGCCCAGATATCCGGATCCTTCACCCCGTTGGAAAACAGCAGCTTGGAAAGGGCGTCTGAAAACTCCCGCAAATCCCCGGAGGTCTTCTGGAATTTTCTCACCTCGTCTACCATAATCAAATACTGGTCGTAGAGATATTCCAACTCCCGCAGGCTTTTCACATGATATTTATCGTACAGATAATCCAGCATGGCGGTATTGTTAATATATTTAATCTTTACCTTATTCATCAGGTTAATGGCCCGGTTTTCCTTCTTCTCCGACATCTTGAATTCATAGGAAAGATTCTTAAAGGTCACGACGCACAAAGCCGCCATCAGCGCCACCACCAGAAGAATCATTAAAACCGGAATTACCATTGCCGTCTTCGTCAGCATCCCGACGACAACCAAAGTAACCACCAAAAGCAGCGCTATTGTTCCAAAGCCAATCGTGAACATCCGAAGTCTGGCCTGTCGCTCTTCAATGGATTCCTGAAGATATTCCTGGGCATTTTTCTCTCCCTCTAAATGCTTCATATCCCGCTTAATCTTCATATCCATATCCTCTAAATCCTTAAGTTGCCCGAAAATCTTTGTCAAATCCTTCTCAATCCCCTGTATCATGCGGAAATTTTCATCACTGATCCGGTCGTCGGAATGTAGGAAGGCAGATGTCTCATTTTCCAGAAAAGCAATTTTTTTGGCAATGTCCGCAATCTCCTTTCGCACATTGTCCGGCAGGGCTTCAATGGTCTGGATATCCTTGAAATAAGAAGTCACCAGTTCATATTCCACCCGCAGATCCTCCATCAGATAGGTAGTCTCCACAATCTGGTCGCACTTAAAGGCAATATCCTCCTCCGGCCCCTTGGCCTTTGCCGCCTGTCTGGACAAAAAGGTATCAATGCTCTCATATTCAAAGGTTTCCTCCGTAACCTCTTCCTTTGTAAACAAATCTTTTACTGAACTCAGTAATCCCATTTATACCGCTCCCTGTTATATCCGTAATTATAAAGCATCGGCGCCAAATCACACAGACTGCTCGCGAAATTCCGTCTTTAAATATTCAATCACCGTATCCATACGCTTGCTGAAATCTGTCAGATTATTTTTCTCATAGTGGAATATGGCCTTCTCCATTCTGTGATAGATTGGTGCGCCCACCACATCCTCCTCGGTATCCTGCAGGGCGTCATAGATAGAATCTATCATCTCCTCCGCCCCGTAAAGTCTAGCCGTCTCTTCCACCTCCCGCCGCTCCTTCATCGTCGCCATCAACAGCAGATATTCATAAATGGAGCGGGTATTCCTCGCCAGCTCAAAGGCTTTCAGATAAGAGGCCATGGCCTCCTCTAACTCAAAGTTATGGGCTAACGCCACCGCTCTGTTATGATAAATTGCTCCTTTTTGCTGCGGATTATTTATGTCCGAATACTGCTCTAATATCTCATCATATATGGCCGCCGCCTTGATATATTTGCGGTAGCGAAGAAAGCCGTCCGCCTGCAGCTTACGGAACTGGGGCGGCGTCAAGCCTTTCATCCGCTCTAGCTGATATATGAATTCCTTAATCTCCGCTATCGTGTAAAATTCCTTATAAGTCAGGATTGTCGTCAGCAAATCCGTTAAGTCCGCCTGCTTTTTCTCCTTAATCGCCCGAAGCTTATCGGCAAGTTCCGGCAGATGCAGCCCATCCTCAATCCAGTTAAACATGAGCGTACCGATATATTCCCCGGAAACCAAAGCGATATTATTGTAGATATAATAACAAAGCTCCTCATAGGAAAAAACTTCGATTCTGGTATTGGGAAAAATATATGAAGTTTCCGCCGGCTGCGTCTCGCACAAGATTACTCTGCCCATAGCATATCCTTTCTCTCATCTTTTATCACAACTCATAACTCGTCACTTATGGAAAATTCCTTCCGGTAAATCTTATTGGTGGTGGGATAGATTCTTCCAAAGCCCATATCCCGGATCACAATCGCCCCCGTACGCTCGTCTAAAAGCTCCACCTCCAAAGAAAGCTTTGTGGTCTTTGGCGGCCGCTTAGGAAGGCCGTGAATCTCAATAATCTCCTTTTGCACATCCTTGGTAATCTTATCCCTGTACATCAGATTGATTCGGTTGGTATCGTCCAAAAACACAGTTACCCTGCCCTTCATATTATACCATTCCCTGCCGCCTAAAGCGATGGGATAAAAGGTATTCTTTCCCTCCATATCCCCAATGTTCACGCCGATATCAAAGGGAATAGCCGACTCGGTGCACAGCACACATTCCTTATCCTTTTCATAGGCGCCGTAACGGGCATGATAACAGGCTCCCTTGGTGTAAATGTTCTGTCCCATAAATACCCGCCTGCCGTCGCACAGCACATTGGCCGCCTCCTCAATCCATTTATCGTTAAAGCCGGGGCCGGTTAAATACACAGTGGAAATGTATGTCTCCCGCATCTTCCCTTTGGCAATCCCCGCAAAATAATGGTCTAACTCCTCCACATCCTCAAAAAGCCGGGCATAGGGCATCTCCTTTGTCAGATCATTGCGGCCTAATTGAAAAATGCGCATATTGCCCTGCTGCTTTTTATCGATGCGGTAATATTCCATCCCGTCATGGCCATACTCAAACATGGCCACGCTGTTTGTGTGGAGCCGTTCCTCCTGATTCATGACATACTGGAAAAATGCATTCTCATGGCTCATGATGTAAAAAGCATCCTGCGGCAGGGAAAACTCCCGCCGCAATTTTTCCAGCACATGATACACCTTGGGGTGGTATTTCTCCATGGTAACCGTGAGCCCTTTTAACTGATATTCCTCTGAGCGCGACAGAAAATCCCCGATATGCATCTTCAACAAAATAAGCAGCAGCTCTTCATAGGTATAAGAAGTTCCGTCAACTAATACCGTTTCCCCGGAATCAATGTTGACGGCCACATCCTCCACCATGGTTCCCATCTCCTGAAAACGAATGGCGCTGACATTATTGCCCACATACCATTTCTTCCCTTCCTCGGAATAAAACATGACATTGGGAAGCTGATAGGTTTCCGTATTATTCAGTTGATACACCGATTCCGGTTCCTTCTTGTCCTCCCGGAAATAGCTCAACTGTACATTTTTCCTGCACAGATCAAGCCCTAAATAAATCTCTTTCATCTCTATCCCTTCATTATCTGCACTCTGTCAAGAAACAGGCGTCAATCCAACAGCTCCAGATTTTCCTCCACGACAGCGGACAGCTTCAAATATTTATCAATCTTATCAATCAGTGTTTGATGTTCTCCAATCTCCTGATTCACCACCATGGAATTGAGCATCTCGAACCGGTTCTCATAGGTATCCATCTCCCCTTTGGCCTTCATGCCCTCGCTCTCATAAATCCGGGTATGGCCCGCATACTCCTCCGGCATCTCATAAAGCAGGTTCTCTCCATGGAACAATACAAACTCCTTCATATAATATCCCGGCAGGATTTCCATCATTCTTGCCTCCTTATTACATTCCGGCTTGTCCACGCCGGACTGGATACCGTATTGAAACTTAATGACCTTGCCCGCCTTATCCTTTGTCACCACATAGGTCAGCAAGAACAGATCCTTCGGCAGTCTGGCATACCGCTTGAATTTCCGGAAAAAGGGAAGTAAAATCCCCCGTTTCACAAAATACTCCAACTGCTTTTTCAGCCATTTTACCTCATCTTCCTCTAAATTCGTCCGGCGGCTTAAGGACAGCAGCATTGCCGCAAGGCACATATCATCCTCTAGCTGTCCAAGCTGCATCTGCTGATACAGGGAACGAAAATAGGTGTCCGGCAACTCCTTATCCTCCACGAGATAGGCAAAGGCCGCCCGCTTGAAAAAGGCTTTCACCACCATGCCGCCCCGCTTTTTCTCCACAAAGGAAGCAAAGACCGGAAATACCTCGTTGTCCCACTGCTCGGTATAGAGAGTCTGGCAGATAATATTCTCCTCCAAAAGTTCCAGCCTTGCCAGTCTGCTGTTAGCCCGCTTCCACAGCTTAAGCATATCCCTGACGCTGCTCTGATAAGCATCCACCAGATACGACAAAACCTGCGGGGACTCCTGTCCGAGGCGGTAGAGATAACAGGCAATGGAAATCAAAGTCTCGTCATTTTCATAATCCGGAACGGTTCTGACCTTCTCCACCAGTTCTGTCAGCCTCTCCGCCGAAACGCCCTGATACCCGAACCGTTTCACTGCTTCAAAGGCAGTATCGTAAAGGCCGCACTCCAAAAGGTCACTCATATATTCCACCCCGTCTTGGGAAGTGACAAACTGCATATCCATCCTGTCTAAATAGCTGCGCATAATATCCATGTCCTGATGCTCATGATAGTACCGGACAATGCCGAAAATTGCCTGCTGCCTGGTCTCCTCGCTAATCTCCGGGAAAGTCAGAATATCCCTGGCAATATTAACCTCTCTCGCCGTGGCCGTATCATATGCTTTCCATGCATCATAACGGTAAAGCACATAGCGGTAATCGTCCGCCGCATACTGCCCTAAAATATCCATATATTCCGCCTCGTCCACCAGCTTTTGCAGCTTATAGGGAATGGTGCTGATGAACCGGTTCTGCTGGCGGTCCACCAAAGAAATCACAGCGGACTCCGTAATCATATCCACATAGGCCGCATGGTTTCTCACCGGCACTACCGTCTCTTTATCCAGCTCTTTATGGGAAACCACTACGGCAATGATATCATCATTGGCAACCGTTAATTTGCGCTTAAAAATAATCTTAACTAACTCCGGGGCAAACCGGGCCGTCACCGCCTGTGGCCGCAAAAATTCGGAATAGAGAATACTTAAGTCGTCACTGACATTACCCTTTATAATCTGGTCCTGCATAAAAGCCTCCATATTGGGCAGATATTCCTCATACTGTCCCAGATACTGCCGCCGGTTCACAATCACATTGGCATAGAGATAAGCATACTCGCTGTCAGACAGAAAGCTCTTATAATTAAAGTACCGAAGCACGGAATCCGGTATCAAATCATAACGGCTGTGGTCCATGCTGCGGAGATAATTCTCCTGTATTCCCACCAGCTTATAACCGCATTTGATGCCCTCAAGATAATACGGATGGTAACGATGCTCTAACCGCCCGCCCTTAATCAGGAGGCTGCACATAATCCGCACAATATCCGGCTTATGGTCCCTTTCATAAAGGATATCTAACAAGGAAAATACCTTGGGGTTAAAATTCTTTTCTCTGGCCGCAAGCTGAAGAAATTCCTCCTCCGCCTCCTTGCCGAGATAATCATTCTTGAGACCAAACCGCAAAGCCGCTAATTCCGTCTTTGAAAGCTTTTTCAAAAGCAGCGGTTCCTCGCTGATGATATCGCAGGCTTCCAAAGCCAGTATCGGACTTTCATATCCGCCTACATATAACCCTTCAATCTGGAATAACATAAATCCCCGGTCCGTCTGATACCGCTCATCCAAATAGATTAACAGCCAGAAATAAAATAATTTATCGTGTTCTCTCTCTAACGCCGCCTCGATTGTCTGGCAGGCCCGCGCAATCTGCTCCGGCTCCTTAGATAACATTGCCTTTAAATACAGATAATAGCAGTGTTCCCTTGCCCCCCGCATGGCTTTATCCATATCCGCCTCCATGCGGCGAATCTCCTGTATGGCAGTATCCTCCCTGCCGGCTAGGATACTCATATGCAAAAGCCCTAACTTATAAAGCCCGGTCTCCGGCTCTAACTCAATCAGGCTGTGAAGGGAGACTCTGCTCTGTTCCACGAACTGATGAAGGGGCAGCTTTCCGGTGCGGTAATCCAGATAATTATGTATCAAGGCGGCTATTTCCAGCTTCTTCATATGCCGGTTGTGATCCCTGTGCACCAATATCCGGGAGGGTTCTTCCGGCTTGCAGATACTAATGGCAACCTCGATCTTCTGGTAGGTGTTCTCTAAGATAATGTGGCCGGTGGCTCCCTGATGTTCATCTAACTGTTCCGGGTCTAAAGAATAGGAAAGGGTACACACATCTCCCTCATAATCCAAGCTGCGAAGCTCGGATTGGTGCAAGATAATAAATTTGGAATCCGTCTTTACCTGCATCCGGCAATATCCCCATGTATTTTTCAAAAATACCAGCTCATGTTCTTCTCGCATTTTAGGAAATGGGAACTGGAATCTGTCGTGCTGCACCTGCAGGGTAAGCGCCCGTTTCTTATGAATATAGACCAGAAATTCTTCCAGCGCCTGATTCTTGTCCACGGAATCCTTAAGGGTGCGGTAAGCCGCCAGATAATGGGGCTGCTCCTTAAGAAGGGTGCGGGTAAATTCGCCGGAATAAAAGATCTGCAACGCCCTGTCCCAGTCCTCCTCCGCCAGCGCGGAAAATTTCATCAGGTCCTCTAACGCCGTCCCGTTTACCGCAATAAAGGGAGCGACAATCTCAATGCTGTAGGGAATCTTCTGCTCCAAACCATTGCCAATTAAATATATATTGCCGTCAAAGGTGCTGCCTTTTTTTCTTCTGGCCGCATCAAAAGTAAACCGGATTGTCCCCTTTCTGCCAATCAGGCTGTGGTCTTCAAAGCGCAGTAAATAAGCGTCGTCATATACCATCATTTTAAAAGGAATATCGTTGTCTGAGTAAAGCTCTATGCTTCCGGTACAGACGCTGCCCGCCTCTATCTTTAATTGCAAAAAGGTCTTTGAAACCCTTACCTTGGGATATTCCACATAGAAATCACCCTTGGCATATTGTTCAATCTTACTTTTCATTGGTATTTACTCCGAAGTCTTGATGTTTTACAATTCAGATTGTATAATTAAGCATATATTAAATAGATTATAACAAATTTTACGGCAGATTAAAAGATAAAATGGAAAGAAGGTATATTTTATGAATAATAACACATTTCACGGCAGCGACCTGGAAACCATTGCAGAAAAATATCATCTGGATTCTTCTACAATCATTCCCTATGCTTCTAATGTGAACCCTCTTGGTATGTCCCCTATGGCAAAGGAGGCGCTTGCCGAACACATCGAGGCAATTCAATCCTACCCGGACAGGGATTACACAAATCTTCGCGCCACCATTGCCAAATACTGCGGCGTAGAGCCGGATATGCTGGTGCTTGGCAACGGCACCTCCGAGTTAATCCGCACAGTGACAGCGGCCATTGCCCCCACGAAAACCATGGTACTTGGCCCCTGCTACTCAGAGTACGCCAATGCCGCCCGGATGGCAGGCAGCGAAGTGGTGACATATATGCTGAAAAATCCGGAGGATTTTGAGATTGATGTGGATATGTTTTTAAAGGCATTAAATGATTCCATCGAGCTTTTGATTATCTGTAACCCCAACAATCCCACCAGTAAGATTATCACTAAAGAGCAGATGAATACCATATTGACCTGCTGCCAACAGCATGACATCTTCGTCATGGTGGATGAGACCTATGTGGAATTTGTAAAGGATATCAACTTGGTATCCTCCGTTTCCCTTACCCGGAAATTTGATAACTTAATTGTTCTCCGGGGCGTATCGAAATTCTTCGCCGTACCGGGACTTAGGCTGGGATATGCCGTTACCAACAACGAGGATTTCCTAAACGCCGCTTCCAACAACAAGGTGCCTTGGAACATTAACACTTTCGCTTCCATCGCCTCTGTCATGTTCGAGGACGAACACTATATCAACCTTACCAAAAGCCTGATTCAGACAGAGCGGAACTTAATCTTTTCGGCCCTTTCCAGCCGGAAGACAATCAAGGTATTTAAACCGGAGGCCAACTTTGTGTTAATCAAATTGTTAAAGGAGGAACAGACCGCCTCCGAAGTCTTTGAGTACTGCCTGAAACGAGGCTTTATGATACGGGATTGTACGGACTATGAAGGATTAGGGGATAAATACGTCCGCTTCTGCTTTATGAAACCGGAGCAGAACGACAACATGGTAAACACAATCTTAGAGATTGTGTAACCTGCAAAAATGCCGCGGCACGATTTTACACTTAAGGAGGACGATTTAAATTACCATGGCAAAGCACAAGCATCCAGATGAAGCTACCAAGCGCAATACCCGATTTATCGTAGTGGTTTCCCTGATTTGTATTCTCTTAATCCTGCTGCTGTCTATTCTGTTTCCCTCTTCCACAGGCGGTCAGACAGAACCGACAACAGAGGCGACGACAGAGGAGATTTCCACCAGCACCGATCCTAAGACCGGCTTTACAAAAGTAGAGGGAAAGGTCTACCGCTTTGAGGAGGACGGAACTTTTCACACAGGCTGGTACCGGATTAACGACGACGTCTACTGCTTTAATAAAGACGGCATTTTGGTTACCGGCTGGTATATTGCCAACGGACACACGTATTATTTTAATGAGGACGGTATTTTACAGACTAATCAGTGGGTTGAAGACCGGTATGTCGGGGAGGAGGGCTACATATTAAAAAATACGATTACGCCGGACGGCAAATACGTAGATGCAAACGGCGTCCGCAACGACAAAGTGAGCCTTGCCACCAGCCGGGAAGGCCTTACGGAACTAAAGGGCAATCTTGAAGATATGATTGAGCATTACTCCGGAAGCTGGTCTGTCTACGTCAAGGACATTGACAGCAATGAATATCTGTCCATCAACGATGCCCAATATTATTCCGCCAGCATGATTAAGCTTTTTTGCGCTGCGGCAGCCTATGACTTAATTGATCAGGGAACCTTAGAAGAAGATGAGACTGTAACCCGCCTTATGCGGGAAATGATATCCGTAAGCGATAACGACGCCTTTAACCTGATGGTCATGAAATGCGCACCGGATGGCAGCCATATTACCGGCAGGGGCGTTATTCAGGAATACATCAATGAAAACGGCTATAGCAACACCACTATAACCTCTATCCTAGTACCCACCAAATATAAGGCTCCTTCTTCTCCCGGACGGAATTCTACCAGCGCGATAGATTGTGGATTGTTGTTAGAGCGAATCTACAAAGGACAATGTGTCAGTCCGGAGGCTTCCGAAAAATTCTTAAATCTGCTCCTTGACCAGACTCACGTCGGCAAGATTCCGGCAGGACTGCCGGAGGGAACAAAGTGCGCCAATAAGACCGGAGACACAGATGAGGTACAGCATGACGGCGCTATTGTATATTCCCCCAATGGCGTATATATCCTGTGCGTGATGAGCAGCGGATGTGGTTCGGCTATTTCCAATATCCAGACCGTATCCAAAACGGTGTATGAATATTTCAATCCCGAAGAAGCGACAACAGAGCAGATAGAAATACAGAGAGCAGAGCAGGGGGCAGGACAGATAGAAATACAGAGAGCAGAACAAGGGGCAGGACAGATAGAAATACAGAGGGCAGAGCAGGAGGCAGGACAGACACAAACACAGGAAACAAAACAGATAAAAATACAGAAAGCAGATTAGGCAAGACAGTGATTATAGAAAAGTTTAAAAGGAGACAAAACTATGAATTTGATAGAATGGCTTAAGGTCGTGCTGCTTGGCATCGTGGAGGGCGTAACGGAATGGCTCCCCATCAGCAGCACAGGACATCTGATTTTAGTGAATGAATTTGTAAAACTGCATCAAAGCGAAGCCTTTATGGAGATGTTCAATGTGGTGATTCAATTAGGCGCTATCCTTGCGGTGGTGGTTCTCTTCTGGGGGAAACTATGGCCCTTTCACACAAAGAAACACGCCGCCGCTAACAGTTGGTTTCAAAAACCGGCTAAGAGCGGCGCTCTGAAGGGAATCCGAGGCTTTTGCGACAAGTATTGCGATATGGATAAGATTATGCTGTGGTGTAAAATCGTGGTGGCCTGTCTCCCTGCCATGGTCGTGGGACTGCCCTTTGACGACTGGATGGAGGAACACTTTCACAACGCCACTGTGGTTGTCCTCATGCTGATTTTATATGGTATCTTATTTATCATCATAGAAAATTACAACAAAAAAAGAGTCCCCCGCATCGAGTCATTACAAACCTTAAGCTTTAAGGACGCTTTTTTAATCGGCGTATTTCAGGTGCTTTCCTTAATTCCCGGAACCTCACGTTCCGGCTCCACCATTATCGGCGGTATCCTCATCGGCGCCTCCAGAGAGATTGCGGCGGAATTTACCTTTTTCCTCGCCATTCCCGTTATGTTCGGCGCCAGCCTGATTAAGCTGTTAAAGTTCGGTCTCGCCTTTACCGGTACGGAAATCGGCGTACTGATTCTCGGCATGGTGGTGGCCTTCGCCGTCTCCGTCTTCGCCATCAAATTCCTTATGGGATACATCAAGAAACACGATTTCAAGGTGTTCGGGTGGTACCGGATTATCCTTGGAATCATTGTGTTGTTATATTTCGCTCTTCGTTAACACTGCGTATTGCCGCTTCTGTATTTCACAGCGTATGCCATAATTCCCGCTACTGTCTTGCCGTCCGTCATCTTCCCCTCGTAAATCATTTTTTCCAAATCCGCAAGTTCCCAGAATTCCACATTAATCTCCTCCTCCGGGTCTAAATGCTGCTCCGCCTTCTGCAGATCCGTGGCGAGGTACAAATCGATCTTTTCATTGCAGAATGCAACGGTTGTATTAATGGTCATGAGGTATTCCATATTGCCGCTTCGGTAGCCGGTCTCCTCCTCTAACTCCCTCTTTGCACATTCTAAAGTGGGCTCTCCCGGCGCATCTAATTTCCCTGCGGGAAGCTCTAAGGTAAACCGGTCTAAAGCGTTCCGGTACTGCCTTACCATGACAAGCCTTCCCCGGTCATCTACCGCCACCACAGCCGCCGCTCCGTCATGGTGAATGAAATCCCACTCGGCAATGGTGCCGTTTACCTCCACTGTATCCTTATAAAGTCCGATTACCGTTCCCTGGGCCCGTAATTCTCTCTTTAAACGTTTGATTGGTTCCATAGCTTTTCCACCTTTCCCTAAAAGGATAAGTATTTTTTCATTTCAGTTTCAACTGTATTCTTTCATTCGGTTTCACTCTCCGGATACAACTCCTCATAAATCCTGTCGGCATCATAATCCGGCGCGTATTTTCCCGCCACCTCGCAGATGTGCTGAATGTACTCGATATCATCTTCTTCTAATTCCTCTGCAATCATCCCGACGGATTTATCCTTTGCCAGCTTGCGGCAGATTTGGGATATGATTTTCCGGTTAGCGCCCTCAATGCTGCCAATCGTCCTGCCCTCACGCTTTCCCTCACGTTTTCCCTCAAGCCTTCCCTTAATCTCGCCCTCAAGTCTGCCTCTAATCTCGCCCTCATCCTCCGCTTCCTTAAGCTGCCTGCGGTATTCCGTTTCCCATGCATACTCCAAAACCTGTCCACCCATAAATTCGTCCACCCTTCCTTTCATTGCCGT
>CANREG010000004.1 GCA_947629565.1 uncultured Lachnospiraceae bacterium
TTATTGCAGATTTCCCTTAAAACCAAGGTTTTTATAAAAATTTAACAATAAAAAAACAGGTAGTTTTTGACACTACCGTACTTATAATGGAGGTTAAAAAGATGAATACTAAAAATCAAAAAGGCAGAATCGACTGGCTGATTACCCTGGCACCCTTTATCCTGATCGTGGGACTGGCAGTCCTGCTCTTCATTTTTCCCGAACAGTCAAATGCGGTTATCAGTCAGGTGAGATATTTCTTTGGTGATACCGTAGGATTGTATTACCTTGTGATTGGCTTGGGAGTGTTGCTGATAAGCGTATTTCTGTCATTCTCAAAATATGGGAACATCGTTTTGGGAGAGCCGAATGAAAAGCCGAAGTACTCGTTCTTCACATGGGGCAGTATGATGTTTACGTGTGGTCTTGCGGCGGATATCCTGTTCTACTCTTTTGCGGAATGGGTCATGTATGCGACGAACCCGCACATCGCCGAGATGGGCAGCGTTGCGGAATGGGCAGGGGTATTCCCGCTGTTCCATTGGAGCTTTATTCCATGGGCGTTTTACCTTGTCTTGGCAGTAGTATTTGGGTTTATGCTTCATGTCCGTAAGCGTAACAGGCAACGCTATTCTGAAGCATGCCGACCTGTGATCGGCAAACATGCGGATGGTATTCTTGGCAGAGTTATTGACCTCTTCGCGTTGTTTGCACTTTTAGCAGGAACTGCAACTACCTTCTCCGTGGCGACTCCTCTTATGGCGAGTATCATCTTGAAACTCTTTGGGTTAAGCATCAGCCGCACGACAGTGACGATCATTATCCTGCTGATCACATGTGCAGTGTATACCTATGCCGTTATGCACGGGTTTAAAGGAATCGGTTTTCTTGCAAAGCTGTGCATTTATCTCTTCTTTGGGCTGCTTATTTTTGTACTGCTCGTCGGTGGACAGGGAAGATACATCATTGAAAATGGCTTTCAAAGTCTCGGAAAGATGGTTCAAAACTTTGTCGAGTTGTCTACCTACACGGACCCTGCAAGAACGAACAACTTCCCGCAGGACTGGACAATCTATTATTGGGCCTATTGGATGGTCTGGTGCATTGCGGCACCGTTCTTTATTGGCAACATCAGCCGCGGCAGAACGATTAAGCAGACGATTCTCGGTGGATACGTCTTTGGCGTTGGTTCAACGATTGTAAGCTTTATTATTCTTGGCAATTACAGTCTTGGCCTTCAGACAAAGGGCGCAGCGGACTTTATTGCACAGTATGAAGCAAGCGGCGACCTGTATGGCCTGATTATGAATATCATTGACACTATGCCATGCACAACTTTTATTCTGATCCTGACGCTTGTGTGCATGATAGCATTCTACGCTACATCGTTTGATTCCATCGCATATACAGCGGCCTGCTACAGTTATAAAAAATTGGATCCTAACGAAAAGCCCAACGCCATGATCACGCTTCTGTGGTGCCTGCTGCTGATCGTTCTCCCGGTTGCATTAGTATTCTCAGAAAGCAGCATGAGCAATATACAAAGTGTCAGCATTATAAGTGCATTCCCGATTGGAATTATTATGATTGTTATGATCTGGAGTTTTATCAAGGATGCGAAAAAGTATCTTGAAGAGAAAAGAGTATAGAGTAATATCCCATAAAGCCTTCCGTGAATCATGTAACAGGGTTCCAGGAGGCTTTTTTGCTTGTGTTAAGTGGAATGAATTTTCGGAGGTGGCATGGGGAACGATGTGCAGTAGACTCCAGCTTCGCCGAATACAACGAAACCAAACAACTACAACAGTGATTATTTTTTAAAGCCTGTGCTGCCGGATTTATAATATAAATAACCGGAGAGAAAACTACAGATGCCGCAAGGTTATTCATTTTAAATTGCCCTTGCTGTAGGGCATAAGACAGATAACATGGCACCGCATGAATGCGATTATGAAAAACAGGTGACGATGCTGGAATAAGGAATAATAAATTTTGTTTTATCGAATTTGAAATAAGGATTGATACCATATGTGACACCACATATAATATAGGAAGAAGGTATTATAATGTCAAAATGGGATAAACTCATAGAAAGAATATGTATTTTGCCAAAAGATGTTCGTTTTGACGAGCCGATTAAAAAGTGTATGTTGAGATGGTAAAGCGAGTTGTGGAAAGTGAGGCAAGCAATGATGAGAACGTTGAATGATTACATGGCAATGAATTACCGTATGGAAATTGTAGAAGATAAGGACGAAGGGGGATTCGTGGTTTCGTTTCCGGAACTTCCGGGTTGCATTACTTGTGATGAAAATATAGAATCGGCAATCGCTAATGCTATGGATGCTAAGCAGGCATGGTTAGAGGCGGCAGTTGAAAACGGGATAGAAATACATGAACCGGATGATTTGGAAGAGTATTCCGGTCAATTCAAACTCAGAATACCCCGAAGCCTGCATCGCTCTTTAGCAGAGCATTCAAAAAGAGAGGGAATCAGTATTGTGTATATCTTTTGTCTAAAAATGATGCAATATTTTCAAAAAATGATTAAGGGATGTAGAACAAATATATAAAGCACTGAAAGAATAATGAATTTGATAGTGTCGATTGTGGGAGCGGCTGTGCATTTTGTGCAGCCGCTTTTTTCGTGAAATTATGAAATAGATTTCATCACTTTTTGTCACCAATGTCAAAAGTTTTTCATATATTTCATAAATTTGTCACCCGGTTCAAAATTTGGAAATCCGTGACACAAAAAGTTCAAAGAAATATAAGAATAGTTAATAGATATTTAATTGCATTTCATAATTTATTTCTGTACGCTTATGCTAATGAATTCATCAGACAGAAGCTGCAGCGGAAAGAATATGGAGGATGCATATACGGATAAGAACACACAGGAAAAAAGGATAAAGAATGAAGAACGGCTGAAGGAACGCTTGAAGGCCATGGAACCCTCAAAGGGCAACCCGCATGTTTACGACAATGTATTTAAGACCATGAGCATCCGGGTTCCGAAGTGGAATATTCCCATGGTGAACGAGTTCTTTGGAACCCGTTACGGCATGGAGGACGAGGTGGAATACCTGTACAACGTAGAGACCAGCGTATTCAACAGCTTTCGGATCAAGGACCGCCTCCCGGATTCTAAGTTTAAGGTGGGCGACAGGCGGTATCATTTGGAGTGTGAAAGCAACTTAAACGGCGACATTGCCATCCGCCTTTTTGAGTACGACTGGATGGATGCGGTAAACTTTGTGGAGCGGGAAGGGGCAGGAAGCTATATAGTGCGGGTGCAAAATTCCGCCCTGCTTTACCTGCGGAGCAACGAAAATACCCCGGAGCAGTTTACCTATAAGCTGGTCCTGCCGGGCGGGGAAGAAGCGGTATATCAGGTTCCGATCATAAAAAATCCGGATTATTCCCTGGAGGAAATTTTTGAAAAACAGTTGTATATGATGCTGCCTTATTATATACTAAAGTATGAGCCAAAAACGGAAGAAACGGAAGACAGCATAGAAAATAAGAAAAAAGAAGCAGAGGCGGACGGCAACATAGAAAATGAGAAAGAAAAAGCAGAGGCGGAAGACCGCATGAAAGAACTGCTTGGCAGGGATTTGGATGCAATTGAGAAGGAGCTAAACCGCCGGGTGAAGAAGCACATGTTAAGGGAGTATGACAAAGTACTGCTGTTGCAGTTAATGTGGGACGTAAGCAAACAGGCATTTGTCAAAAGCACGGCAATGAAAGAAAGGGTGGACGAATTTATGGGTGGACAGGTTTTAGAGTATGCATGGGAAACGGAATACCGCAGGCAGCTTAAGGAGGCGGAGGATGAGGGAAGGACGATTGGCAGCATTGAGGGCGCTAACCGGAAAATCATATCCCAAATCTGCCGCAAGCTGGCAAAGAACAAATCCGTCGAGATGATTGCAGAGGAATTAGAAGAGGACGATATCGGGTATATTCAGCACATCTGCGAGGTGGCGGCAAAATACGCACCGGATTATGATGCCGACAGAATTTACGAAGAGCTGTATCCGGAGAGTGAAAACGAATGAAAGAAAATTGTCTGAAGTAATAAAAAGTGAATACAACGAAACCAAACAACTACAACAGTGATTATTTTTAGCCCCTGCCGGACAACCGACAGGGGCTTCGCTATGTTTACGGTAAAACCGAATTAGCATTTGAGTTAGCTGCAATGACAATCTCCACGAAAAATGTTTATAATATAAATTACGCCAGATAGTGATACACCAGGATAAAGTGGCAGATGCTCCCTAACATAACGAAGCAGTGGAACAGTTCGTGATTGCCGAAATTTTTCCAGTGAAACCGGCTTAACAGCGGCAGCTTCAGGGCATAGATGACGCCGCCAATGGTATAGATGATGCCGCCGGTCAGCAGCCACACAAAAGCGGAGGGCGACATGGATTTAAAAATAGGAGAAAATGCCAGCACCGCCAGCCAGCCCATGCCGATGTACATAGCGGAGGACAGCCAGTGGGGGCAGTTAATCCAGCAAATCTTAAAGATGGTTCCCACAATCGTGATCAGCCATACGGTTGTCAGAAGAGGAAGCCCTACATTTCGCGGCAGGACAATCAGGCAGATTGGCGTATAGGAGCCTGCGATCATGACAAAAATCATGGCGTGGTCAATTTTTCTGAGCAGCGTGTTAATTTTTTCAGAGATATCAAAGGTATGGTATATGGTGCTGGCCCCATAAAGGCAAATCATACTCACAATAAATATGACAAAAGCGCCTAAGTAAGAACTGTTGTCGCCGTGGGCGGCCTTTATGAGCAGAGGCAGGGCGGCGATTATGGCGATTACCATGCCGATAAAGTGCGTCAGGGCGCTGCCGGGGTCCTTTACTTTCTGTAATAATGTATGCATATGAACACTTCCTTTCAAAACACGAGATGTAGTTATCAATACTATGTGATGTAATATTAAACCATATTTATAGAATATGCAAGTATTAATTTTAAATAATGAAAGTTTTTGGTAAATCGCTATGGAGATAACAAGCGGGTTTAACCGGAACTTATTGGCGTATTTCTTGCACACTTCACAAAATCGGTATATAATACTTCTATAATTTTTTCCCAAAATGAGATTGGAGTGATTCTATATGGCAAAGCAGTCATGGAAACCGGGCAATATGCTGTATCCGGTTCCGGCAGTGCTGGTTAGCTGCCGGGATAAGGCGGGCAGGGACAATGTGCTGACGGTTGCATGGGCAGGTACGATATGTTCCGACCCGGCAATGCTGTCCATATCCGTCAGGAAAGAACGGTATTCCCATGCGATGATAAAGGAAAGCGGCGTCTTTGTGGTAAATGTGACGACAAAAGATTTGGTTCGGGCAACGGATTACTGCGGCGTAAAAAGCGGCAGAGATGAGGATAAATTTGCGGCGGCAGGGCTTACGAAAGGGGAGGCGGAGAAGATTAACGCCCCCATTATTATGGAAAGTCCTGTGAATCTGGAATGCAGGGTGACAGATGTGCTGGAACTCGGAAGCCACGATATGTTCTTAGCCGAGGTGGTAAATGTCCAGATTTCTGAGGAGTACATGGACGAAAAGGGAGCCTTTCATCTAAATGATGCGGAACTTCTGGCTTATTCCCATGGGGAGTATTATGCGCTGGGAGAAAAGCTCGGAACCTTCGGTTATTCCGTGAGAAAGCGTGCATAGGACAGGAAAAGGGGATAGAACGAACGTGAAGAAAATAGATTTTAAAACCCGTATGCAGTGGGGATTTTTTAAGGCGGCGTTATTTGGAGCCGCAGTGGGAATCTTGATTGCGCCAGCCGCCGGCGAGGCGTTGGGGATTTCCGGTTCCGGGGAGGAGAATCCCATTATTTCCATGCTGGAAAGCATTTCTTTTGGCCCGAAATATAAAGTAATGTTAAACGATAAGGTGGTGGCTCTGGCCAAAAGTCCGGAGGAGGCGGAAACCGCCTATAAGGCGGCGCGGCTTGCCTATAATGCAGACGGGATAAAGATATTGAATGTGGAGATGTCCTGCGAACAGGTGAATCAGGAAACAGATGCGGATACGGTAAAGGATATGCGTATGCTGCGGAAGGACAGGCTTTCGGCAGCAATTTTAGACTGCCTTGGAGACTATGAGCGCAAGGGGCGGGAGCTGGCTTATACCATGCGGATTGACGACTATACGGTCACCCTTAACAATATGGAAAATCTGGTATCCATTTTAGAGCAGGCGCAGGGAAAATATGATACGGAGGACAATTTTCAGGTCCGCTTACAGCCGCCGGCCAGCCGGAATGTGACCATGTATGAAGTGGATGTGAAGAAGAAAGAGGAGGCAGCACCGGAGACGAACGCTGACCAGACGGCAGCCGGAGGGGAAGATGCCACAACACAAGGCGAGACGGGAACCCCAGAAGAAGGAACTTCTGCGCAAGGAGAGCCGACACCGGAGACAGAAGCCCCGGCGGAGGGAAAGGCAGCGCCAGAGACAGAAGCCCCGGCAGAGGGAGAAGCAGCACCGGAGACAGAGGCTCCGGCAGAGGGAGAGACAGCACCAGAGACAGAAACCCCGGCGGAAGGGGAAGACGCTGCCCAGCCGCCGGAACAGCCAGCGGATTTGGCGGCGCAGGCTGCCAACGACGGAGTCAAATATGTAGGTTTTTCAGACCCCATACAGGTCATGGAAACCTATGTCAGCAAGTCTCAGATTAAAGATAAGGATACCGCTTTTCAGGAGATAACCGCAGAAAATGAGGAGCAGAGCATCTATGTAGTACAACCGGGTGACAGCCTTTCGGTTATTGCAGAGAATAATGATATGACGGTGGAAGATATCAAGATGTTAAATCCCCATATAGAGTCGGATGATGATATTTATTATGACGACCGGTTAAATATCACCGTTCCGAGGGCCGCAGTCCAGATTTTGGTGGAAAAGCAGGAGACCTACGAGGAAGAGTACAATGCGGATGTGGTCTATGAAGATGACGCTGATATGTTTATCGGGGAATCAGAGGTGGTTCAGGAGGGAACGCCGGGAAAACATACGGTGACGGATTTGGTTACATATACAGGAGATTTGGAATCCGGCAGGGAGCAGCTGCAAGAGACAGTGCAGGTGGCTGCGGTGGCCCAGGTGGTACGGCGGGGAACCAAATCCAAGCCGACCTATATGTATCCGGTCACAAACTGGAATATTACCTCTAATTTCGGATACCGCTGGGGGCGCCTCCATGCGGGAACAGAGGTGGGCGTGCCTGTCGGGACGACGGTCCGGGCTTCCCGGGGCGGACAGGTGATAACAGCCGGCTGGGTTGGCGGTTATGGCAACTGCGTAATGATTGACCATGGAGACGGCGTAGTTACGGTATACGGACATTTAAGCGAGGTATTGGTCAGCGTGGGACAGTATGTCGATCAGGGAGAGCAGATTGCCCTGTCCGGCAATACAGGAAGAAGCACCGGCCCCCACCTGCATTTTGAGATTCGGGTAAACGGACAGGCGACGGACGCCATGCCGTATCTGACGCAGTCCAATTAACCGGCAGGGACAAAAGGGGCAGTGTATGAATATATTAGGTATCATTCTCATAGTAGTCGGAGCCGCGCTGATTCTGGTGGGGCGCAATTTAGGCAGGCATTTGCCCCCGGATTACCGGGAGGAGGACGGAGACGGGTTTCTGGCATTGCTTGAGAGCATGGGAAGCCTTCTTGCCAAAGGCGGTATGATATTTTGCGGGGCAGGACTGATTTGTATATTGGTGGCTTTGCTGTCTTAGGCAGAGCCAATGCATTACTTTTTAAATTGAAAAGAGGTGCCGGTATGAATACGATTATTTATGATGCCAGAAGAGTGAAAGCCCTTGGGCGGCTGCAAGAGCTGGCGGCTTATGCGGGCAGGGAGGAAGCCTTCGTGGAAAGCCTGTGGAAAGAGCTGGTTGCAGACGGGGATTTTATGAAGGAATTTGTCTATTATCTGGATAACCATACCTTCTTGGACGAGTTAAAATGCGAGGGCTACGGGCTGACGGATTTGTATGTGTGGATGTTAGAGCGGTATAACCTGATGCAGGATTACGGGAAAAACGGACCTGACTGCGACAAGGAGGGGCTGGTGTTAGATACCTTTCATCTGATGGCAGAAATGCGGAAGAATCCGGAGGCATACATAAAGTGGTTGGAGGGCGGCTTTGGAATGGATAAGAGATTGTAGGGGAGTGGATCACTCCCCTATTTGTTTTCTGGAATAAAGCCGGTAAGACAGCAGGCCGGATAAGACATAAATGATAATCATTGCTATTCCGGCGCCCCATTTAATCTGCCGGGAGAGGGCAGAGTCCTTTGCCAATAATTTCAGTATTGCGTCGGGATTGTTAAATTTATTCATAAGCCCGTTTACATTGCCGAATAAAATAAATATCAGTATGGCAAAGACGGCAATCATCAATAATATGATTCGGATACTGCTGCCTGTCTGAATCCCAAAATAAAAGTAAAAAGGAAGTTCTATTGCGGCGATGATTAAGAACAGGCTGGTTACAGCCGGAAGCCAGGATATAATTTGCGTCGCCGGGTCTTCTAATATCTCTTTCCAGATAAAATGATTTCCCATAAAAAAGAGAAAGGAAGACAGCACCAAAAGGGTAAAAAATATGCTGAAAATCAATAGGTATTTTGTGGCAACATATCTGCCCCTGCTTACAGGGAGCCCGCGCATATAGGCTTCTATGCGGGGGCTGAAATCGGTTCCGGCAACGGCTGTGACGACAATTCCCAAAATCAGAAGATATATGGTTAGTGTCTCCATGCAAAAAAGGAGAAATAATAAAACCTCTCTGTCCTCCTGGGCCTCAAAGACGATTAGTATAAGTATAACCGGCACGCAGATACCGGCTGCAATTCCCAACAGCAGTTGAGGGATTCTGGAGCATATCATATCTTTATAAAATAATCCTTTCATGGGTTACCCTCCTTTTTCTTATAAATCAGACATGAGAAAAAATAAGATGCTAGTGTGGATATAAGGCATAAGATATAAAAAGCCGTCTGCCGGGTGGATATCTGGCGGGCCAGTTTCATGCCCGTTTTGATAATCTGTTCCGCTGCCGCCGCATTTGTCATGATATAGATAGAAAAAAATGCGTAAAAAATGACCAGAGGCAGGCAGAGAAGAATTTCTATTCTTTTTGGGCCAAAATAATAGTACAAGGGCAGCTCCGCCAGATTATATATTAGCAAAACACAGAATATATTAAAAATCTGCAGGCAGGTTTTTCCAAAAGGGAACGCATCTGTTGCCAGGGATACAAAAAATTCTGCGGCAAAAGCTCCTGTAAGGCATATTCCTGCCAGAATAAGAAAGGACAGATATCTGGCTCCCACAATCTGTGCGGCAGTAACCGGAAGACTTGTCTGTACCTTGTAAAAGCCCGCCTTCGTATCTTCAATAAAGCCATTATTTATCATGAAAAGACATCCTGTCGGCAAAATCAGCAGCAACAGGATTCCAACCCGGAAGGATGCAAAAAACTGTTCTTCCCCTTGGGGTTCTGCCTTCAATTTCACAAGTATATCTGCAATATTTCCATAGCGGGAGCTTAACACAAATAAAATACTAAGAAGGATGACGCCGACAGTTACCGTAAGGCATGTCAGCAGATTTCTTTTTAAAATGTACAAATCCTTTAGCATTAACCCTTTCATTTCCTTCACCTTCTTTCCCTATGCCGTTACATAAAACAGCATAATCTCCTCAAGGGTTGGAGAATCCATAAGCAAATCAGGGTATTTCTGATGACATTCGCTGCGGTTTTTCACTAAAATCTCCGCTCCATAGGTTGATTTTTTCACTGCGATAATATCTGCTTTATCCACTCTGTCCAAATCTGCCTTCTTTACCTTTAATAAGCCATGCTGCTCCAAAATCTTGTCCTTGTTGTCAGACAAAAGAATCCGCCCCTTATCAATAAAGGTTATCTCATCTGCAATCCGTTCTAAGTCACTGATGATATGGGAGGACAAAAAAACAGTGTGGTTTTCCTCCTCCATAAATGTCTGAAAAATATTCAGCATTTCATTTCGCACAATAGGGTCGAGGCCGCTGGTGGGTTCATCTAAAATCAGCAAATCTGCCTTGTGGGACAGGGCAACGGCAATCTGCAGCTTCATTCGCATTCCCCTGGAAAATTTGCCGCATTTTTTTCTGGCGGGCAGTCCGAATCTCTCTAAATACTGAAAAAAGACATCTTCCTGCCAGTTGTGGTAGACATTCTTCATCATTCGGTTTAACTGAAAAGGCGTCATGCTGTCATGGTAGCCCATCTCGTCAAATACTATGCCAATCCTCTCTTTGATTTCCGTCTCTTTTTCCCGGTAATCCATACCAAAAATGCGAATGCTGCCGGAATCTGTGTTAATGATGTTTAACAGGGAATAAATGGTGGTGGTTTTTCCGGCGCCGTTTTGCCCGATAAAACCGGTTATGCTTCCGGCGGGCACGCATAGGCTGACATTGTCTAAAGAAAAACCGTCATAGCTTTTGCATAGATTCTCAATTTCAATTACATTTTCCATAAGTTATCTCCTTACTGTTCTCTTTGCTGGTGGATTAGAGTTAAGGTTTCTGTCAGTTCTTCTAAGGAAAGTCCTGCCATGGCCGCTTTGTCGCAGGTCTCCTCTAAGAGTGCTTGTATCTGGCAGTAAAGTTCTTCTCTTAACAGGTTGGAATTTGCCTCCCGCACAAAGCTTCCCCTTCCCGTAAAGGATTCGATAAACCCGTCTCTTTCCAATTCTTCATAGGCCCGTTTAGTGGTGATGATACTGATGCGCAGATCTTTGGCAAGACTTCGCATAGAAGGCAGGGCGTCCCCTTCCTTTAAAACACCGTTCAGTATCATTTCTTTAATCTGTGTCGTAATTTGTTCATAAATCGGACTGGTGCTGTTGTTGCTGATAATAATGTCCATTTTTTCCTCCTATTTGTGCACAATGGAATAAATGTATATTGTATATATATCATATAAACAATTATGTGTCAAGTGCCTGCGGGAAAAATATATTTGTTAAATTTCTTAAGATGTGCTATAGTATAAAATAATTCAACGCTTTTAAGCGTTAAAGTAACAACCAATATAAGAAAAAGAGGAGAGTTATCATGAAAGAGATATCGCATTTAATGGGTTACCGGCAATCTGTAAAGGTAGTGGACGCCACGCTGCGGGATGGCGGTCTGGTGAATGATTTTTATTTTACGGACGAGTTTGTAAAGGAATTATACAATACCAACATCAAGGCCGGCGTGGATTATATGGAAATGGGCTATAAGGCGGATAAGGCCATGTTTGACGAGAGTAAATTTGGGAAATGGAAGTTCTGTAAGGACGAGGATATCCGGGAAATCGTCGGAGATAATAATACGAGTCTGAAGCTGGCGGTTATGGCTGATGTTGGCCGCTGCAACTACAAGGAGGACATTATCCCCAAGGCGGAAAGCCCGATTGACCTGATTCGGGTGGCAACCTATTTGAATACCATTCCGGCAGCGGTGGATATGATTGAAGACGCGGCGGGTAAGGGCTATGAGGTGACCTGTAATATTATGGCAATTTCCAACGCCCAGGAGGGGGACCTGCGGACGGCGTTAGACATATTAGGGCAGTCGCCGGTAAATGTATTTTACATTGTGGACAGCTTCGGCGCGCTGTACCCGGAGCAGCTTGCCAGACTGGCGGATGTATATCTGGAATTTGCGGCCAAGTATGGAAAAAAGGTGGGTATGCACGCCCACAACAATCAACAGCTTGCATTTGCCAATACCATTGAGGCGGTAGGCGACGGCGTAGACTGGTTAGACGGAACCTACTCCGCTATGGGGCGTGGAGCCGGTAACTGTGCCATGGAGCTTTTGCTGGGCTTTTTGAAGAATCCAAAGTACAATGTATATCCAGCAATCCAGTTTATTGAGAAATATATGGTGCCCTTAAAGGAGCAGGGTGTTGTGTGGGGCTATGACCTTCAGTATTTGATGACCGGATTGTTAAACCAGCACCCGAGAAGTGCCATTGCCTTTACGAAGGATAACCGGAAGGATTATGCGGAGTTTTACAAGGAAGTGGTGGCGCAGGATTAAGGGAAAGGGCGCTGTTGTGCATTGGCTTGGAAGGAAACTTCACATTTTGTTAAGGAGCATACATAATATTGATTTCATCGGGGTAATATGTTAATATAATTTATACAAAATAAGAGTTATATTCCTGTTTTGTATAATCATTAATTGCCGGGGAAAAGATTATGTATATTAAGCGTGGAATTGAAGGGCAAATTGAATATATGGCGCAGCATTTTCCTGTGGTTATTCTCTGCGGCGCAAGACAGGTGGGGAAAACTACGGTATTGCGGAAAATGAGTGAGAAATTAGGAACGGATATTCAATATGTGACCTTGGATTATCCTAATATCCGTATGCTCGCCAAAGAGGACCCGGAGTTGTTTTTGCAGCAATATAAGACGCCGCTTATCATTGATGAGATTCAATATGCGCCGGAGCTGCTTCCCTATATTAAAATCAGAGTGGACCGGGAACCGGTTTTGGGACAGTATTTTTTAACCGGCTCCCAGACATTTTCCTTGATGCAGAATGTGGGTGAGTCTTTAGCGGGGCGGGCGGGAATATTATCTCTATATTCCTTAAGCAGGGCAGAGATTGAAGGAAGAGAAACGGTTCCTTTTCTGCCGGAAAATGTGAAAGCCAAAGAGTATCCGCATACGGTTTCTGATATTTTTGAGAAAATATATGGAGGCAGTATGCCAAAACGGGTTACGGATGAAGCGTTAAGCCCGGAGAATTTTTATGGTTCTTATATGCAAACTTATCTGGAACGGGATGTCCGCGCTCTGATTGCAGTCAAGGATGAGATAAAATTTACGAAATTTATTTCCTGTCTTGCAGCGAGAACGGGACAGGAACTGGTGCTAAGTGATATTGCAAGAGATGTAGGGATTGACGGGAAAACGGCGGAGGGCTGGCTGTCGGTTTTGGTATCCTCCGGATTAGTCTATCTGTTGCAGCCCTATTTTCATAACACGATTAAAAGAATTGTAAAAAGGCCCAAACTTTATTTTATGGATACAGGATTGGCTTGTTATCTGAGCTTGTGGAACAATCCCAGGGCTTTGGAATTGTCGGCTATGGCCGGGGCAATGTTTGAAACCTATGTGATATCGGAAATCATAAAAAGCTATGCCTGTAACGGGCTGGATACAAAAAGCCGTCTATGTTATTATCGGGATAATAACGGAAAAGAGATTGACCTGATTATTGTAGAAAACGGCAGGCTGCACCCCATTGAAATTAAAAAAACAGCCGTAGTGGGTAAGGAGGCTTTGAAGAATTTTTCTGTTTTGAGTTCTTTCGGTATGGAAGTTGCCCAGGGCGGAGTGGTGTGTATGTCGCCGGTTGCGGTTCCGTTAGATTCCATGAATAAGGCAATACCTTTAGGGTGTATATAATGCAGTCTCTAAAATAAGGTGAGGTAATAAGAAATGCTATCAACAAAAGAATTAGAACAATATATTAAAAATGAAATATCTTGTAAATTGAAAGATGTTAGCTGGGATAAAATAAATTTTAAAGAAGGAAATGAAAATAGTCCTGAGGGCACATACATTTTTTCAAAAAATGATAAATATCATATTATTTTTGCTGAAAAGGGAAAAATAAGAGAGGATAAGATTACATCAGAAATAAAAGAAGTTCTCTGGAATGTATTGGATATTATTTCTTTTGATATGGCAATGGAATATGCTATACATAATAGAGTAGAAAATAAAGATTTTAGACATGCTCTCTTTGAAAAAGAAATTAAAATATATTCTTTATTTGGGGAAGAGTTTGAACAAAAAAAGTGTTTAGAAATAGCAGAAATTTTGGAGAAAAATCCATACAATGATAGTATAATTGGCTTATAGTAGTCAAAGTAATTTTGTAAAAGAGAGGTTTTTTGTATGCCAGAGTTTAAATTACAAGCCCCCTTCCAGCCTACCGGCGACCAGCCGCAGGCAATCGAGGCTTTAGTTAAAGGCTTTAAAGAGGGCAATCAATTTCAGACGCTTCTTGGTGTTACCGGTTCCGGCAAGACCTTCACCATGGCCAATGTAATCCAGGCATTGCAGAAGCCAACGCTGGTGATTGCCCACAATAAGACCTTGGCAGCCCAGTTATACAGTGAATTTAAAGAGATGTTTCCGGAAAATGCAGTGGAGTATTTTGTGTCTTACTATGATTATTACCAGCCGGAGGCCTATGTTCCTTCTACGGACACTTATATCGAGAAGGATTCCTCCATTAATGACGAGATAGATAAGCTAAGACATTCTGCGACGGCGGCGTTAATTGAGCGGAAGGATGTTATCGTTATTTCTTCGGTTTCCTGCATTTACGGCATTGGTTCGCCGGATGACTATGCGGAGATGATGTTAGCGCTTCGGACAGGCATGACCTATGAGTGGGATAAGCTGATATCCGACCTGATAGATATTCAGTATGAACGCAATGAAATGGATTTTAAGCGGGGAACCTTCCGGGTGCATGGCGATGTGTTGGAGATTCTTCCCGTATCCACCTTTGAGGACGCTATCCGCATTGAATTTTTTGGAGATGAGATAGACCGCATGGTGGAGTTTGACCCGCTGACCGGAGAGGTGAAAAGGGGAATTAACTGCGCCTTTATTTTTCCGGCTTCCCATTATGTGGTGGCCCAGGATAAGATTGAACGGGCAATAGAGGAGATTGAGGCAGAGCTGGAGGAGCGCATTGCCTATTTCAAGGAAAATGACAAGCTGTTAGAGGCCCAGCGTATCAGTGAGCGGACGCATTTTGATATGGAAATGCTTCGGGAGACGGGATTTTGCTCCGGCATTGAGAATTATTCAAGACCGCTGGCCGGGTTAAAGCCGGGTGCGACGCCCAATACCCTGCTGGAATTTTTTAAGGATGATTTTTTGATGATTATTGACGAGTCCCATATGACGGTTCCCCAGATTCGGGGTATGTATGCCGGAGACCGTTCCAGAAAGCAGACTCTGGTAGATTTCGGGTTCCGTCTGCCCTCTGCTATGGACAACCGTCCCCTGCGGTTTGATGAGTTTGAGGAAAAGTTGGACCAGGTTTTGTTTGTGTCTGCTACTCCTTCGGATTATGAGGCGGAGCATGAACTTTTGCGGGCGGAACAGCTTATCCGTCCGACGGGACTTCTCGACCCGGTGATTGAAGTAAAGCCTGTGGAGGGACAAGTGGACGATTTGTTATCGGAAGTGAATAAGGAAGTGGAGAAGGGACATAAGGTGTTAGTTACCACGCTGACAAAGCGGATGGCCGAGGATTTGACGGACTATCTGCGGGAGCAGGGGGTAAAGGTCAAATATCTCCATTCCGATATTGATACCTTAGAGCGGATTGAGATTGTGAGAGACTTGCGGATGGGCGTCTTTGATGTGCTGGTGGGAATTAACCTGCTGCGGGAGGGACTGGACATTCCGGAGATTACGCTGGTTGCCATTTTAGATGCGGACAAGGAGGGATTTCTCCGTTCCGAGACTTCGCTGGTGCAGACGGTAGGCCGGGCGGCGCGGAACAGCGAGGGCCGGGTGATTATGTATGCGGATGAGATTACCCAGTCCATGCGGGTGGCTATAGACGAGACCAACCGCCGGCGGGAGATTCAGGACGCTTATAACAAGGAGCATGGCATTACGCCGACAACGATTCAGAAGTCTGTTAGGGATTTGATTACTACGGCAACCGACGAGGATGTGGACGCATTGAACGCCAGATACAAGGAAAAAGATGTGGAATCCATGTCCCGAAAAGAGCTTAAGGAAGAAATCAAGAAATATACGAAGAAAATGGAGACTGCGGCGGCGGAGCTTAACTTTGAGATGGCGGCGGAATACCGCGACAGGTTGAAGGAGTTAAAGATTGCCCTGCGGGATTATGACGAATAATTGGCAATCATATGCGCCCTTAAGGTATGGCGGGGGTGCAGCGGGGAATGTCGGCTAAGTACGTCTTTGTAGACAACGGGTAACGGGAGTATAGGAAAAATGGGAGAAGAATATAAAACAAAGGATTTAATTAAGAGATTTTTGCCATATTACCGGGAGCATATAGGAACGGTGGCGTTAGACTTGTTTTGCGCTGCGCTTACGACCATATGCGAGCTGGTGCTGCCGCTTATCATGCGCTACATTACCAATCAGGGAATGGAAAATTTGGCGGCCCTTACAGTAAAGACCATTTTGATGTTAGGCTTGCTGTATCTGGGCTTGCGGATTATTGACAGCGTCGCCAATTACTATATGGCGGATGTAGGACATGTTATGGGCGCGAGGATTGAGACGAGGATGCGGCAGGACGCCTACACGCATTTGCAGCAGTTATCCAACACCTACTACAACAATACAAAAGTAGGGCAGATTATGGGGCGTATCACCAATGATTTGTTTGATGTGACGGAATTTGCCCACCACTGTCCCGAGGAGTTTTTTATTGCGGCTATTAAGACGCTGGCAGGCTTTGTTATTTTATCTGCGGTTAATTTCTGGCTTACGCTGATTATTTTTCTGATTGTGCCGGTTATGTTTTTTACCTGCATGACTTTGAACCGGAAAATGAAGACGGCATTTTCCAAACAGCGATATCAAATTGGGGAGCTGAACGCCCGCATTGAGGACAGCCTTTTGGGGCAGAAGGTGGTAAAGGCTTTTACCAATGAGGATATGGAAAATGAAAAGTTTGCCGCAGACAACCAGCGTTTCTTTGAGATTAAAAAAGAGACATACAAATATATGGCGGCATTTCAGACTACCACCAGAATGTTTGACGGCGTCATGTATCTTGCGGTCATTATAGCAGGCGGCATTTTTATGGTAAAGGGACTGGTGCAGCCGGGGGATTTAGTGGCTTATATGCTGTATGTCACCACCCTGATTGCCACCATACGGCGGATTATTGAGTTTGCGGAGCAGTTTCAGCGGGGCATGACCGGTATTGAGCGTTTTTTGCAGATTATGGATGCGGACATAGATATTTTTGACGAGGAAGGGGCAGTGCCGCTTACGGAGGTGTCCGGTAATATTGAATTTGATAATGTGAGTTTTGAATATCCGGATGACCACAATCTGGTATTTTCCAATCTGAACCTGTTCATTAAAGCAGGGGAGCGGGTGGCTATTGTGGGGCCCTCCGGAGGAGGCAAGACAACGCTGTGCAACTTGATTCCCAGATTTTTTGACATTGACTCCGGCTGTATCCGCTTAGACGGGAAGGATATCAGAAGTTATACGCTGAAAAGTTTAAGGCAGCAGATTGGCATTGTCCAGCAGGATGTGTATCTGTTTTCCGGTACGGTGTACGATAACATTTTGTACGGCAGACCGGAGGCTTCGCGGGAGGAAGTGGAGGAGGCCGCCCGGCTGGCTGGGGCAGACGGATTTATCCGGGAGCTTAAGGACGGCTATGACACCTATATCGGAGAGCGGGGCGTGAAGCTTTCCGGCGGGCAGAAGCAGCGGTTAAGCATTGCCAGGGTGTTCTTAAAAAATCCGCCCATTTTAATATTGGACGAGGCAACCTCCGCGCTGGATAACGAGAGTGAATTTGCAGTCGCCCAATCTTTAGCAAAGCTGTCCGCCGGGAGAACCACCCTTACCATTGCCCACAGGCTGTCCAGTATCCGGAACTCTGACCGGATTCTGGTGCTGACTGAGGACGGTATTGTGGAGGAGGGAAACCATGATACGCTGATGGAGAAAAAAGGAATGTATTATCAGTTTTATACGATGGCGGATAAGTGGCAGTAGGGAGATTGAAAATTTTAATATAATATTCTGTACTTTTTTATGATTCTTTGTTATACTATACCCGATATGAACAAATGTTTGGATATCGTCAACAGAAAGGACAAACCCATGAAACAATACATTACCATCAAGGGTGCCAGAGAGCACAATCTGAAAAATATAGACATCAAGATTCCCAGAGACGAGCTGGTGGTGCTGACAGGACTTTCCGGTTCCGGCAAGTCCTCCCTCGCCTTTGATACCATATATGCAGAGGGGCAGAGACGATATATGGAGTCTCTGTCTTCTTACGCCAGACAGTTTTTAGGACAGGCAGAGAAGCCGGAGGTGGACAAGATTGAAGGTCTTTCTCCGGCCATTTCCATTGACCAGAAATCAACCAACCGCAATCCCCGTTCTACGGTGGGGACGGTGACGGAGATATATGATTATTTCCGCCTGCTCTATGCCAGAATCGGGATTCCCCATTGCCCGAAATGCGGGCGGGAGATTAAGCGGCAGACCGTAGACCAGATGGTAGACGCAGTGATGGAGCTGCCGGAGGGAACCAAGTTTCAGCTGTTAGCGCCGGTGGTCCGGGGCAGAAAGGGGCGGCATGAGAAGGTGCTCGCCCAGGCTAAGAGGAGCGGTTATGTCAGGGTGTTGGTCGACGGCTCCATGTACGATTTATCCGAGGAGATTACGCTTGACAAGAATAAAAAGCATGACATTTCCATTGTGGTGGACCGTCTTGTGGTAAAAAAGGGCATAGAGCGGAGATTAAATGATTCCATTGAGGCGGTTATGAAACTGGCCGATGGCGTTATGGTGGTAGATGTGGTGGGAGGAACGCCGATTAACATGAGCTCCAGTTTTTCCTGTCCCGACTGCGGTATCAGCATCGATGAGATTGAGCCGAGAAGTTTTTCTTTTAATAATCCTTTTGGCGCGTGCCCGACCTGTTTTGGCCTGGGTTACAAGATGGAATTTGATGTGGATTTGATGATTCCGGACCAGAGTATTTCCATTGCGGATGGCGCTATTGTGGTATTGGGCTGGCAGTCCTGCACCGACAAGAAATCCTATACCAGAGCAATTTTAGACGCTTTAGCCAAGGAATATAATTTTGACCTGAACACTCCCTTTAACCAGATGTCGGAGGAGGCAAGAAATATTATTCTTTACGGAACCGGCGGCCATGAGGTAAAGGTGCACTATAAGGGACAGCGAGGCGAAGGCATATATGATGTGGCCTTTGAGGGATTAATCCGCAATGTGCAGCGGCGGTACCGCGAGGTGGGTTCCGAGTCCATGAAGGAGGAATATGAGAGCTTTATGACCATAACCCCCTGTGACGACTGCGAAGGACAGCGGTTAAAAAAGGAATCTTTGGCGGTTACTGTGGCAGGAAAGAATATCTATGAGATTACCACTATGTCCATTGATAAGCTGGTGGATTTTTTAGAGCATATGGAGCTTACGGACCGTCAGCAGTTTATCGGCGGCGGCATATTAAAGGAGATAAAGGCAAGGCTGAATTTTCTGTTAGATGTGGGGTTGAATTATCTTGCCCTGTACCGGCCTACCGGAACCCTTTCCGGCGGGGAGGCACAGCGAATCCGGCTGGCTACCCAGATTGGTTCCGGACTGGTGGGCGTGGCGTATATCTTAGACGAACCGAGCATTGGTCTTCACCAGCGGGACAACAGCAAGCTGATTGCCACCTTAAAGCACCTCAGGGATTTGGGCAATACCTTGATTGTGGTGGAGCATGACGAGGATACCATGTTGGCGGCGGACCATATTGTAGATATCGGCCCCGGCGCAGGGGAACAGGGCGGGGAAGTGATTGCCCAGGGTACGGCAGCCCAGATTATGAAGAGTAAAAAATCCATTACCGGCGCTTATCTTTCCGGAAGAATTAAGATTCCGGTGCCGGAGAAACGCAAGGAGCCTACCGGGTGGATTACCGTAAAGGGAGCCAGACAGAACAATCTGAAAAATATTGATGTGGCCTTTCCTTTAGGCGTGATGACCTGTGTAACCGGCGTGTCCGGTTCAGGCAAGAGCTCTCTGGTGAATGAGATTTTATATAAGCATTTGGCGAGGGATTTGAACCGCGCCAGAATCAAACCCGGCGACCATGATGATATTGAGGGCTTAGAGCAGTTGGACAAGATTATCAATATCGACCAGTCCCCCATTGGAAGGACGCCCCGTTCCAATCCCGCCACCTATACCGGCGTGTTTGACATGATTCGGGATTTGTTTGCGGGGACGAAGGAGGCCAAGGCAAAGGGATACAAGAAAGGACGGTTTTCCTTTAACATTTCCGGGGGCCGTTGCGAAGCCTGCAAGGGAGACGGCATTATCAAGATTGAGATGCATTTTCTGCCGGACGTCTATGTGCCCTGCGAAGTCTGCGGCGGCAAGCGGTATAACCGGGAGACGTTGGAGGTTACCTACAAGGGGAAGAATATATTTGATGTGCTGGATATGACTGTGGATGAGGCGTGTGTGTTCTTCCAGAATGTACCGTCCATTTTGCGGAAGATAGAGACATTAAAGGAAGTGGGCTTGGGATATATCCGGCTGGGGCAGCCCTCCACGACCTTAAGCGGCGGCGAGGCCCAGCGGGTGAAGCTGGCGACAGAGCTTTCGAGAAGAAGTACAGGCAAGACTATTTATGTCTTAGACGAGCCGACAACGGGACTGCATTTTGCGGATGTGCATAAGCTGGTGGAGATTTTGCACAGGCTGGCCGAGGGCGGCAATACCGTGGTGGTCATTGAACACAATTTAGAGGTAATCAAGACGGCGGATTATATTATCGACATTGGACCGGAGGGCGGCGACCAGGGAGGTACGATTGTGGTTGCAGGAACCCCGGAGGAAGTAGTACAATGTAAGAAAAGCTATACAGGCCAGTATCTGGAACGGCTGTTGTAGATGCGAGCTTAGTCAGTAGGGACGCAATATCGATAAAATACACAGGAGTGAGAAAATGCGAATGATGACAAGAGACATTAGGGGGAACAGAGGATTTCGGATTGCTTTGGGATTTATGCTATTGGCGGTATGCGCGCTGCTGCCGTTAAACGTAAAGGCAGCGGGGGTTGATTTTGCCACCGGAGTAGCGCAGCTTCAGGCCAAGTTCCCTCAGGGAAAGTATTGGAACCATGTGGGACAGGCGGCTGATAATCCGGATGGGTGGACGGATTATCCCTGTACAGAACATAAGACGGCAGGGGTAGATCACATTTATGGAACTGGTGGCTGTACCTGTAATCATTTTGCCTGCACAGGACATTTGTTAGCTACCCAGTGTATGGGATTTGCCAATAAGCTGGGGTATGACGTATTTGGAGATACCAAATGGACGAAAGTTTCTAATCCGGATGCAACGCAGATTGCCAATATTCAGATTGGTGATATTGTGCGTTTAAATAATGATTCCCATTCTGTCTTTGTGATTGGAAAAAACGGCAATGTCATAACTGTGGGAGAAGCCAATTATCCCAGAGATTGTCAGATTAATTGGAATCGGCAGGTGGATTTGTCCCAGGATACGGTGACATACTATGAACATGCGATTAACTATGAATCTGTAATGGCGAACGGTATCCAACAGCCAATAACGCCGCAGCAACCGGTGACGCCGCAACAGCCAGTGACGCCGCAGCAGCCGGCAACGCCTGAACAACCGGCTCCCGGACAGCCGGGGGGAGAGCAGTCTGCTGCTGATTCCGGAGACAATTTCACCGGCTGGAGGTTGGCGGCGGATAACCAGCATTATCAATATTTTGAAGGTGGTCGGTTACAGACAGGAAAATGGCTTACCGTCGGGAATAATAAATATTATGTGGATGAATCGGGATACCGTGTCACAGGTTTTTATAAAATCAAAGAACAGCCCTATTATTTTGATAACGACGGCGTCATGCAAAAAAAGAAATGGATAACGGTTGGCAACGATACTTATTATGTGAATGAAGACGGTCTCGTCCTGTTAAAACAATGGCTCTATTATGGCAATACCTTGGTTTATGTGACCTCTGACGGCTCCATTGCCAGAAATGAATTAGTCAAAATCAGCGGGAAAACCTATTATTTTAATGGAAAGGGCAAGCGCTCGAAGGGCTTTAAGAAGGTCAACGGAAAGTATTATTACTGCAACAGTAAAGGAATTGTGTTAAAGAAACAGTGGATTAAAAAAGGCGGGAAATCTTATTATCTCCAGAAATCCGGCGTCCGGGCGCAGTCTAAGCTTATAAAGATCGGAAAATACAGATATTATTTTAATAATAAGGGCTATATGGTGAAGAAAAAATACATAGCCTATGACGGTGATGTATACAGAGCAGACAAGTACGGACATTGCAAATTATGCCCGGATTTGTCGGAGGAAGATATTGAATAATGTGCTGTAACAGGCTGATTACAATATAATAATAAAATAATGATTTGCAGCAGATAAATTACAATATAATAAAATAAGCATAATCCTGTAGGGGAATGCTGCAAATTGTCGAGACATAGATAATTTCAGCATAATTTTGTGGACGATACCGGCTATACCGGATATTCATCCCCCTGTATACTCAATGTATATGCATGAAAGCGATATAGGGAGGACGGAATATGAAGGAAGAGTATTATCTGATTAAGGAAGCGGCGGCAATGGTAGGAGTGGAGTCCCATGTTCTCCGTTACTGGGAGGAAGAATTGAAGATGGATATCCATCGCAATGAAATGGGGCATAGATATTATACGAAGAAGGATATTGAGGTGCTTTCCAAGGTGCGCATTTTAAAGGAAAAGGGATTGCAGCTTAAGGCTATCCGCAATTATCTGGATATGCGCAGGGAGCAGATTGCCAAGGGAGAGGACAAGCCATCCTCTGATAAAAAGGAGTTTTCTTCTGAGGAGCTGGCAAGGCAGACCAAGGAGGCGGAGCTGGTATCGGTAAAACAGCAGATTCTCTCCAACGAGGAGAAAATGGAACAGTTCCAGCAGCTTATGAGCCGCATTTTATCGAACGCCATTCAGGAAAACAATGAGCTGATTGGGAAGAGCGCCGGAGAGCATGCGGCCAATGCGGTAGTTACGCAGATTACCGGAATGACGAAGGAGCAGGAGGCGAGAGCCGAGGAACGGTATCAGAAATTAGACCAGACTCTGCGGGAGATTCAGAAGGCGAGACAGGAAGCGGCAGCGGCGAATATGCGCCCCATTGACCGCAGACGGCAGAAGCGGCTAAAGCGCAGGAGCAACCAGGCGGTGAACAGTGAGCCGGTGGAAGCAGCGGAGACGGAAGAACAGGAAAAAGTGCAGGAAGCGGCGGAGAGCGCAGAATAGTCAAAACAGGAAAATGGCTGATTTTTTGCGCTTGGGCTTGCATTTTGTTCTGTTTTTGTATAATATAGGTATCTGGGTGGTGCAGGGCAGCACCTTTTTACTGTTACAGAGAATATGACAGACCGATGCGAATATATTTTGGAAGAGGAGAATACATAAGATGAAAAATATGATAAATTTCAGCAATTTCAGTAAGGAGGAATTGAATTCCATACTGGAACTGGCTTATGATATGAAGAAGAATCCGGATAAATATGCAAAGGCGTTAGCGGGAAAGAAGCTGTATACCCTGTTTGAGAAGACTTCTACCCGTACCTTTCTATCCTTTACTACGGGAATTACGGAGTTAGGAGGCACCTATTATAACCAGCTTTGGCGGGATTCCAATTTTGTGCTGGGAGAACCGGTATCCGAGATTAAATATGTGTGCCGGAATGTGGATATCATTATGGCCCGCTTGATTAAGAATGAAACGGTGGAGCTGTTTAACCGCAATGTGACAGTTCCCTTTATCAATGGCTGCGATTCCACCTATCACCCCTGCCAGATTCTGGCGGACGCCCTGACCTTAAAGGAACATTTCGGAAGTCTTAAGGTAAATCTGTTATATATCGGAGCCAAGAACAATGTCTTTAATTCTTTAGTGGAATTTTTTGCCAAGATGCAGGAGGGGACCATTTACGGCTTAACCCCGTTGGTCAATGATACGGCGGTAGCACCGGATTTCTATGAAAAGGCGAAAGCAACCGGGCATTATGTGGAATTAGATCCCACCATGTCCATGGAAGAGGCGAAGGACTATGTGGCCCGGATGGATGTGCTTTACACAGATACCTGGGTGGACATGGAATTTTTCAATAACCCGGATTATCAGGAGCAGAAAGAGGAGACATTGGCAAAGATGATGCCTTACCAGATTAACCGGGAACTGATTGCCGGACATAAGGTAAAGGTAATGCACGATATGCCTATGCATGTAGGCTATGAAATCAGCCAGGAGGTCGTAGACGATAATCTGGACGTGATTTTGGATCAGGCGGAGAACCGCCGGCATGCGGAAAAAGCGGTTATGGTGACGCTGCTTACACAGTAGACAACAGACAGTAAAATCCTGAGAATTTGTTTCTTGGGATTTTTTTATGTTAGCAATTGTAAAATTAAGATGGATTTTTAAGCCTATCTATAGTATTATAGTAATATATGTGCAAAACTTAGGGCAATTCACTCCCCTTTACGGGAGAAAGGATGATTGTATGAGCGAGCGTACAAAGCCATGTATTCCGGAGGTATCCGTATCTCAGGACATGATGACGGTAAAGTTAAGATTGAACTTAAAGAATGACGGTCCGCAGTTTGACTTGGCAGAGTTAAAGGAACTGCTGCGAAGCCATGACGTTAAGGCCGGTATTATGGATGAGGCAATCGAGGAAATGATTGCCCATGATATATATGGCGCCTTTGTGGATGTTGCAAGGGGAAAGCAGCCGGAAAAAGGGCAGGATGGAAGCTATGTCTTTCATTTTGAAAATGCTTCGGATGAGACCGGGCCGAAGGAATTAGAAGACGGTTCTGTCGAATATATCCATACGAAAGAGTATACCATTGTGGAAGAGGGAGAGCTGTTAGCAGAATATGTTCCTGCTACCAACGGAGTGTATGGATATACGGTAGGCAATCAGATGTTGAGCCCGTTGCGGGGAAAGGAGTTGCCGCCTCTGCGCTGCAAGGGCGTCCGCCGGGAGGACAACAAATATTTTGCCTTGTGTCATGGTAAGGCAGAGTATACGGACAGCGGGATCTATGTCACCAATGTGTTAGAGATAAAAGGCGACGCAGATATCAGCGTGGGGCATATCAATTTTGACGGGGATGTGCTGATAACCGGAGATGTGAAATCCGGCATAACGGTAAAGGCCACCGGCAATATTGAGATTAGAGGACATGTTGGCAATTCCATAGTGGAAGCGGGAAAGGATATTATAATCCACAATGGAATGCAGGGCAAATTTTCCGGAAGGCTGCAGGCCGGAGGGGATATTTCGTGCAAATTCTTTGAAAACGCCCAGGCGACAGCAGTGGGGAATATCAATGTCCGCACGGTTATGAATTCCAATCTGGAGACCGAGGGCAAGGTTATCGTAGAAGGTAAAGAGTCTGTGGTGCTTGGCGGTTCCATCTATGCGGTGCAGGGAATCGATGCCAGTGAAGTGGGCAATGAAATGGAGATAGAGACGATTTTGGTAGCAGGAACGCTGCCAAAGATGCTGAGGCGGGATATGGAGCTGGCTCAGTTGATTAAGAAGACGGAAGGCGAGGTGGACCTTCTTGACCGTTCCGCCAAGATTTTGAACCGTATGGATCAGACGAAGGTAGCTAAAGAGACCAGCAACAGAAGGCTTAAGATTATACAGGCTAAGGTCATTAAGACGACGGAGCTCAAGAAATATCAGGAGGAGAAGATTCGGAGTGAGGCGCTGATTGACAGCGGCAAGCATGCGGAGATTGTGGTGCGCAAGGTGATTTATCCCGGCTGCGTGATAGAGATTGCAGGCAACAGGCTGCTTTTGAAGGATTCCTTAAGACGGTCAAAATTTGTCTTAAGAGATGGAAGCGTCCGGGCTATCCTGTTATAGCGGACGGATTGACTCTGGGTGCAAGAGGTGGAGCGGGATCATGAAGATCGATTTCATATTGAATGTGTTGGCCATTATCCTGTTTTTGGGATTTGGCATGGCGGCATTGATTGCCTTTACGACGATTGACAGGCAGAAGGAGATTGTCATTTTCAGCCGGTACGGAAGGCAGACCGGTCCTTTGGAGATTATATATGTGAATCTGGCTTTGCTGCTGGTGGCGGGTATGCTTTATGTGCAAAGCTATCGGTTTCTGCCGGCGCTTATCGCATTTATTCTGTTGATTTTTTTTAACAGCCGGATGCAGAGCGGGATTACGCCCGACGGAATATATATTGGAACAACCTATCTGGAATGGGAGAAAATTAGGGGCTACCGGTTTGTGAATAGTGAAATCAGCACTCTGGAGATACAGATATATGCCAACCGGAAACGCTATGTGTTAAAATGCGAGAAGCAGTACCGGGAGCAGATTAAGAAATATCTTGAGCAGTATGACATTCCTGTGTGGAGTGAAAAGGAGGCGTAGAATGAGACATTTAATTGACCCCATGGATTTAAGTGTGGAGGAGATTGAGGAGCTGCTGGATTTGGCGGACGATATCATTGCTCACAAGGAGAAATATGCAAAGGTCTGCGAGGGGAAAAAGCTGGCGACCTTATTTTTTGAACCAAGTACGAGAACCCGTTTAAGCTTTGAGGCGGCCATGATGGAGTTAGGGGGCAATGTACTTGGTTTTTCTTCGTCTGATTCTTCTTCCTCCGCCAAGGGCGAAAGCGTGGCGGATACGGTAAAGGTGGTGTCCTGTTATGCGGACATTATCGCCATGCGGCATCCCAAGGAGGGCGCGCCGCTGTTAGCCTCCTTAAAATCCGACGCCCCCATTATCAATGCCGGTGACGGCGGGCACAACCACCCGACGCAGACCTTGACGGACCTGCTGACGATACGGCGGGAGAAGGGAAAGCTTTCCGATGTGACCGTCGGCTTTTGCGGGGATTTAAAGTTTGGCCGCACTGTTCATTCTCTGATTAAGGCCCTGTCCCGCTATGAAAATATCCGGTATATTATGATTTCCCCGGTGGAGCTGGAGATTCCCAAGTATCTGCGGGAGGAGGTATTTGAGCAGAAGGGGATTTCCTATGAACAGGTTCGGACCATTGACGAGGTGATTGACCGGCTGGATATTCTGTATATGACCAGGGTGCAGCGGGAGCGGTTCTTTAACGAGGCGGATTATATCCGGTTGAAGGATACCTATATTCTGGATATGCCGAAATTAAAAAACGCCAAGGAAGATTTAAGTATTCTCCACCCCCTTCCAAGAGTAAATGAAATCTCGGTGGAGGTGGACGATGATCCGAGGGCCTGCTATTTCAGGCAGGCGCTAAACGGTAAGTACGTGCGCATGGCGCTGATTATGAAGCTTTTAGGGATAGAGAAACCGGAGTAGGAGGGAACCTCATGAAGATAGACAGTATTCAAAACGGAATTGTACTAGACCATATTACCGCAGGCAAGGCAATGCTGATATATAAATATCTGGGCTTGGATAAATTAGACTGCTCTGTGGCAATCATTCAGAATGCGACCAGCCATAAAATGGGAAGAAAGGATATTTTGAAGATTGACCATGCGGATTATGATATCAATCTGGATATCTTAGGCTATGTGGACCCGGGAATATCCGTCAGCTTTATCAAGGACGGAAAGACCATTGAGAAGAAAAAGGTGGA
The DNA here is from genome assembly GCA_947629565.1 of uncultured Lachnospiraceae bacterium. GTDB lineage: Bacteria > Bacillota > Clostridia > Lachnospirales > Lachnospiraceae > CAG-590. The sequence goes on from CANREG010000004.1 coordinate 27,553, forward strand.
TTTGCCGGAGAGAATCGTCAATGTGGTAAAATGCAAAAATCCCCGCTGTATTACGACTACGGAACAGGGGATTCAGCAGATATTTAAATTAGCGGATGCGCAGAAAAGGATTTATCGGTGTATTTACTGTGAAACCGAGGATCAGGGCGAACGCATCAGCTGGTAATCATTAAGAAATTATTAATTTTTAGCTTTTATCCAGAAAAAAGTTTACAAATTTTCTAATCATGTTATAATCAGAATGATTAAGTCTATAGAATCATAGACAAGCCTAATAAGGGGTGCACTAATGGAACAGTATGTTATAAAAGGAGGCAATCCGTTAGTCGGAGAGGTTTCCATAGCGGGAGCAAAGAATGCGGCGTTAGGAATTTTAGCTGCGGCAATTATGACCGATGAAGAGGTTGTTGTTGAAAATGTTCCCAACGTAAGAGATACAAGAGTTTTATTGCAGGCGATTGAGGGAATTGGCGCAAGAGTCAGCTATATAGATGAACACACGGTAAAGATTTGCGGGGGAACAATCAATCCTAAAGCGGATAACTGCGTAGATGATGAATTTATCCGGAGAATCCGGGCGTCTTACTATCTGTTGGGCGCTATGCTCGGCAAGTATAAGAAATCCAGCGTGGCGCTACCGGGAGGCTGTAATATTGGCAGCCGTCCGATTGATTTACATATTAAGGGATTTCGGGCGTTAGGCGCAGATGTGGATATCCGGAACAGCATGATTCATGTGGAGGCAGAACATTTAGTGGGCAACCATATCTACATGGATGTGGTATCTGTGGGTGCCACTATTAATGTGATGATGGCGGCGGCTTTAGCGGAAGGTAAGACTACTATAGAGAATGCGGCCAAGGAGCCCCACATTGTAGATGTGGCCAACTTTTTGAACAGTATGGGCGCCAATATCAAGGGCGCAGGTACGGATGTGATCCGGATTCGCGGCGTGGAGAAGTTAAGCGGTACGGAGTATTCGATTATACCGGATCAGATAGAGGCGGGAACCTTTATGGCGGCGGCTGCCGCAACAAAGGGCGACATTACCATTAAGAACGTAATCCCCAAGCATTTAGAGGCAATTTCCTCCAAGCTCAAAGAGATTGGGGCAGTGGTTATGGAGTATGATGATGCGGTGCGGGTGGTCAGCAATCACCGGCTGCGCTCTACCAATATTAAGACCTTGCCCTATCCCGGATTTCCAACGGATATGCAGCCGCAGATGGCTGTGGTGCTGGCGTTGTCGGAAGGAACCTCCATTATCACGGAGAGTATTTTTGAGAACCGGTTCAAGTATGTGGATGAACTGTTCCGCATGGGCGGTCAGATTAAGGTAGAGGGCAATACGGCGATTATCGACGGCGTGGATAATTTTTTGGGCGCCAATATTGTAGCGCCGGATTTGCGGGCCGGAGCGGCTTTGGTAATAGCCGGATTGGTAGCGGACGGTTATACGATTGTGGAGGATATTAAGTATATCCAGCGGGGATATGAGGATTTTGACGAGAAGCTCCGCGCCTTGGGCGGTCAGATTGAGATTGTGGAGACCGATAAGGATATCCGGAAATTTAAGCTGAAGGTGGGCTGATAAAGAGAGGCGCATGCCGATATAATTAAACTAACACAAATACGTTTATAACTAACACAAGTTAGAAATACGACAGAGAATGTGCTATTATCAATATTAGGTATTGATAGTAGCATTTTTTATTTTGAAGGAGATGGTGTATTGCATAATATTTTATTGCTGAGGGAGAAGTCCGAAATCGGCAGCCACGTGAAGGATTATGTTCGGCTTGGAGGGTACTCTGTGGTGGAGGTGGAGCTGCACCCCCAACACAGGGAGAAGGTGCTGGATTTGCTGCAGAGAGCCAAGCTGGTTCTGGTGGAGAGCAGTCAGGTTCAGTCCTGCTTTGAACTGTGCAGGCAGATACGGGATTTGACGCAGATACCGATTATTGTTCTGTCAAGATGTAATGGGGAATGGGAGAAGATTAAGATTTTTGAGGCCGGCGCAGACGATTACTTAGTGGAACCCTATTCGCAGATGGAACTGGTAGCCAGAATACGGGTACATATCGAGCGCTATGACCGGCTGACAAGACCATTTGGCACGTTGAGGATACGGGAACTGGAAATTAACCTTTATGAACGGAGAGTGTATCTGCAGGGGGAACAGGTTTTGATGCGTCTTAAGGAATTTGATATCCTGCTGTATATGGCGCAGCGCCTTAACGAGGTGATTACGAAGGAGGATATTTATATGGCTGTCTGGAAGGACAATCAGGTAGTGCATAACTTTTGTAATACAGTGGCGGTTCATGTAAAACGGGTTCGGGAGAAAATTGAAAATGATATTGAAAATCCTCAATATATCCAGACCGTATGGGGCGAGGGATATCGGATGCCGGGGTAAGGGATTGACAGATGAAGCGATTCATATTAGCATTGAATCGATAGAGCGCAGAGGCGCGCATATCTTTTTAAGAATATGAGAAAGAATATAATATTTGAGGTTATGAAAGTGAAAGTGGAGATTTTATATGAAGACAGCGAAATCCTTGTCTGCGTGAAGCCGTATGGCATGCCGGTGCAGGCGGATAAGAGCCGGGACACGGATTTGTTAAGTTACCTGAAGACCTATATTTTTGAAAAGGAAGAATTAGAGGAGGAGCCTTATCTTGCATTGGTTCACCGTCTGGACCGTCCGGTAGGCGGGGTAATGGTTTTTGCCAGGACGCAGAAAGCGGCGGCGGCCCTCTCGGATCAGGTGCAGGACGGCGCTATGGTCAAGTACTATCAGGCGGTGCTGACCGGACAGCTGCCGGAGGAAGCGGGAGAGTTGGAGGATTATCTGCTAAAGGACGCTAAGACCAACACTTCTAAGGTGGTAAAGAAAGGAACCAAAGGAGCGAAATGGGCAAGCCTGGAATACGAAGTGTTAGATGAATTTGAAACGGACAAGGGAATCTTGTCCTATGTGCTGATTCAGCTTCACACGGGAAGACATCATCAAATCCGGGTACAGCTTGCTGCGCGGGGAGCCGGTATCTATGGGGATACCAAGTATAATCCGCTGTTTGCAGGAGCGGCGAAGCAATATCAGCAGATTGCCTTGTTTGCTACCCGCCTGGAATTTGCGCACCCGGCAACCGGGGAGCATATGGTATTTAAGGCGGAGCCGGAGGGCGAAGCGTTTGATGTAATAGAACTGGACGAATTTTAACAGATTTAAGCAAAAAGTCCCAACCTCTCAGGTGCTGGGAGCATATCACATAAAAGATACCGCCAAACCATGAATGACAGAATGGGTGAAAGGGCAAGATACATAGTATAGACGGCGAAAGCCGATTTTGCGGGAACCTGATTCGGGAAAGGACAGATTGGTTTGGAAGATAGACTTATAGAAGGAAAACAGTGGAAGAATTGGCTGACCGGCGCGGGAATCGCAGTGGGAATTTATCTGGTATTCCGGTATATCCTGCCGCTGGTGTGGCCCTTTGTAATTGCGGGCATTGTTTCGGTATTTTATTATCCGTTATTGCGGAAATGGTTGAAAGACCGGGAAATTTGGAGCGGACGAAAAAAGCAGTGGGCGTTAGCGCTGGCGGTTGTCCTGCTCTATTTTATTTTGCTCTGCCTGCTCTTTTGTCTGGCGGCTTATCTGTTCCGGCAGGGACAGAGCATTTTTCTCAATTTTCCCTTTTATCAGGCAAAGGCTGTGTGCCTGTTTAAAAACTGCTGCTGTCAGTTAGACGCCTTTTTGCATATGGACAGGGGTATGTGCTATGAATACATTAAAAATGCGGCGGGAAATATGTGGAGCAATCCGGATTGGAATGTGCTTCCCAGAGTGACCGGTTATTCTGTGCAGATGGCGGGGCAGCTGTTCCGGTTTGCATTTGAAATCTTTATCACGGTCATTGCCACATTTTTTATCATACAGGACTATGAACAGATTCGGAGCAGACTGCTTTTGTCGGAAGACGGCAGGGGGATTTGCAGGGTGCTCTGGAAATGCCGGGAAACCTTTCGCACGTATATGAAAGCCCAGGGCTTGATTATGCTGTTGGACGGCGTAATCTGCACGGCGGCTTTTTTCATCATTCGTCAGCCCTATTATTTAGTGTTGGGACCTCTGACTGCGATTGTGGACGCCTTTCCTGTGCTGGGAGCCGGACTGGTGCTGATTCCCTGTATTTTCTATCTGCTGTTTGCCGGAGAGCTTGGAAAAGGGGCGGTGCTGTTTGCTGCTTATCTTATCTGTCTGATGACCAGACAGATTACAGAGCCGAAAATGATTGGAAATAAGGTGGGCATGAATCCGCTGCTGACAATCATAAGCATGTATGCAGGCTTTCAGCTGTTCGGCGTGAGCGGTTTTCTGCTGGGGCCTGTGGGAGTGCTGATTGGAAAAGAGACATACCGGCTTTTAAGGAGGCGGAGGACAGAAAAGGATTTGTATATTTCCTGAGCCGATTTTCGGTCATTTACTGTGGAAGACTTTTTTGCATGGTTGGATATAGAAAGGATATATGCGCGTATTAAAATAGAACCATAATATAGCTTTGCCTGTATCACATCAGATATTTTATTACACGCTTATTGGGGCCGGAGCGGAAAGGAGGTTTTTATGAATTATCACATTCTTTTAGTGGAGGACGATCCCCGGATACGGGAACTGATTGAGGATTATTTTTCAGAAAAAAGCGGCGGGCAGATTCGCATTTCTGCTGCCGCAGACGGGGACCGGGCTATGGAAATGATATACGAGCAGGAGTATGATCTGGTGTTTCTCGATGTGATGCTGCCGGGAACCGATGGGTTTACCATCTGCCGGGAGATAAGGAGGGAGAGTATCTGCCCTATTATTTTTCTGACGGCGCGGGGACGGGAGGAGGATATTTTATACGGCTATGACTTAGGCTGCGACGACTATGTGGTAAAGCCTTTTTCCTTAGCGGAGCTTTATGCCAAGGCAGGCGCCCTCCTAAAGCGCGCCAAGGGATTAGTCGGGACCGAGGAATTGCTCTGCGGCGATATCGCCTTAAACCCTGCAACATTTCAGGTGACGGTTAAAGGAGAAAATGTAGAACTGCCCCCAAAGGAATACGCCATATTAAAATATCTGATAGAGCGAAAGGGACGGGTAGTGAAACGGGAGGAGCTGTTACTCCGCCTTTGGGGGTATGAGTATGAGGGCAATGAACGGACGATAGACAATCATATCAAAAAGCTGAGAAAGCTCTTAGGCGGAGCCGGAAGTCAGATTAAGACAGTCATTACAAAGGGATACAAGCTGGAGGAGGGATCGGTATGAAAAAAAGGGGAAAAAGAAAAAAGGGAAAAAACAAGTACATATATGGTTTGCATAAACCGGTATTTGGGAAAATTTTTGCCGGAAAACTGATTGGATTTCTCGTTCTTGCAGTTTTACTGGCATGGGTGGGCACCCGGGTTGCCATCACATATTATCTCAGGGAGAGGGAGCAGGGCTTTCAGATGAGCTTTGAGATGGCCATATCTAATATACAGAATATTTTTGAGGAATTGGGAGAAAAGGAGATTAAGACAGAAGACAGTGGGACTTCGGGAGGATTGCTACCGTCAGGTTCAGGGGATTTGGCCGCGAATGACCGCATAGAAACGGCTCTGCGGTGGACGCTTATCGCAATAAACAGTCATGAGGAGTATCACGGTTCCTTTGCCTTGTATGACAGTAATCTGGAAAAGGAACTGGCGAATACGGAGGGGATGGCGTTTATCCTGTGGCCCGGCATACATGGAGAGTTCTACCGCTGTCCCTATGCGGATATGGCGGAGGTTGCGGAGGATTATAGTAAATATGGGGAAGATGAAAATGTGGAGGTGCGGATTAAGGATTTTTATATAAAAGACTATCAGTTTTGGCCGGGAAAAGTATCTCTGGTAAAGACAATACCGGGGAAGGGAGAGGAGGTTATCAGGGAATATGATTATACGCCTGACGACGTCACAGATTATACCCGGATAACCGATGAAGAAAGCATGGAACCAATTATGTGGCCTGAGGAAGATAATGTGCAGGCTAAGGCAAGGATTTTACAGTTTGTTGAGGAGGCAAAAAGCAGCGGGGGAGACCGTCAGGCAGTAGAGACGCAGGGTACAGCCTGGTACACTTTTGGGGGAATAGAAATCCTTAGCGGAGAAAAGATTAACGTGGCTGATAAGACATATTATCTGGAGGGGGCGGTTCATTACAATATTTTTGAGGACTACGGGTGGCAGATTTGCCTGATTTATGGATTCCTTTTGCTGGCCGCCATCATCGTTTCTTTTATTATTGCCTATCGCGCCTTTACCGTGGAGCAGGGGCATTACCAGATGGAGCGCTACAGGCGGGATACGGCCAACGCCATGGCCCATGATCTGAAAACACCGCTGACGGCGATTTCCGGCTATGCGGAGAGCCTGAAAGAAAATATCCGTCCGGAAAAGCGGGATTACTATGTCGACGCCATTTATGAAAACGCCATGTATATGAACCGGTTAGTCGGTAATATCTTAGACCTTGCGAAAATTGAAAATCGAGCGGGTGCGCCGGAATTAACGGAGGTCAGTCTGCGGGAGATCACAAAAGAGGCATTGAAAAAATATGCGCTGTTAGCGGAGGAACGAGGGATTACCTTTGAACTGGAAGGAAACACGGTGGTTGAGGCAGACGAAGGAATGGCGGTTCAGATAGTGGAAAACCTGATTAGTAATTGCGTGAAGTACGCTGAGACAAATACAGCGGTTACGATTAAAATGAGCGATAAGTCCTATGAGGTGTGCAATGTCGTGGAGGAGGAACCGGAGATTCCCGCCGGGGAGCTTTGGAAACCGTTTGTGAAGGGAAGTAACAGCCGGACGGGCAATCAGGGTACGGGTATCGGGCTTACCATTGTAAAGAATCTTGCGGAGATAAACGGATTTTCCCTCACGCTTTCCTGTGAGGATAAAGAGTTCAGGGCAGTGTTAAAGCAATCCTAAACGGTCAGGCGTGTCAAAGACAGCTTACCGGAAGTGTCTTGTAAATATTGTTTTATAACGTATCAGCCCCCTGTTTGAATCAGTCGGCCTTTCTTCCATAGGCCGTATCATTTAACAGGGGGCTGATTTGGTTTTTTAATTCATTTGTGTCAAGGCGCGCCTGATAACATGGTTGCGTTATTGCGCCTTTATTTCTCCATCTGTGTCAGGGACTTAGTACGGATTTCCTCGCATATCTTCTGAATGAAGGTATCAAGCGCCATAGCGCCCAAATCTCCGTCCTCGCCCCGTTTTCTTACGGATACGGTCTGGCTCTCCGCTTCGTTTGCACCCACAATCAGCATATAAGGCAGCTTTTGCAGCCGGGCTTCCCGAATCTTGTAGCCAATCTTTTCTGACCGGTCATCTAAGGTGGCAAGAATACCGTTCTTTTTCAACTCTTTTAAAATTTCTTCGCCGTAGGCGTGGAACTTCTCGGAGATGGGAAGAATCCGCACCTGCTCCGGTGCCAGCCAGGTTGGGAAGGCGCCGGCATATTTCTCAATCAGCCACGCTAACGTTCTCTCATAGCAGCCCATGGAGGTACGGTGGATAATGTATGGCCGTTTCTTTTCTCCGTCCTTATCCACATAGTACATATCAAAACGCTCGGCTAAGAACATGTCTAACTGGATAGTAATCATGGTGTCTTCCTTGCCGTACACATTTTTTGCCTGAATATCCAGCTTCGGCCCGTAAAATGCAGCCTCTCCCTCTTCTTCCGTGTAGTCGATGCCAATCTCGTCTAAGATTACGCGCATCGCATCCTGTACTTTATCCCAGTCCTCGGCAGTCCCCAGATATTTATCCGCATCATTGGGATCCCATTTTGACATGCGGTAGGTGACGTCCTCTTCCACGCCTAATGTGGTCAGGCAGTATTTTGCCAGACGGACGCAGTTCTTAAACTCGTCGGCAATCTGTTCCGGGGTACAGATTAAATGGCCCTCGGAAATGGTAAACTGCCTTACTCTGGTAAGACCATGCATTTCCCCGGAGTCCTCGTTGCGGAACAGGGTAGAGGTCTCGCCCATGCGGTAGGGCAGATCCCGGTAGCTTTTCTGCTTTGCCTTGTACACAAAATACTGGAAGGGGCAGGTCATGGGACGCAGAGCCAGAATATCCTGGCCGGAGGCGGATACGCCGTTCTCGTCCTCATCATCATTTAACACGAACATGCCGTCCTTATAGTGATACCAGTGGTCGGATAGCTTGTATAAATCGGATTTAGCCATCAGCGGAGTTTTGGTTCTGACATAACCCCACTCATTGTCCTCTAAATCTTCAATCCATCTCTGCAATGTCTGTATAATCTTGGCGCCCTTCGGCATCATCAGGGGAAGTCCCTGGCCGATGATGTCCACAGTCGTAAACAGCTCTAACTCGCGGCCTAAGCGGTTATGGTCGCGCTTTTTGATGTTTTCCAAAAATTCCAGCCGCTTTTCCAAGTCCTCCTTTTTGGTGTAGGCGGTTCCGTAAATGCGCGTCAGCATTTTGTTGTCGGAATTGCCTCTCCAGTAAGCGCCGGAGGAGGAGGTCAGCTTAAAGAACTTCACCGGTTTGGTGCTCATCAAGTGCGGACCGGCGCAAAGGTCGGTGAAATCGCCCTGCTCGTAAAAGCTTAAAACAGCATCTTCCGGCAGGTCGTTAATCAGCTCCACCTTGTAAGGCTCCTGCCGCTCCTCCATAAAATGAATTGCCTCTGCTCTGGGGAGCGTATAGCTGGTAATGGGAATGTTCTCTTTGACAATTTTCTTCATCTCGGCTTCAATCTTGTCTAATTCCTCGCGGCCTAAGGAGGGCATGTCAAAATCATAGTAAAAGCCCTCGTCAATAGCCGGGCCGATTGTACATTTGGCGTCCGGATAAAGCCGCTTAACCGCCTGCGCTAAAATATGGGCGGCTGTGTGGCGGAACGCTTTCTTTCCGGCCTCGTCGTCAAAGGTTAAGATATTCAGGGTGCAGTCCTTATCCACAACGGTACGCAGGTCTACCACCTGTCCGTCTACTTCACCGGCGCAGGCCACTCTGGCAAGGCCCTCGCTGATATCCTTTGCAATGTCCAATACGCTTAAGCTTTCCGCATATTCTTTAGAAGAACCGTCTTTTAAAGTAATCTTCATTATTTTTTACTTCCTTTCCTTTTCTTTTCATTTTCGCAGTCAACGCCGTTTCCGTTATTGGAAATATTGACATAAATTCCCTTTTTAATCGGGGAAAATAAAAATCCGCATACGGTTCCCATCAATACACAGAGGGAAACTAAAGATAACAAAGACTTGCGGGGAAAAGAAACTTCCTCCTCAAAAAAATCCTTTACGGCGTCTGCGGCGCTGCATACATAATCCTTGATTGTCTCTAACATACCAAATCTCCTTTCCATTAAAAAATCCCTGACACAGCATAAGCTGCGCCAGGGACGATATCTCGCGGTTCCACCCCGGTTCCTGTGATTGCGCACATACAAATCACAGACACTTCATTCTGACGATATCGGAGTCACCGGCCTGTATTAAAGGCTGCTCGGAGGTGGTGTTCAAAGGGTTTCCTTTGGGCTGCTTCCAGCAAGCGCAGCTCTCTCTGAAAAAGAAAACCAATCTACTGTCCTCGTCATCGCATTCTCATATAATACCTAAATTGTAGACGAAACCTTCCCTAAAGTCAAGCCCTGTTTGACGGATATCCGTGCAAAGAAGTGTCTGAGCGCCGGGGAAGGGGTGTTGGGCAAACATCGTGCAGCCACGCTTTCGCTCTGTTGAAAACGCAGCGGTACATAAGCGGAGGCCCTGTTCATTATGTGATGAATAGCAAATTTTCCATAGGGCCTCCGCAAGTACCGGCGTTTTCAAAGGGGCTGCTGATGTTTCCCAACTACCCCTCCCCACGGCGCGAGTTCTTCGGGAGCACGTGCAATAACACAGGCAAAACCGGCAGGCGGCAGGATTTCTTAAAACCGAAACCAGTGCAGGAAAAACAGGATAGGATTCTTCGGCGGCGGCAGATATAAAAATTGGCGGATAACATAGGATATCCGCCAATGGTAAAATTAAATTTATATGAGTTTCAGGTAGGGGGATGCTATCCAGCCCTTGTAGGTTTTGCCGCTCTTTTTGAAGGTTACCTGATACCAGGTGACGCCCTTCTTGGTCTTGGTTTTTAAGACGGTCACTTTCTGGTTTTTCTTTAGAGTGGTTAGCTTTTTGGAGGAAGTGCCGACTGATTTATGGACATTTACAATATTTGTTTTGGTAACTTTACCGGTCATTTTAATGGTAACTTTAGAGGCCCGAACAAATCCTGTGTAGGTCTTGCCCTTGGATTTGTAGGACACCCTGTACCATGTGGCGTTTTTATCATCTTTTGTGCTATATGTAACAGTCATTGAAGTATTTTTTGCAGGGGTGGAAACTACCGCATCGGCTGAGGAGGCTGACGCATAAAGCTTAGTTCCTTTTTTGGCAATTGCTTTTTTGCTGTATCCCAGTTTGGTATAAATAGCCGCTACGGGTGAATAAGGGCTGTAGTAAGTTTCTCCACCGGAATTTTTATAACTGCGCACTTTATAATAATAACATTGTCCTCTTGTCAGACCGGTATTCTTGTAAGTAACCGTTGAATTCGTTGAAATTTGCTGAATCATTTGGTAGGTTCCGTTTAAAGAGGCCGATCTCCAGATCTGATAGCCGGTTGCTTCCGCATCTTTTGTCCATTGCAGGGTGATGTGCGTCTTGGAACGTTTCTTGGCTTTGACCGTGAGAGCTGTTTGGGAAAATTGGGAAATAATATTAAATTGAATTTTTTTCTCTCCGCAAAATCTACCTAAACCGGTAACTGTAATGGTAGCAACTCCCGGTTTGATGTTATCTGAATATTGCACGGTATAATCCAAGCCTTCTGTCAATGTGTTTCCCAAATAGGAGATAGAAACAGGAGGGGTAATCGCATTTCCTGAATATGCCTGATCCGGAATCGTGGAAAACTGAGCGTTAGCAATGTTGCAGGGAACAATATTAAATGGAATTTCTTTCTTTGTGCCATAATAATCGCCCTTACCGGTAACTGTAATGGTAGCAACTCCCGGTTCCGTGTTATCTGAATATTGTACGGTATAATCCAAGCCTTCTGTCAATGGTTTTCCCAAATAGGAGATAGAAACAGGAGGAGTAATCGCATTTCCTGAATATGCCTGATCCGGAATCGTGGAAAACTGAGCATCAGCAATGTTGTAACGAAAAATATTAAAATGAATTTTTTTCTCTCCTAAAAATTTGCCCTTACCGGTAACCGTAATGGTAGCAACTCCCGGTTTGATGTTATCTGAATATTGCACGGTATAATCCGAGCCGTTTGTCAATGTGTTTCCCAAATAGGAGATAGAAACAGGAGGGGTAATCGCATTTCCTGAATATTCCTGATCTGAAATGGGAGAAAACCGGGCAGTAACAATGAGAATGCTGTCTGGGGTAAAAGATTTTTCTTGTGCATAGTAAAAATTCATATCTACATTTCCGGATATGCCGTTGACTTTGCCCTGGGAGCTGTACTGCCAGAAGTCAAAGGTGCCGGAATAGTCCGTGTTGGTGGTATAATGTGCCAGCCAGATTCGGTATCCGGCGTCGGTAATGGTGCTTGCATTAAGCTGACTATTTAACATGCTTTTGTTGGCATAGACCATGGGGGTATATCCGGCGTCTGCAATGGTTTTACAGAAAGCCATGCATACTTTCGTGGCTTCCTCTTTGGAAAGCTTGGCTTTTTTCAAGCGGCCGCCACCGCTGACATCGCTTGCATATTCATAATCCATGATTAACGGCATGGAAATCCGGTAGGAGTCGATATGCTGCAAAATGTAATTCGCTTCCTCCTCAGCTTCCTCAGGAGTGATTGCCTGAGAAAAAATGTAAACGCCTACCGGAACGCCTGCGGCATTGGCGTTTTGCATATTCTGGTCAAAATATATATCTTTGGTACTCTCATTTAAAATGCCTGCGTCTCCATAGCCGCGGTATCCCACGCGGACAAAAGCAAAATCAATGCCGGCGTTTTTTACGGCAGTCCAGTCAATATTCCCCTGCCATTGGCTGACGTCAATGCCGTTTACAACCGGGCGACCTGTAAAGATATCCTGATGGCTGTAGGTGGAATTGGTAAAGGGGCTGTCAGTATCGAAGGTGCCAGACCTGCCGATTCCTGCCTTTGAGGGCGCTGTTTTCCCCAAATCCTTTTGGGTGTCTTCTCCGTAAAACTCGGCAGGGATATTCCTGCCGGAAAGCCTTCCGGCTCCGGGATCATCTGCCGCCATATCATTTTGAGCCGCATAGGAGATAGGGGCAGACATAATTACTAATAGTGTAAAAATGGCAATCGTGAAAATAACATGTGATAGTCTAAAGTTTTTAGTCATATTTATTTAGTCAACTCCTTTCAAAGAATATTTTTATTTGCGTCGAGGGGAGGGGCTGCATGATGTTTGCCCAACACCCCTTCCCCGGCGCTCAGACACTTCTTACTGAAGTTTCAGGTAGGGGGATGCTATCCAGCCCTTGTAGGTTTTGCCGCTCTTTTTGAAGGTTACCTGATACCAGGTGACGCCCTTCTTGGTCTTGGTCTTTAGGACGGTTACCTTTTTGTTTTTCTTTAGGGTGGTCAGCTTTTTGGAGGAAATGCTGGCGGATTTCCGGACATTTACAATGCCGGTATTCGCCACTTTTCCGGTCATGTTAATCGTAACGCTGGAGGCAGTAACACACCCGGTATAGGTCTGTCCGCCTGCATTATAGGATACCCGGTACCATGTTGTGCCGTCATTATCTTTTGCGCTGTATAATACGTTCATGGTGGCGCCGGTTCCCGGTGTGGAAACGGGTGCGCTTTCCGTAGACTCTGATTCATACAGGGTAGTCCAGCTCTTGGCAATGGCTTTTCTGGAATATCCCAGATTCGTGTAAAGAACAGTTACCGGAGAGAAATCACTGTAATAGGTGGTGCCGCCGGATTTCATGTAACTGCGTACCTTGTAGTAATATCCCTGTCCCTTATTGAGTCCCGTATTCTTATAGGTATTTGTGGAGCCGCTGGAAATTTTCTTGATTTTCTTGTAGGTTCCGTTTAAAGAGGTGGCTCTCCAAATCTGATATCCGTCTGCTTTTGTATTTTTAGTCCACTTTAAGGTGATGTAAGTGGAGGAGCGTTTTTTTGCCTTTACCGAAGATACCCGCTTGGGAAGAATCTGAAATTCCAGTTTGACGCTTCCGCAGAATTGGTTAATGCCGGTAACGGTAGCTGTGGCGGTTCCGAAGTCCTTGTTGTCCTTGTATTGCACGGTATAGTCGATGCCTTCCGTCAACGGCCACCCCATATAAGAGATACTGATCGGCGGGGTAATGCTGTCGCCGGTATAAGCCTGATTGGGAATCGGTGCAATGGTAGCGGTGGCAATCGGTATGCCCGCCGGAATGAAATTATCCCCTTCTCTTGCATAGTAAAAATTCATATCCACATTTCCGGTAATGCCGCTTACCGCTCCGGAGGAGCTGTACTGCCAGAAGTCAAAGGTGCCGGCATAATCCGTGTTGGTGGTATAATGGGCCAGCCAGATCCGGTATCCGGCGTCGGTAATGGTGCTTGCATTAAGCTGATTATCTAACATGCTTTTGTTGGCATAGACCATGGGGGTATAGCCTGCAGCCGCAATGGTGTTACAGAAGGCCATACAGACTTCCGTGGCCTGCGCCTTGGAAAGCTTGGCTTTTTTAATCCTGCCGCCACTGCTATCGTCGCTTGCATATTCATAGTCCATGATTAACGGCATGGAAATCTGGTAGGCGCCGATGTGCTGCAAAATGTAAGTCGCTTCCTCCACAGCTTCTGCAGGGGTGATTGCCTGGGAAAAAATGTAAATGCCTACCGGAACGCCTGCGGCATTGGCGTTTTGCATATTCTGGTCAAAATATACATCTTTGGTACTCTCATTTAAAGTGCCTGCATCTCCATAGCCACGGTACCCCACACGGACAAAAGCAAATTCAATGCCGGCTGCTTTCACAGCAGCCCAGTCAATATTTTTCTGCCACTGGCTGATATCAATACCGTTGGCAATCCGGCGTCCTGCAAAAATATCCTGATGGCTGTAGGCGGAATTGGTAAAGGGGCTGATGGTATCAAAAGTGCCGTACCGGGCAATTCTTGCAATTGGCCCTGCGTCCTCCCCGTAAAATTCGGCGGGGATGTTCCTGCCGGAAAGCCTTCCGGCTCCCGGATCGTCATTAGCTGCACGGCAGGTCAGCCCTGCGCCGGTTATGAATAATGTAAATAAAGTAATCGTAGAAATAAGGCGTAATAATCTGTAATGCTTAGTCATATTTTCCTGTGACTCCTTTCTCGTATTGTGCTTTATCTCGCATTTCGTAATGAATAATCTTTTCTATCATAACGCATAATAAAGAAGATTACCAGTAAAAAGTAGAAGAAATGTGTGGAATCATAGTGAAAATAAGGCTGGAAACAAATAGCAATACAGGATGGCAGAAAAAATTTGGTAAAAAATGAAAAAAATGCTTGCATTTTACCGGCGTATCATTTATAATCATCAATGTTGTTGCAACAGCACGCAATTACATCTTACGGGCCGCTAGCTCATTTGGTAGAGCACCTGACTCTTAATCAGGGTGTGCGGGGTTCGAGCCCCCGGCGGCCCACGCAAGGAATCAATTTGATGTCTTCGCACATTGGGTTGGTTCTTTTTTTGTGCAAAATCACAGTAAAATTTGTAAGTTTTTACGGAAAAAATTCATTGTTTGAAAAAAGATATATTGGTATAATTAAATTTAGCCTAAATTTGATTTAGAACGGAGCAAATTGAATAAAAAATGAACAAAACAGGAGCGATGCAGATGAAAAGCAGATGGAAATATAGCCTCATTTTGTGCATTATGTGTCTGATGATCCTGCTGCCGGGGGAAACGGCGCAGGCGTCTAAGTCTGTAACCGGTACATGCAGCTATGATGACGCCTATAGCGTGCTGCAGATTGTTAACCGACAGCGGAAGAAGAACGGCGCTAAAGCCCTCAAGATGGACAGCGAGCTTTTAGCGGCGGCCATGCTCAGGGCGGCGGAAACGACTGTGAAATTTGATCATTACAGACCGAACGGAACCATGTGTTTTACCGTGAGCAGCAAGGTCTATGCGGAGAATATTGCGTGGAATTACCAATCTCCGGAGGCGGTAATGAAGGGTTGGATGAATTCTGCCGGGCACAAGAAGAACATACTGAATAAGAGTTATAAGTCTGTAGGAATCGGATGCTTTATTAAGGACGGGCAAAGATACTGGGTGCAGTGTTTTGGCTATGCAAAAGGCGACAAGGCAGTGAATCCGGGTAATTGCAGGAATACCTATCAGGTTGCCACGTCGGCGTCCGGGGATACGGAGCTGACAGCGTCGGAGCCGATTAATCCGTTGACAACCAAGCTGTCAGCGAAGGCCGTCGGAGGCAAGGGCAGGCTGACGGTAACCTGGTCTGTAAAAGGCGGCGTCAGCGGTTATGAGCTGCAGATATCAACCGACAAGCGTTTTGCAAAAGCGGAGACCTACGAGGCGGGCAGGAACAGTACCGGCAAGACAATTAAGAAGTATAATAAGAAGAAACTACAGGCTAAGAAACGGTATTATATCCGAATCCGGGCTTATATAGACGGACAGGACGAAACCGGCAACGCCGTAAGACAGTACAGTAAGTGGAAACAGCTAAGCGGAAGGACAAAGTAGGAGGATATGGTTACGAAGTAACATTTATTAAGGAAGGAGTAAAGTATGAAGAAGGGTGCAGCAAGTATGAGAAACAGAATCAGCGCATGGATATTGACGCTGGTCATGATTGTGGGGCTGGTGGCAGTCCCGGCGGGGGAAGCGCAGGCGGAAGAAACTCCCACATGGAATTTATCCGTGGCAAGCGGCAGCAGCGAAAATTCTGTAACGATGGTTAAGAATGGGTTTGGTGAAGATTATATTGGCGATGTCCCGTTTGATACACCGTCGGTAGCGCAATCCAAAAGTGCATTACAATCTAATGGGATAACTTCTATGGAGGTCAAGCTGACGGTAAAATCCTTTACGGCAGACTCCGGAAGTAACGCTCCCAGTGTTATGTTGTATGCGCAGCCGGGAGAAGATGGCAAATGGGAATGGAATGCATCTGACGGGGTTAAATTGGTTGCTGACCAACAGATTACATTGACCTATGATTTTAGTGGAATGAACTGGGGCGGTGGTTCCACAATGGGGCATTTGGGGATCCGTTTTGCAAATTGTGCTAATGGTTCTACGGTTTCCTTTACCATAGATTCTGCCAAGCTGATTGGCGGCGGTTCCCAGGGCGGTGAAATAGAAACCGGCGGCAATACCTCAAATGAGGTTACGGCGACGATAACCAAACTAAGTGGTAACTCAGATTGGGCAGAGTTTAACTATTCTGTAACTAACGGCACAGATTCTCCCATCAGCGGGATTCAGATTAAGGTACCGGCAAACGGCACGGTTAATAATTTAAAGGGATTTAATTGCAGCGCCCAATACAGCGGAGGCTATATTATTATATCCCATACGAAGGTGTTAGAGGCGGGCACGACCTATACCTGTGATGTAAATACTAAATTTGGTTTTGCAGGCGGGGCGTCATTGGGAACTCCGGTTGTGGAATTTACATATGGGGAAGACGGCGGCGGAACTTCGTCGGGAGCCCTGAACTATGAGCTTACCGGCGAGACGAAGAATGTAGCATTTGATGAGACGCCGGTAGGAAAGCATGGAAAGTTAAGGCTCGAGCAGATAAAGGGGTACACTGCGCCAGTCATAGTTGATGAGAATGGAGAGCCTTTCCAATTGCGGGGGGCAAGCACCCACGGAATGCATTGGGAGGACGCAGGAGGACCATTTGTGAATAAGGGCGCTTTCCAGTCTCTCAGGGATGAGTGGGGCGTTAATATGGTGCGTCTGGTAAGTTATGTGACGCAGGGAGGATACACGGAAGGAAAGAGCGATGTGCTGGATAACAAGATCCAGACTGGCGTTGAGGCCGCAACAGACCTTGGCATGTATGTTATTATCGACTGGCATATACACCATGAGAATCCTCATGATACGAAATCGAAGGCGCAAGAATTTTTTACGAAATATGCCACTATGTATAAAGATTATGACAATGTAATCTTTGAGATTTGTAATGAGCCCACAGGAGTGGAATGGTATAATGGCTCTGGCGGCGATTTATACTCCTATTGTAAAGATATTGCAACAACTATTCGGAATTGTGGCAGTAAAGCCCTCATTGTCTGCGGAACCAATACATGGTCGCAGGATGTAGATGACGTGGCGCAGAAACCGTTGGAAAAAGATGGATTCGAGAATATTTTGTATACCTTTCATTTTTACTCCGGTTCCCATTATGATAATTTAATGGATAAGGTACGGACGGCTACCGCAGCAGGAACTCCGATTTTTGTAACGGAGTTTGGTATATGTGACGCAAGCGGCAACACGAATTTTGATACGGCCAATGCAGATAAGTGGATAGCGCTGTGCGATCAGAATAATATAAGCTATTGCTGCTGGAGTCTGAGCAATAAGAATGAATCAGCCTCCTATTTGAAACCCGAATGTGGTAAAACCCAGGGAGGTTGGACAGAAGGGGATTTGGCAACCACCGGAATCTGGCTGGTGAATACTTACCGATCACATCAGGATAAAGAGGAGAACACGGATACCTCAAAGGGAGAAATCAGCGTTTCTATTGTTCCGCAATCCGGTCAATTGGATGCTGTGGCAGAGGGATATAGTGACCCGGGTAGTTTTGTCATAACAGTAACGAATTCCGGAAATAAGGAACTAACGGATTTATCGGCTGCATTTGGCCGCGGAGCCAATACAAGCTTTGAGATTACGAAGAATTTTGAAAGCACAACATTAGATGCCGGTGATACGACTACATTGGAGATTTCTCTGAAAAATGGCAAATCGGCAGGAACATACAGTGATTCTGTAATCATAAAAAGCGGTTCCATGAAAAAAGCGCTGAATATTAAGCAGGAAGTGTCGGAAACCATTGTACCGGTTGAGAGCGTAACGGTAACTCCTGCAAAATTGTCTATGGTAAAGGGTGATACAAGTAAGCTGACGGCAACGGTATTACCGGCGGAAGCAACCAATAAACAGGTTCGTTGGAGTTCGTCTGCGCCAGAGGTTGCCGAGGTGTCAGCAGACGGAACGGTGACTGCGGTAGGCACCGGGGAGGCAAAGGTAACTGCTACAACGGTAGATGGTGGAGAGAAAGCTACATGTACGGTTACTGTTACCAATCCGATTAAGGATTTTACAATTGAGCCAACAGAAGTATCTTTATATGTGGGGGAGAGCAAAACAATTACGGTAACTCCGATACCTGCTGATGCAGATCCTTATAAAGTAACGTGGAAAAGTGATGCAGAGGGTGTTGCCGAGGTAGATGCAGATGGTAAGATTACGGCAAAGGCGAAAGGAACCGCAAAGATTACAGCTACCATCGACTCTATAACCAAGACCTGTAATGTGACGGTATCCGTTCCTCTTGAAGGAATTCAATTTGAGCAGGCTGAAGTAGCGTTGAAAAAGGGCGAAACAACAGAATTAAACCTGATTCCCGAACCGGAGGGGGCAATTATTAAGTCCGTAAAGTACACATCTGAAAAGCCGTCTGTGGCAACTGTTTCTTCAGAGGGAGAGGTTACAGCGGTTGCTTCCGGTACAACAACGATTACTGCAGAATCAGAAGGAAAGATTGCCAAATGTACGGTTACTGTTACCACGCCGGTAACAGGCGTGAAATTTATAGAAAATGCAGATAAGATAGAGTTAGAAGTAAATGAAACTTTTGATTTATCCAAGAAATATGAAGTTATTCCGAAAGATGCGGATAATAAAGAGGTAAACTGGGAAAGCAGTGATGAGACAAAAGTAACAGTTACAGAGGAAGGTTTGGTGACTGCGGTAGGAAAGACAGATAAGGGCAAACCGGTAACGATAACAATCACCACAGTCGATGGGGACTATAAAGCGGAAAGTCAGGTTAGTGTTGTTGGCGTCAAGGTCACCGGTATTACATTGGAACAATCTACACTGTCTGTCAATGTTGTTGATAAGATTGATTTAAAGGAGGAGTTGGCTCCGAAGGTAGAACCGGCTACTGCCGATGATGCAACAATTACATGGAAATCTTCCGATACAGATGTAGCAGAGGTAGATGCATCAGGAATCTTAACGGCAAAGAAGGCAGGGGAGGCGGTTATTACAGCGCAGGCCGGTAATTGTACAGCAACCTGTACTGTTACCGTACAAAAGAACCCCCAGGCTACACCTTCCGTAACGCTTACGAAGGTTTCCCGAACCAGCTACAGCATCACGGTATCCGCTGCTTTATCATCAGCACAGGAGAACACAAGCGGGCAGTTAGAGTTATCAATTGATAGTGGCAAGTCATGGGAGAAGGTAGACGAGAAGAATCAGGTTACTTTTTCCGGCTTAAAGGAATTTACGCCATATACCGTCAAGGCGCGGCTGGCTGCAACGGATGCATATGAGGCAAGCGAACCGGCGAAAGAAGACCTGACAGTGTACACTCTGGTAAAGGATCCATATACGGTTGATGTATCCAAATTTGCAGATAAAGATATGGCTAAAGAGTATGCAGACGCCCTCCGTACAGCGGATAATAAAGAACCAACTGTTGCCTATGACGCAGACGAGAAGAAGCTTACTTTATCAGAACCCGGTGAGAAATATACCATAACCGGCGATAATGAAGATCTAACCATTGTGACCGGCACAGGCAATTATGATATGACGTTAAAGGACGCCACAGTGAAAGAGGTGGAAGCGTCTGCCTCCGGCGCGGTGGATATGGAGATTCAGGGACAGGTAACTGTAAAAGACGGAGTTACCGCCTCCGGAGATACGGATATTACCATACACGGACAGAGCAGACAGGATAAGCTGACCACGCCTTTTGTCAGCACAGAGGGAGACCTTACCGTTAAGCAGGTAACGGTGGAGGCGGACGCTGCGCAGACAGAAAAACCGGCGTTGGCGGGCGATACGGTAACGATAGACGACGCCGCCGTAAATGCAGCCGGAGGAATCGGCAAACCAGCCGTAGAGGGCAATGAAGTAGATTTAAAGAATAATCCGGAACTGCAATTAAAATCCGATGCGGGACAAAAAGGAATCGATGCGAAAGATATTGTAATTGAGGATAAGGCGGATGTTACTTTTTCCGGAGAGGAAAAGGATAAATATTCTGTTCCGCCGGTAGACTCAAACGGCAATCCGTATGAAGAGCAGAAGAACCCGGAGGAGCAGAAGGATCCGGTTAAACCACAGGAGCCTGCAGATGACAAGACAGCAATCACTTCCATCACGGTTTCCCTTCCGGCGGCAACCATGGAAGTAGGGGACGCAGTTAAGGCGACGGCGACGGTGCAGCCTGCAAATGCAGATAATGAGGTTTTGTGGTCCAGCTCTAATTCCAATGTATTGACGGTTTCAGATACGGGAATGGTGACGGCGATAGCGGCCGGAACGGCGGACGTGATTGCGACGGCCGCAGACGGCAGCGGGAAAAGCGGAAGATTCACAGTTACGGTAGTTGATACGGAAGAAGATGAGGATGATTCCGTGGAGGCCACGGGACTGGCAGTAACCGCTTCCGTAAAAGGCGCCGGAGAGATTCCGGTTAAGGGAACCATGAAGCTGGCCCTTAAAAAGAAGCTGACCTTGAATGTGGAATTTTTACCGGAGGATGCAGAGGAGGAAGACGTAACCTTTACCAGCAGCAATCCGAAGGTTGCCCAGGTCAACGACGAAGGCACGGTAACGGGAAAGAAAGCAGGAAAGGCTGTTATTACCGTGAAATCTGACAGCGGCCTTCAGAAAACGGTTAAGATTCAGGTGATGAAGAAACCTGTATCCAAGGTAAAGATTAAGGCATCAAAGACAACAATTAAGGTTAAAAAGACAGTTAAATTAAAGGCTGTGGTGACGCCAAATAAAAAACTGGCAAGCAATGGAATTTTCTGGAAATCAAGCAACCCGAAGATTGCCACGGTGTCAGCGTCCGGCGTGGTGAAGGGCGTTAAGAAGGGCAAGGTGAAGATTACGGCAGTTGCCACAGACGGCAGCGGCAAAAAGGCGACTGTAACCATTAAAATTAATTAAAAATTAAGACTATAATATATATAACTTAGTTAAAAATTAACTAAATATTGGGTTATATACGTGTGGAAGCAGGAAAAAAAGCCGATATTTGAAGATATTCGGCTTTTTTCCTTGCAATTAAAGAGAACAAGTAGTATAATAATCACGTTGTAATTTATCAGACAGAGAAAAATTGTCTAATCACAAAAAGGAGGATAAGTATGAAAAGACGCAAATTATTAACAGGTATTTCTACTGCAGCAGTCGCTTTGGCGCTGTGCATGGGAATTACCGGTACGGTACAGGCGGCTAAGACAACTGACGCCAGTGCTGTACAGACAGAGGTAACACAGGTTGGCGCACCGGCGGCTCCTGCATTTTATTTAAGGCAGACGAAAGCCGTAGGCCAAAAGACAACAGGCTGGTATTTTGACTATAGCTTAGCTCCGGGGCATCAGTTATGGATTAATGTGTATGACCCCGCATACCCTACAAAAAGTGAAACCGGTGAATATAAAAAAGAGAGCATCGATAAGTTAGGCAGAGAATATTTTTATACTGACAATTATAGGAAGTACTATAATCAGAATTATTCACCATATTTATTGTCGGCGTCTGACTTTACACCGGGTAAAAAGAGTGTTGTAGCATATGATTTTGATTCTGCTGGATATGAAGCAGCAGAAGCTACTGTGGATGAGCGATATGAAGCTGCAGTGGAGGCATATGAAGCAGCATATGATGCATATTGGGATGGCGCCTCTCCCACTGCGCCAGTCTATCCGGAATACGAGGATTTTGAGCCGAAGATGGCTGATTATATAAGTCCGGCGTCTGCTCCGGTTTCTATTGAAGTGACGATGCAGGCTGGTTTAGATGCAGTTATTAAGTCAACATCTATCCAGCTGTCAATGACGGGTGAGGACAAAGCAACCGGTTTTGAAGTATACCGCAAGATTGGTAAGAAATTCAAAAAAGTTGCGACAGTGGCAAGCGATACATACGAGGATAAGGGGCTTCTTTCAAAGACAGAGTATTCTTATAAGGTTCGTCCGTATTATAAGAATCCATATACAGGCGTGATTACCTATGGCAAATATACACAGAAAGAGTTTGTTACAAAGGGCAGCGCATTAAAGTTAAAGCTGGCTGTCAAGGGCAAGAAGAATGTGAAGCTTACCTGGAAAAAGGTAAGCGGCGCAGCAAAGTATGAAGTATATAGGAGAGCAAGTGGTTCTGCAAGTTCTGTTAAGGCTAAGGGTGAGTATGATGGATATGGTCAATGGCAATTGTTAAAAACACTTGGCAAGAGCAAAAAGTCATATGTCGATAAGAAGACCGTGGCGAACGAAGACTACGAATACCTTGTGCGGGCTGTGCTTTCGGCTGACAAGAAGGTAAAGGGCGATAAAACGATTACGGTAGAGGATGCGGTAAGTGTCAGCTTTGCTTTTGACGCACCTATGATGGATACCAGCTATGCAGATGCATATGGTAATGTAACAGTAGAATGGGAAAAGGCTTATGGAATAGACGGCTATGCAATTTTGGCAAGCAGTCCTCTGATGAATGACGAAGGCGTACAGTATAGTTGGTCTGCTTGGCAAGACACAGGTATCAGATTAGGCAAAAATGTTACTAAGCATAAATTTATGGTCCAGCAAATAGCGGCTAAGTCAAATCGTATTTACTATGACGATGGCGAATATGATTACTACACTGTGACTCCTTACCAGAAAATATATTGTGTGCAGTATAAACTGGTTTCTTATAAAGGTAACCAGATAAGCGAGAACGGTATAGAGGTTTATCCGAGTGCAACTGCCGGATTAGTGAAGACTGTAACTGCCAAGCCGGTTGCCAATGGCGTACAGGTATCATGGACTCCGGTAGCAGGAGCATCATATTATAACGTATATCGTATTCCGGAAAAAAGATTATTGAAGAACAATGATATTGGCGGATATGAGCTTCCGAGCGGGGCTGAATTAGTTACAGAGTATGTTGGGGCAGCCGCTCCTGTAGCAGTAGATGTGGCAGCATATAATGCTAAAATTGATGCAGACCGGGCAGCTAGAGAGGCTGGTACTATTACACAAGGTCCATACTTGTATGAAAGTGATAAGCTTGATGCAACGAAAGCATATTATTATCAGAATTATTCATATGCGCAGACAAATATTGTAAATACTTCTATGATAGATTATTATGGAGATATTTATGCTTCAGGTTATAGGGGGATTAGTGATGGTGTCAATGAGTCACGTTATTATTTCCCAACCTATGAAAAGGAGGAAAGCAATCGGCCTCAAGAGGGCGTGAGTTATCAGTATTATGTAGTCGCATGTTTTGACTCAGCCAAGACTGCAGCTGATTATCCTAGCGCAGAATCTTTTGCAAGCGCCTCTGAATTGTGGGGTATGGTACCGGGCACAACTACTGGTACTTTGGTTGGAACAAAAGTTCTTTGGAACAATCAACCTACTGTGAAAACAGCAGGCTGCGGCAAGGTTGGCCAGGCTACCTTTACTACTGTGAAGGCTCCGGGAAAGGTTAAGATTAAGTCTGTTAAGGCATCTAAGGGCGCCGTAACCATTAAGATTAAGAAGAAGGTAAAAGATGCAACTGGATATAAGATTTATCGTTCTACTAAGAAGAAGGGTAAATACTTATGTGTAGGCATAATGGCAAAGAAGAAGACCAGCTTCAAGGATACCGGATTAGAGAAGGGCAAGACTTATTACTACAAGGTTGTAGCAGTGTCTACTGCAGCATCCGGTGCGGATATTGAGGGCAAGGCTTCTAAGCCGAAATCTGTTAAGGTTAAATAATTTAACCCGGATTTATAAAATAATCACAGAGTTAATTTAACACACAAATTATATAGTGCCGCTGTGGCGTTCAGCCATGGCGGCACTATTTTTTTATGCCGGAATCAATCTGTTTGAAATAAGGATGCCATAATTCTGCCAGCTTTAGGCAATGGGCGGTTCATATTAATGTATTACAATAAGATGTATTGTATTAACTGTTTTACAACTCTGCCCCCTTAGGCTTAAAATAAAAGTAACCGGAAAAGAAGGAAGAAACGCTGAAGTGTTCGTTGGAGGAGGCCTGTAGAATAGCAGGCGCCAGCCTGAATGAATACGAGGCGGCCAAAGAGCTGCAGAAATGAAATGCCCGCCACTGATAAGAGTGGCGGGTATTTCACTTCCGGACATTCGATACAAGATAAGGATTAATTGGAAGCAGCAAATAGGGCGGCAATCTCCTCCGGCGTAAGCTGCTTGTTAGGATCATTAGATATAGGTTGTATGTTGACCGGTTCTTTCTTTGGAGCCGGTTCAGCAGCAGCAAATAGGGCAGCAATCTCATCCGGCGTAAGCTGTTTGTTGGGATCATCGGATATAGGAGTTACAACTGGCTCCGGCGCTGTTTCTGCCTTTGGCTCTTTTTTGGGAGCAGGCTCGGCAGCAGCAAACAAAGCGGCAATTTCATCCGGTGAAAGCTGCTTGTTGGGATCATCCCCTAAATCGCCGATTGTCTTAAACGGTGTGGATTCCTCTACAGGCTCTTTTTCGGCTGCCGTATTAGGAACAGTCGTTTCTGCGGGTTCTTCTATAGCTGCCGTATCAGGAATAGTCGTTTCTGCGGGTTCTTCTATAGCTGTTGTATCAGGAACAGTCGTTTCTGCAGATCCTTCCGTATCCTCTGCAATAAAGTCTGCAGCATTAGCATTGTCTTCCGCTGCTTCCTGTCCGTCAGATTTACCAACCACCGTAAAGGTAGGAGTAAATGCCTCTGCAGTTTCGGCAATATCGCTATTTTCTGTGTCTGCCGTGAAGGATTCTGAAGGCTCATCTTCATCGGCTGCCGCTTCGGTTATCGGTTCCTCCATTGTTTCTGCTGTTGGCTCTGCAATTGCTTTTTCTGTAGCTTCTGTCAGTTCGTCGGCTGCCGGTTCTGTAACCATATCCTCTGCCGGCGCTGCCTGCATGGTTTCAGGGGCAAAAGCATTTGGCATATTGCCCATTGGTTGTATATTGGAGGCAAACTGGATATGCTGGATGCTGTTGGACACATTTTGTAATTCTCTTGCTATACTGTTAAGCTGTACGCCCATTTCTTGGTCCATGTTGCCGGATTGACTCTTTAAGTATTCTACAATATCTCCCAAAGTGTTGACGATGTCCGAATTATCCGGCTGCAGCTGGTCAAATCCCTGTACCATTGTGTCGCTTAACTGGTTTCTCAAATCCTTAATGGTAGAAATCACCTTGGTAGTATTGCTCTGGTCATATTTAATCATCAGCTTGGTAGCTTTGTTGTGGGCGTTGGAAAGAGAAATCAGATTCTTATAGAGGGCTTCCTGGCTTTCACTGTAATTGTTCTCCAGAGTAGCCACGCTTTGAGCCGCCTTGCGGGTATACAGGTAGGTGGCTTTCCCAATCTGCGACTGCACGCCGCTCATGGCCTCAATCTGATTGGCAATGCCGTCTACGGAATTCTTTATCTGTACATTCAGGGATTTATTCCTCATGGTGGCAAAGGAAATAATGCTCTGTGTCAGAATAAAAGCGCAGATTAAAAATAATGCGCTCATGCCGATTACCGCAAAAAAAATATTGTGATACATAATCAAAGTATAGATTAATCCAATGCCGGACGTCAGGGTGGCCAGTACCCAGACTGCAAGCTTATTGTCCTGTTTGCTCATAGTGTTTCCCTCCGTTATCGTAGCTTTCCTGATATAGCGTTATCATAATGTACAAATTATGCTATTTTCACTGGGTATATTATACATGAAAAATAAAAATTCGTAAAGAGAAACAATACGGAGGATAATGGGCTTGGCGTTCAGCGAGTTTTTAGTTGAATAGCAAACCGGGTTGGGGTATAATGTGTGCAAATCGGTTCTGCCTGTTTTGGCGCGGCATGTGTTGAGCGGAGCATGTGTTGAGCAGATAATATGCGGACTGTCCGCATTGCCGTTTAT
Organism: uncultured Lachnospiraceae bacterium; assembly: GCA_947629565.1. Lineage (GTDB taxonomy): Bacteria > Bacillota > Clostridia > Lachnospirales > Lachnospiraceae > CAG-590. The sequence goes on from CANREG010000004.1 coordinate 53,824, forward strand.
TTTTGAAAATGGAATGTTAAAAGGAGAGGGATTATGAATCAGAAAGAGGTATTACAGGTATTAAAGGAGCTGGCAGTAAAGGCCGGGTTAAAGATTATGGAGATTTACAATACGGATTTTCAGGTGGATTACAAGGAGGATTCCTCGCCCCTGACGGCGGCGGACAAAGCCGCGAACGCCATTATTGTGGAGGGCTTGCAAAAGCATTTTCCGGACTGCGCCATTCTTTCCGAGGAGCTTAAGGATGACAAGAGCCGGAGGGACAACGACTATTGCTTTATTGTGGATCCTTTAGACGGCACGAAGGAATTTGTAAAGCGCAATGGGGAATTTACGGTTAATATTGCTCTGGTCTGCCGGCAAAAGCCCATAGTGGGGGTAATCTATGTGCCTGTGACAAAGGATTTATATTACGCCGCTAAGGAGGAGGGCGCCTATAAGCAGGACGGGGCAAACGGTAGCGTCAAGAGGCTTTCCGTATCGGATAAGCTGGACCATTTAATCTGGGTGGGCAGCAAATCCCACTCCACAGAAAAGGAGGAAAATCTGATTGCCGCGCACCAAAACCGGATTTCAGAGACCATTTCTGCCGGGAGCTCCCTAAAAGGCTGTCTGGTGGCGGAGCAAAGGGCGGATGTGTATTACCGCTTCGGCCTTACCTGTGAATGGGATACGGCGGCCATGCATTGCATTGCGGAGACGGCGGGGGCCATTGTGCGGCAGATGGATAATACGGAGCTACTGTACAACCGAGAGAATACCTTGAACGACAAAGGCTTTTTCATTGTGAACCGCAGGGAGAATATATGGGTTGATATGGGTTGAAAATGGACGATGAATGGTGTATAGTCTATTATATAAGGGAAAAATAATAAATGTGTAGAAACAGGAGGTACGGATTTTGGACTGGAATGAAGCGATAGAGGATTTGGAAGGCCGCCGCAGACAGGCGAGGCTTGGCGGCGGACAGGCCGCCATTGATAAGCAGCATGAGAAGGGAAAGCTGACTGCCAGGGAGAGACTGGATTTGTTGTTTGACGAGGGTACTTTTGTGGAGGTCAATGACCTGGTGGAGTCCCGCATTGACGATTTCGGTCTGGACAAGAAGCGAGCGCCCGGCGACGGCGTAGTTACCGGTTACGGCAAGGTGAACGGCAGAACCGTATTTGCCTGTTCCGAGGACTTTACGGTAATCGGGGGAAGCCTTGGGGAGTACCATTCCCGCAAGATTGTGAATATTCAGGATATGGCGCTTAAGATGCGCTGTCCGATAGTTACGATTAATGACAGCGGCGGAGCGCGGATTGAAGAAGGGATTGATTCGCTAAGCGGATATTCCGGCATATTTGAGCGCAATACCATTGCCTCCGGCGTGATTCCGCAGATTACTGTGATCTTGGGGCCCTGCTCTGGCGGCGCATGTTATTCTCCTGCAATCTGCGATTATATTTTTGTGGTAGACGAGATTAGTAAAATGTTCATTACCGGTCCCCAGGTGGTAAAGACGGTAATCGGGGAGGAGCTTACGCCGGAGGAGTTGGGCGGAGCCATGACGCATGCCGCCAAATCCGGTGTGGCGCATTTCCTCTATAAGAGCGAAAAGAACTGTCTTGGAGGCGTGCGGGAGTTGCTTTCTTATCTCCCCGACAACAACCAGTCGCCGCTGCCGGTCAAACCGGGCAGAAGCGTGGACCAGTGCAAAAACCTTGTCAACATCGTGCCGGACAATAAGAAGAAAAGCTATGACGTTCATGATGTTATCAATACCATGATTGACCGGGACAGCTTTTTTGAGGTACAGAAGAACTGGGCAAAAAATGCGGTGGTTGGCTTTGGCAGAATGGAGGGCAATACGGTGGGATTTGTCTGCAATCAGGCGAATTTCAAGGGCGGCTCTTTGGATATCGATGCTTCAGACAAGATGGCCAGATTTATCCGGTTTTGCGACTGCTTTAATATTCCATTGGTTTCCCTGATTGATGTGCCTGCATTTTTGCCGGGCTCCGAGCAGGAACACAACGGAATTATCCGGCACGGGGCAAAGATTTTATATGCCTTTTCCGAGGCGACGGTTCCCAAGATTTCCCTGATTATGCGGAAGGCTTACGGCGGCGCTTACATTGCAATGAACTCCAAGCAGATGGGGGCGGATATTGTGTATGCATGGCCCATTGCCGAGATTGCGGTTATGGGCGCGGAAGGCGCGATTAACATTGTGGGAAGAAAGCAGATTCAGGCGGCGGAGAATCCGGAGGCTAAGCGGGCGGAGCTGATTGACGAGTACAGCGATAAGTTTTTAAACCCCTATATTGCGGCGAAGAGAGGTTTTGTGGACGAGGTAATCCGTCCGGACGAGACCAAGAAGAAGATTATGGCGGCGTTAGACGCCCTTAAGACGAAAGAGGTACAAAGGCCATACAAGAAGCATGGCAACATACCTTTATAAAAAAGGAGAAGAGAAAAGATGAATAAGAAACAGACCACCTGGTTTATTGTGGCAGCCGTTATCTTTATTGTGGGCGGTATTGCCAGCGTGTTGACCAACGCCCTTTCTGAGCGGTTGGCGGCAGACAGTGAGGAGCAGATGACTTCCAGTTTTGGAAGCATTATGGATAGCCTGTATGGAACGGGGGATGTGTCCGCCATGTTGGCGGATATGCCGAAAGGCGAAGATTTTATCGCAGTCCTTCCCATAGAGGGAACCATTCAGGCGTCCGGCGGCGCCAGCATTTACAGCGGGGAAGGTTATAATCATGATCTGCTGATGGCGTATGTGAATAAACTGATAGACAACGACGCAAACAAGGGCATTATCCTGCGTTTAGATACGCCGGGCGGAACGGTTTATGAGGCCGACGAGCTTTATCTGAAGCTGATGGAGTATAAGGAAAAGACCGGGCGGCCAATCTGGGCATACATGGAGAGTATGTGCTGCTCCGGCGGCGTATACATTGCCTCCTCTTCTGACGAGCAGTACGCCAACCGGATTACCACAACCGGCTCTATCGGCGTTATCATGTCAAATTATGACATGTCGGGACTTTACAAGAAATTGGGCATTAAGGAAGTAAATATTGTATCTGCGGAGAATAAGGACATGGGTTCTGCCGGAAAGCCGATGACCAGCGAACAGAAGGCAATCTACCAGTCTGTAGTTGACGAGTATTACGAGCAGTTTGTGGGAATTGTGGCAAAGGGACGGAATATGTCTGAAGCGGAAGTAAAGAAGCTGGCTGACGGAAGAATCTATACGGCGAAACAGGCGGTGGAGAACGGACTGATTGACGGTATCAAGACCTCGGAGGAATTTGACGCCTATGTGAAGGAAACCAGCGGCGTGGATTTGTTCTACGAGCCGAAAAGCTCCGGCGGTTATCTTTCCAGCCTGATGGGTTCTGTAAAGCCGGAGAAGGAGAAGACCGAGGCAGAGGTACTTGTTGATTTGATGAACCAGTTAGGAAGCGGGGTGCCAATGTATTATGCAAAACCAATCGGAGAATAAGGCGTATGCCGGTTTCTTTGTCAGGCTTGTCGCCTACGCCATTGACAGTATGCTGGCTGCGCTGCTGGTGAGCATTGTCAAGCTTCCCCTGTCGATAGCAGCTTCTGCCGGAGCCGGTTTTTTGAAAGCGAACTTCATCTTTCACTATTCCCTTTTGGATGTGCTGGGTTATATTGGGGTTGCCGCATATTTTGTGCTGCTGACGTATTTTGCCCATGGAACGCCTGGCAAGCTACTGTTCCGCCTGCGGGTGGTTACGGAAGACAGGGAATGGACGTTTTTAAATATCCTGTACCGGGAAACGGTGGGCAGATTTTTGTCCTCCCTGCTGTGCATCGGGTATCTGGCTATTATCGTGACAGAGAAAAAGCAGGGATTTCATGATATGCTTTCCGACACCTATGTAGTATATGCAGGCATGGCGCCGGTGGCAAAGCCGGAGGCAGAGACCTCTTTTGTGCGGCTGGGTAAGCCGGAACCCGCAGACAGCGCCGTTTCCTTGCAGGCGGATAAAGCGGGCGAAGAATCTTCTTTGCAGGCGGGCAAAGCGGGCGAAGAATCTTCCTTGCAGCCGGGTAAAGCGGTTGGCGGAGAATCTTCTTTGCAGTCAGGCAAGGCGGAGTCTCTTAACGGCCAGGGAACCGGGACTGCGGGTGAAACAACTGCGCCGATCTATCATACAAGGTCTGCTTTTGAGATGCAGGAGAGCCACCCGATATCAGTGGAACCGGATGCCGGAGCAGACGGGGATGTGTAGTATTGATTGGGGGGACGAGAGGTGTTTGGCAGATAATTCGTGTAATTATATAAGGCTTAATAATGTTTTTGTCAGAATTGAGCATAATACTAAATAAATGTTAAAAAAAGAGTTAATGAACTCAAATATGAAATAAGTAGCAAGAGTTAAGAGAAGGTGTGTGCATGACAATAGAAGAACTTAAAAGACTTATCAATACAGGTGAAAAAGTTGATATTGAATTTAAGAAATCACATGATAAATTGAATAGAGATTTATATGAGACAGTATGTTCTTTTAGCAATAGAGATGGTGGACACATTTTTCTTGGTATAGTCGATGAAACAAGGGAAATATGTGGGATTAATCCTGATAAAATTGATAAAATGAAGAAAGAGTTCACGACAGCTATTAATAATTCTAAAAAAATTAACCCTCCTATGTATCTTGTTCCAGAGGATTATGAAATTGATGGAAAGAAGATTATATATATTTATGTGCCAAAGGGTACACAGGTGAGACGGGTAAATGGCCGCATTTTTGACAGAACATATGAAGGCGATATTGATATTACAGACAATGCAGAATTAGTTTATAAATTGTATGCGAGAAAACAAAACACATATTTTGTAAATAAGGTATATTCAAATTTGGGACTGGAATTTTTGGATTTTGACGTTATCAGAAGAGCAAAAAAACTGGCATTGGCAAGGGTAGATAATCATGCATGGACCAATATGGATGAAGAAGAAATTCTCAGGAGTTCAGGTTTGATTTTAACAGATCCAGATACAGGAAAGGAAGGAATTACTCTTGCTGCAATACTACTTTTTGGTAAAGATAGTACAATTATGTCGGTATTACCGCAATACAAGACAGATGCAATTTACAGAGTAAAAAATATGGATCGCTATGATGATAGAGAAGTTGTTATAACAAATCTTATAGACAGTTTCCGTCTTTTAATGGATTTTGGTAAAAAGCATTTAAATGATGTTTTTGTGACGGAAGGAGATCAAAGTATAAGTGCAAGAGATAAAATCCTTAGAGAAGTTGTGTCAAATATCTTAGTGCATAGGGATTATTCTAATGGATATACAGCCCAGTTTGTAATAGAGAGAGATAAGTTATATACCAAGAATAGTAATTTGCCACATGGACATGGTGAGTTACAGCTCAATAAATTTGATCCATTTCCAAAGAATCCACTAATTTCTAAAGTATTTAGAGAAGTTGGATATGCCGATGAATTGGGTTCAGGAATGAGAAACGCCAACAAATACACAAAATTATATTCAGGTGGAACGCCAATTTTTGTTGAAGATGATATTTTTGAAATAGTTATTCCAATAGAAGCAGTTGCCGAGTTACAGGTTGGGGGAAGTGGCACTCAGGATGGCACCCAGGATGGCACTCGGAATGGCACTCAGGATGGCACCCAGAATGGCGCTTGGAATGGCACTCAGCAACGGAATGGCACTCAGGATGGCACTCAGAATGGCACTCAGGATGGCACTCAGCAACGGATAATGGAACTGATATTAGAAAACCCAAAGATTACGAGAAGAGAAATGGCAAGGCGACTTAATGTTAGTCTTAGGACGTTGCAAAGAATATTAAATAAAATGCCTACAGTAAATTATGAAGGAACAGGAATAAATGGTCATTGGCAGATTGATAGGGATTTATAACCAGCGTCCGCCGGTATCCATAAATCATATAAGGGTATTTGAATAAAAATAGAAATGCCGTCAATCCTATGAAAAGAAGCACATAAGGATTGGGGGCATTTTTTGTGACAAAAAAAGCAAAGACAAGTTTTTTAATCTTGGTATGGAGCATTGTTGCCATACAGATGTATGTAAATTATCAGGAGCAGGAAAACCGGTTAAATCGGACGGTAACGGCTTTTTCTGTGATAGACGACAGCATGACTCGGGAATGGGTGCGGGGATGCGGTTATTTCGGCGAGATGGAGATTTCAGAAGAGCTTTGCCAGAAAATGCTTAAAAATCTGGCCAATAAGCTGGGGATAACAGACGGATACGCCCTGGAAAAGGTGCAGGGGGAATCCGGTAACGGCATGGCCCTGACGAAAAAAGGAAAGCAGGCGGATACCAGGCTGCAGATTCTTGGTATGCCGCAGACAGAAGGAGAACCCCGTCAATATGTTTCCGTAGAGATTTCTACCGGTGAGGGGGCGAAGGAGGCGTGGAAGCTCTATAAGAAAGTGGAACGGATTTATGAGGAACTGGGCATGGATGGAAATGTCAGCTTTGAGTCGGAAATGGAACGGGAGGGAGACTATGTAACCGGCAATCGGGAAGCGCCGATTCGTGAAATTCTGGATTTGACGGACGCAAAGCAGGTAGATGCAGTCCGGGGAAACGGCATTTGTACGGTATACGGGTACACAAAAAAAGTAGACTCCTATATTACGCTTAACGGGGAGAAAGTCAATCTTCAGATTGCCCTGTTCTATGATGAAAATACAGATTCTACCCATATCAAAATCGGAATACCGATTGTCAATTCATCTTTTTAAAAAATTTTTTATAATCTGCCATAGTCTGGCGCCCCTGTGTAGTAAGCTTTTTACATGGAAAGGGGTGATAACAATGCAGAAGTTTAAGAAGATTTTCAGTGATGTTTGTGTGTATGCCATAAGTCTGATTTCCATTTGCGTATTTTTTAACGAGGTGTTCCAATGGTTGATGTATGTATAGGCATAAGAGAGCAGCCACACAGATAAGAAAGCCGTAGCGTTATTCGCTGCGGCTTATATTTTAAGCAGTGTTTCTTTCAAAAAAGAAGAGAGGACCTATTCTTTAATCCATTCCATCCATGGTGGTAATTCATATATTATCTAAGTTCATATGGAAAAACAAGTATATCATCATATTTTGCTGAAAATGATACGAAATCACCTTTTTCAATTTTTGTATCGTTTTCAACATCTATCATTTCAAGCCAATCTGTATCTAATCTGATATAATACACTTCCTCATCTATATCTTCGCAATATCCATCAAAATGAACGATACCATTATCAGAGTTGACTTTCATCCCTGAGTATTCGTCATTTTTAGAAATTTTTTCGTAATACCCGGTAATGGTTAATTCAGCGAAATACTCTCTATTAACAACAGGAAGGAGGTCGCTTTTCCATATTCCTTTGAGATTACCGATTTCGGCGACACCGTCTATTATGGTTTTGTTCGCCGCAAACTCAATGGTTTTTATTCGTAGCCTCATTATCTCTCACTTCCTCACATCATGCATTTGAAACGGTATCCACTGTTACGGTTCTATGAAGTCTTGTATTAACACCTTTTAAAGCCCATTGAAAAAAGCTTCAAAAATAAAACAGGGGAAACGCCTACAGCTTGGAGTAACCGTAGCTGTTCACAATCGCTTCAATCCGCTGTCCGGCCTGACAGAACGGGCACTGGTTATGCGGATAGGTCTTGTATTCCGGAATATCCTCTAACTTGAACAGGGTGTGAATCTGCTGTCCGGCAATTACCTTGTTGGCGGAGAAGATAGCGGAGATACCGGCTACGATGCCGCCGTAATAAGACAGGCACTCAAGGCTTCGCTCAATGGTCCGTCCGGTGGTGGCGGAAGCCAACAGGAATAACACATGCTTGCCCTTAATCATGGGTTGCAGATTATCCCGGAAAATCATCTGTCCTACAGAGTTAAACTCCGGCGTAACAACATAGATAGCCTTGTGCTGGTTCATGGACATGATTCCGCAGTTGGTCAGCTCCTCTGCAAGATAGGAACCGATTACCTCCGTACCGTCCATACAGATAATCGTGTCCACAACGGTTGTCCCGACATACTCGCTGGCGATGGATTTGGCGGCGGCCCTTGCCATACTCTGGCGGGATTTCAATACCGTCATATCAATGTAGTGGGTAATGTGGGAATGGTTTGTGGCAAAATGCCCAGGGATTACAGTAATCTTAACACTGTTATTATAACTTGAATTAATGGTCATTGCCTGATGTGCAAATGTCATAGCAATCCTCCTTTTCATCTCATATTTTAATCTTCTGTCTCTTATTCTACCCTTTTTTATCCCGTATTTCAAGGATATGTTTCCATTCTTCCCACTTTCTTCTTACTTTATATATAAAAATATCAGATAGCTTCTGTCTTCACCGCCACCTCGCTACATATCTTTTTTTTTATTTTATATTATAGAAATATTATCACAGGATAAAATTTTCGCTTTTTCATACGGATTTTAATTTATAGAATTTCCGCCGCCAAACTGTCCCGCATATTTAATTGTACGTGCTCATGAATAACCTTCACCGGGAAGGGGGCCGGAAACATCTAAAGCCCCTTTGAAAACGCCGGTACTTGCGGAGGCTCTATGCAAAATTTGCTATTCAACACATAATGAACAGGGCCTCCGCTTATGTACCGCTGCGTTTTCAACAGAGCGCAAGCGTGGCTTAAGATGTTTCCTGTCCCCTTTCCCGGCACATAGACATTTCTTCGCACGTACAATTAAATATGCGGGACAGTCCCTTGACAAAAAAATATACTTAATAATTTTGTAATATGTTGTGGTTTGTCAAAAATAATTGGTACATATTGTGTTTTTGACGAAAATACAAAGAATATACTAGATTTTGGAAACGATTATTTGTTGAATAAAGGTTGACATAATCAAAAAAGTATGCAATAATGTTACAAATTTGTTACAAAAACATTGCGGAATTACAGCAACGATTCCGGATTTTGCAGCAGATTATCTAGCAAATCAAAAAGTGAACCTTATGAAAATAAGGGTTCGGAGGTGTAAAAAGTGAAAAAAATAGTAACCGTAATTGTAGCAGGGCTTATGTTATGTATGATGTTAAGTGTATCCTGTGAAGCAGCTACAACCAAAGCTACTACAAAAGCAAAGAAAACAGAAAGTGAATATACCGCCAAAGAGCTTCGCTATATGACAAGTATTATTTACTGCGAGGCAAGAGGCGAAAGCTATGCAGGCCAGAAGGCAGTGGGAATTGTGGTAATGAATCGGGTAAGAAGCAATAAGTATCCTGATGAGATAAAGGATGTGATTTACCAGAGAGGGCAGTTTTCACCGGTGAGCAACGGGCATATGAAAAGGGCTTTGAAGCTTTACGATGCACAGAACAAAAAAGGCAGCTTTGATGATGCGATGACTTCCTGCATGAAGGCGGCGAAGGAAACGCTGTCAGGCTCCACCACAGTCAAGGTAAACGGTAAAGAAAAACAAATGAAAAAATATCTATTTTTCTCCCGGCACATTGCGAATGCAAAGTACCAGTTGGGAGCGCATCAATTTAAATAATAGATTTGGAGATACAGATTCGTCAGTTTGGCGGATCTGTATTTCTTTTGGGGAAAATGTCTATTTTATGGACGAAGCTAATATAAATAAATATGGAAGTCATAGATCAAGTAAAATGCAGGATGGGATAGAATATGAAGCGATGCAGGTACATATTTATTCTTACGATACTGGGCGTGTTTATATTATCGGCCCTGACGGGCTGCCGTTTGGAGGAAACGGAGGAGACCAAAATCAAGGATTTGGACTATACAATTTGTGACGAGAGCAAGCTGCCGGACGCCTTGGTGGAACTGATTCACGAAAAGAGGAAGGAGCCCTTTAAGCTGACTTACCGGACGAAGGATTATCTCTATATTGTGGTGGGCTACGGCGCACAGGACCGCACCGACCTGAATGTGACGATGACAGAGCTTTATCTGACAAAAAATGCAATCTTTGTAGATACGGACCTGGTGGCCGTGGAGGACACGACTTTGGAGGACAATCTGGTGTCCTATCCGTGGATTGCCGTAAAATGCGAGCTTTATGATGTGGAGGTGAATTTCCGTTAGGCTGGTCTTTTTTTTGTTGGTCAGGCATATAATGGAGGATAGATGAAATATCAGTATTTATAAGGAGGCAGTATGGAATTAGTTAAACGGAATATTCATAATTTTTCATGGAAGGTAAAAAATGCAATGCAGTTTACGATAGATGATACCATTAATATTCCCGAGAATTTAATGGATATGGAGCGGCTGATACTGGTAAAGGGAAATGTGGTGCTAGACGATACCCAGGCGATGGTGGACCGGTTTCAGATAAAGGGCACCTTAAATTACCAGATTCTATACAGCGCCGACAAGGACAACAGTGCTTTTGACACGCTGAACGGCAAAGTGCCCTTTGTGGAATACATCAATGCGGACGGCACCAATGAAGACGATTACATAGAAGCGCATTTATGCTTAAATGATCTGACCGTTACCATGCTGCATTCCAGAAAAATCAGCCTGAAGGCTTTGGTGGGCGTTGACTATCAGGTGAAGGAAAATGAGAATTTTGATGCGGTTACGGATGTGGAACAGGGAGACAATGCGGAGATTTTGGACGGCACCATTTCCATGATGAGCTTGCAGCTCCAGAAGAAGGAGCGGATTCAGGTGGATGAGCAGGTGGAGATTCCGGCCAATAAGCCGAATATTTATCAGGTGATTTGGAAGAGCATGGCGCTCACGAAGGCGCAGATTAAACCGGCGGACGGGTATCTTATGGCCAGCGGCAACTTAAATGTCTTTTTGGTGTATACGGCGGAGGAGGATAATATGCCGCTGCAATACTTTACCATGGAGGTGCCGTTTGAGCAGAAGATTACAGAGGACCTTTCCAGCGAGGATATGATTTCGGGTAGCGTCTTAAGCCTGGATCAGTATCATATCACGGTGGTGCCGGACGAAAGCGGCGAAGACCGTTTGATTGATCTGTCTGCAGAGTTCACTGTGGAAATCAAGCTTTATGGAAATGAGGAAATGAAGCTGGTGCGCGACGCCTACTCAACGGATGTGGAGATTAAGCCGAAGTGGAAGACCTTTACGATTCAGCATTTACTGCTGCGCAACTGCGCTAAGACCAAGGTAACGGATATTGTGGATATGCCGAAGCAGCAGTCCGTTTTGCAGATTTGCAATGTGGAGGGCTCTGTCTCCATCGACGATACGGAGCGGACGGCGAAGGGGATTATGGTAGAGGGCGTGGTTGGCACCCAGATTACCTACCTCAACAAGGAAGAAAATGGGGCCCTTGCCTCTGTGACCTTTGACATTCCTTTTTCCTATGAGATAGAGATTAACGGTATGCGGGATGAGATCAGCTATTCCATTGTGCCGTTCTTAGACCAGATTACCGCCCTGCAGCAGAGCGACACCCAGATTGAGATTAAGGCGGAGGTATCTTTGGAGGTGCTGGCGTTCACCAATGAAAAGGCAAAGGCCGTGCTGGATGTAGAGGTGGAGCCGATTGACTTAGAGCGGAAGAAGGAGCTGCCGGGCGTGATTGGCTATGTGGTAAAAAAAGACGATACCCTGTGGAGTATCGCCAAGAAATATTACACAACCGTTGACCGGATTAAGGAAATCAACGGGCTGGATTCGGATCAGATTCATGAGGGAGATAAGCTGATCATTGTCAAAGAATAATAATTTATAAAATTTCAATAATACTAAGGTCCGGGTGGAGAGTCAGGTCTAAATATTCTCCATCCACCAGCAGACTGGGGCGGGATACGGCAGTTTTGTTTGTCAGAATAATCTCGCCTTTTCTGTTGTCGCTCAGCAGAACCGTATTGTGCAGGTAGGTGTCGGAAATCCCCTGTAAAAATGGAAGGAGGTATTTGGGATCGTATTTGGCGTAGCCCTCCTCCTCAAACATGCGGATAACCGCAAAGGGGCAGATGCCCTCCCGATAGCACCGGTTGGCCGTCATGGCCTCATATATATCCACAATGGTAATCAGCTTTGCCAGTTCATTAATCTTATAGCCCTTAAGTCCCATGGGATAGCCGCTGCCGTCGCATTTTTCGTGGTGGAGCAGCGCCGCCTGCGCAATGTTCTCGCTGACGCCTTTTTCCTTTAACAGCTTGTACCCCTTGGTGGTATGTCCCTTAATGATTTCAAATTCTTCCCGGGTGAGCCGCCCCGGTTTTTTGATAATCTCCGGCGGCGTCAGCACCTTGCCGATATCGTGGAGCATACCGGCAACCGTCAGTAACTTGAGGTCTTCATCGCTGAACTTAAGCCAGCGGCCTAAAATGTTGGCAAGCATGGCGACATTCAGAGAATGGGCGTAGGTGGAATCGTCAAAGTACCGGATATTGCTTAGGATATCCATAAGCTGGTAGGTGTTGGTCTCGCCCGCCATCATCTCATTGGCGGAGGTGAACAAATCGTCAATATCCACCTCTTTGTTCCGGCTGGCAATGTCGTTGAGGGCGTAGGTAAAAGTCTCCGTCTGCTCTTTAAAATTCTCCTCGAATTCCTTAAAATCTTCGCTTTCCCGAACTTTCTCGGAGTGTGTCTGGACAGGCAGCGTCAGGGTAGCCATATTCTGGCGGGATACATCCTTGCCGTACACAGCTACAGAGACGATGGAGGAATACCTTAAAATATTCAGTACCTCATCATCAATTATCGTTCCCCTGGGGATCAATAGCTGGGAACCCCGGTAGACGTCTTCTGCCAACGTCATGCCAAGCGTTACCCTGTGAAGCATGATCTGTATGATGTTCATTTGAAATCCCCTTTCCGTCCAATCCTTTTATGTGATGCTCTGTCTATGGACTCATTACTCACAGAAAAATAAAGCCGTCGTGTTGCCGCTTTCTTTAGATTATAAAAAAACCTGTGTAGAAAGTCAATTACATCTTGACCAATACTACATTATAGAGTATGATGGGTAAGAACTGTAAAATATCAGTTTTCAGTCAGAATTGCAAAAGAAACTTCTCTTATTCAGAGTGGTGGAGTCAGAAGGGACGAAGAAGCCACGGCAACCCCGGAAAGGAAGGTGCCGGCCTGAAGCGAGCGGTAGTACGCATCGATCAATAAGAGGATTTGAACATAAGAATTACCGGACTTCAAATCCTTGGATTTGAAGTTTTTTATTGCAAAAACTAAAGGAGGATTTTTACTATGGAGAAATTGTTGTTTACGTCTGAGTCCGTAACAGAAGGACATCCCGACAAAATTTGCGACCAGATTTCCGACGCCGTATTGGACGCCTTAATGGCGCAGGATCCGAACAGCCGCGTTGCCTGTGAAACTTCGATTACCACAGGTCTTGTACTGGTTATGGGAGAAATTTCCACCAATGCCTATGTGGATATTCAGAAGATTGTGCGGGACACAATCCGGGAGATAGGCTATGACCGGGCAAAATACGGTTTTGACTGCGATACCTGCGGCGTGATTACCGCCATTGACGAGCAGTCCAGCGACATTGCCATGGGCGTGGACAAGGCTTTAGAGGCAAAGGAAAACCAGATGAGCGATGCGGATATTGAGGCCATTGGCGCAGGCGACCAGGGCATGATGTTCGGCTACGCCACCAACGAGACGGAGGAGTATATGCCGTATCCAATCAGTCTGGCGCACAAGCTGGCGAGAAGGCTTACGGAGGTCCGGAAAAACGGAACCCTTCCGTATCTTCGTCCAGACGGAAAGACGCAGGTATCCGTAGAATATGACGAGGCGGGCAAGCCGGTCCGCTTAGAGGCAGTGGTGCTTTCCACACAGCATGATGCGGAGGTATCACAGGAGCAGATTCATGAGGATATCAAGAAATATGTATTTGATGCGGTGTTACCGGCAGAAATGGTGGATGGGGATACAAAGTTCTTTATCAACCCCACCGGACGCTTTGTCATCGGCGGCCCGAACGGGGATTCCGGCCTTACGGGGCGTAAGATTATTGTCGATACCTACGGCGGCTACGCCCGTCATGGCGGCGGCGCATTTTCCGGCAAGGACTGTACCAAGGTAGACCGCTCTGCGGCATATGCCGCCAGATATGTGGCAAAAAATATTGTGGCAGCAGGATTGGCAGACAAATGCGAGATTCAGCTTTCCTATGCGATTGGCGTGGCGAGACCGACCTCTGTCCGGGTGGACACTTTTGGCACAGGCAAGCTCGACGAGTTAAAGCTGGTGGAAATTGTGCGGGAAAACTTTGACCTTCGCCCGGCGGGCATTATCAAGATGTTAGACCTGCGCCGCCCGATTTATAAGCAGACTGCGGCATACGGTCATTTTGGACGGACAGACTTAGATTTGCCATGGGAGAAGCTTGACATGGTGGACAAGTTAAAGAGTTATCTGTAATGGGAAAGAAAGCATTTATATTTGATTTCAATGGAACAATGGTAATGGACTCCTATATGCATGAGACGGCATGGCGGCATTATGTGGAAATCCTCTGCGGGCGCAGCGTGCCGGAGGAGGAGTTTAAAAAGCATGTCCATGGGAAAACCTCGGCTATGATTCTGGCTCATTTTCTGGGGGAGGAAAGCCTTCCGCCGCAGGAGGTGATGCGCTATTCCGAGGAAAAGGAGCGGTATTACCGGAAGCTTTGCATGGAACATAAGGAGCGGTTTCATCTGACGGAGGGACTTGAGCCGTTTCTTGACGAAGCGAAGGCCGCCCATATTCCCATGGCTATTGCCACTGCCGCCAATCTGGCAAACATTGATTTTTACTTTGCACATTTTAACCTGGAAAAATGGTTTGCAAGAAAGCAGGTGGTCTATGACGACGGCAGCCTTAAGGGAAAGCCGGACCCGGATATCTATCTCCGGGCCATGGAGACTTTACATGCGGCGCCTTCGGACTGCGTTGTGTTTGAAGACGCGGTTTCCGGCGTGCTCTCCGCCCACAGTGCCGGAGCGGGAAAGATTGTCGGCGTATACGGGGACAGCAGCCGGGAATTGTTAGAGGAAACCGGGCTGGTGAATCGGTGTATCCGCACTTTCCGGGAGATTGGCGTCAGGGAGATATGCGAGTGAACAGGATTTAATGATATATGCCGGTGAACATGAATTAAAAAATGCAGGCTCTGCGCCGGTGCTGATATTTGTACCCTTGCAGGAATTTTATAAAATGATATAATGATATTGCTTTATGCGCACAATATGAAAGAATCATAAATGTTTCACAGCGATTAAAATGATAGGAGGATAAAGATATGGCAGACTTAAAAGGAACAAAGACAGAGGCAAACCTGATGGCGGCTTTTGCCGGTGAATCACAGGCGAGAAATAAGTATACCTATTATGCCAGTAAGGCAAAGAAGGACGGGTATAATCAGATTGCAGACATTTTTTTGGAAACTGCAAATAACGAGAAAGAGCATGCAAAGATGTGGTTTAAACTTCTTCACGGCGGCGCTGTACCGGGAACGGTGGATAACTTAAAGGATGCAGCCGAGGGAGAAAATTACGAGTGGACGGATATGTATGCGGAGTTTGCAAAGACAGCCAGAGAGGAAGGCTTTGAGGATATTGCCAAATCTTTTGAAATGGTAGCTGCTATCGAGAAGACCCATGAGGAGAGATACCGCAAGCTGTTAGCCAATATTGAGGGCGGTCTGGTATTTTCCAGAGACGGAGATATGATTTGGGAGTGTTCGAACTGCGGTCATATCCATATTGGAAAGGAGGCTCCGGAGGTATGTCCGGTCTGCGAGCATCCGCAGAGTTATTTTAAGCTGAGAGCAGAAAATTATTGATAGATATGTAGGCGATTGCCGAAGGAAAAGGAGATTGATTATGAATAAGGCAGAGCTTCAGCAAAAAGCAAACCAGTTGAGAAAGCACATTGTAGCTTCCCTCCATGCCGCCAAAAGCGGGCATCCGGGAGGCTCCCTGTCTGCGGCGGATATAATGACTTATTTATATTATGAGGAGATGAATATTGATCCGAAAAAGCCGGAAAAGGAAGACAGGGACCGTTTTGTATTGTCCAAGGGACATGTGGCGCCTGCGCTTTACGGCGTTCTTGCCATGAAGGGATATTTTCCGGAGGAGGAGCTGTTAAAGCTGCGCAAGACTGGCGAGATGCTTCAGGGGCATCCCGATATGAAGGGAACGCCGGGAGTGGATATGTCTGCGGGTTCTCTGGGACAGGGCGTGTCCGTTGCAGTGGGAATGGCTCTTTCCGCAAAACTTTCCGGTGAGCAGTACCGGGTGTATACCCTGTTAGGCGACGGTGAGATTGAAGAAGGACAGGTCTGGGAGGCAGCTATGTTTGCCGGGCATAGGAAACTGGATAATCTGGTGGTTATCGTGGACAACAATGATTTGCAGATTGACGGAAGTGTGGCGGACGTCTGCTCCCCATATCCGATTGCAGATAAATTCAAGGCGTTTAACTTCCATGTCGTTGAGATTGACGGACATGATTTTGACGCGATTGAGGCGGCATTTAAAGAGGCAAGGCAGACGAAGGGAATGCCGACAGCCATTATCGCAAAGACCGTAAAGGGAAAGGGCGTGTCCTTTATGGAGAACCAGGTTTCATGGCACGGCGCGGCGCCCAATGATGAACAGTACGAAACGGCAATGGCGGAATTAGAAAAGGCAGGTGAAGCGTAATGGCAGATGTGAAGAAGATTGCTACCCGGGAAAGCTATGGCAATGCTTTGGTGGAGTTAGGCAGGGAATATCCGGATTTATTGGTGTTAGATGCAGATTTGGCGGCTGCCACCAAGACCGGGATTTTTAAAAAGGAATTTCCCGAACGCCATATCGACTGCGGTATTGCAGAGTGTAATATGATGGGAATTGCGGCGGGCCTGTCTTTGACCGGAAAGGTGCCGTTTGCTTCCAGCTTTGCCATGTTTGCGGCGGGCAGGGCCTATGAGCAGGTGCGCAACACCATAGGTTATCCCAAGTTGAATGTGAAGATTGGCGCCACCCATGCGGGAATTTCTGTGGGCGAGGACGGGGCAACCCACCAGTGTAATGAGGATATTGCCCTGATGCGCACGATTCCCAATATGGTGATTATTAACCCATGTGATGATGTGGAGGCGAGGGCGGCAGTACGGGCAGCATATGAGCATAAAGGCCCGGTGTATCTTCGTTTTGGCCGTCTGGCCGCGCCTGTGATTAATGACAGGCCGGATTATAAATTCGAGCTTGGCAGGGGCGTAACCCTTCGGGAAGGAAAGGATATTACCATTGTGGCGACAGGCCTTGAGGTTAATTTTGCCTTAGAGGCCGCAAAGATGCTTGCGGATGACGGTGTTGATGTAAGGGTAATCAATATCCATACCATTAAGCCTATCGATAAGGATATTATCGTTAAGGCGGCGAAGGAGACGAAAAAGCTGTTCACTGTGGAGGAACACTCTGTTATCGGCGGTCTTGGCTCTGCCGTATGCGATGTGGTATGTGAAAATGCTCCGGTTCCGGTCTATAAGATTGGCATGCGTGACCGGTACGGCGAGTCCGGCCCGGCTGTGGAGCTTCTGCATAAATATGAACTGGATGCGGAGGGAATCTATAAGCAGGTGAAGGGAAATCTGTAGGATAGATTGCAGAATATACGAAAAAAATCAAGTTTTTGCACTGAAATGCAAAAACTTGATTTTTTTTGGAGTTTATGCACTGAAGTGCAAAAACTTGGTTTTTTTTGAAGTTTATGCACTGACAGATGGAAAAATATTACAGTTCGAGACTGTTTTCCTGTAACAGAAAATCAAAAATACTCATAGTTGTAATGCCATATTCATCTCTTTGAATGTGAATAACGTCCTTTACAATGATGATCTTTTTAAATGAATCATTTACGCTTAAAAGAGACGCCTTTTCCTGCTTTGCTTTTTCTTCGCTCGGAAGGTTTAATGCAGACTGAATATAATAGCGTTTACTTCCCATATTTGCAATAAAATCGATTTCCAACTGCTTTTTTTCCTGCCTGCCGTCGGCTGTACGGTTCCTTTTGGCAACAACGCCTACATCTATCTGATATCCCCGCATACGAAGTTCGTTATAGATGATATTTTCCATTAAATGGGTTTCTTCTGTCTGGCGGAAACCAAGTCTGGCGTTGCGAAGACCGACGTCCTCAAAATAATATTTTAATGGAGTGCCGATATATTTTCTGCCTTTTACATCATAGCGGTTAGCTTCGCTGATAATAAAGGCATCCTTCAAATAATCAATGTATGTGCGGATTGTGTTGAGGCTGATGTCTGATTGAATGACACTTTTAAAAGTTGCCTCAATTCTTGAAGGATTTGTGAGAGAACCAATACCGGAAGCCAGTATATTTATAAGGTCGTTAAGTTCCTGTATTTTGTCAATGCGGTTTCGTTCAATAATATCCCGGATATAGGTTTCTTCAAAGAGCCGGGTAAGATAATCTATTTTCTGTTCTTCCGTCTTCAGGGTAACGGCGAGGGGAAGACCGCCATAGGTCACATAATCAGCCCAGCCTTGATACCTGTCTCCCTCGTATACTTCCATAAATTCCTTAAAACTTACCGGATATATATGAACTTCATCGCCGCGTCCCCGAAATTCCGTAATAATATCCTTTGATAAAAATTTGGAATTGCTGCCGGTCACATATACGTCTGCATTGGAAATGTGCAGCAGGGAATTTAGCACATCTTCAAAATTTTCCAGCATCTGTACTTCATCTAATAAAATATAATAATCTTTTTTATCTGTAATTTGTGAATGAATATACTCCAATATCACATCCGGCTTGCGGTACTGTCTGTTCTCCCAGCGATCCAGCTCAATGGAAAGGATGTGTTTTTCGTCTACATTGTTGTTTAACAGGTATTCTTTGAAAATATGAAATATAAGATATGATTTGCCGGATCTTCTGATACCTGTAACCACTTTAATCATTCCATTGTGCATACGGTTAATTAGTTTTTGTAAATAGGCATTTCTTTTAATCTCCATGGCAATTCCTCACTTTGATAATTTAGTGTCATTGTGCCCTTGTTTTTCAATATTATACACTAATGTTTCACGTATATCAATTTAAATTTAACAAAAAAAGGGCACAAGTGCCCTTTTTTTTATAATAGGAAAGTTCGCCATCCGGCGAACTCTTAAATAAAAAAGAGCCCGCACAAGCGGGCACAAAAACAAAACGATGATTAGAAGATAAAAAATCCTTCTTCAAATTCGTCGTC